>NZ_JBSGCR010000022.1:0-113345 GCF_053601935.1 Streptosporangium sp. NPDC004631 | reverse complement strand
CTCGGAGTGATTTGGCGATTGCCCGAGACCTACCACCAGGTAGGCCCCGAGGCGGGGACCGCCACTTCAAGTTCTACGAGCTACGGGACAACCTCGATACGACCCAGGTGTTGGGCAAGAGCCTGGGCTTGGGTTAGGGGGGTTATGCGGTCTTCGGCTCCGTGGATTAGGAGTAGTGGGCATCGGATCCCGGGTTCGGGCCTGTCAGCTCCGTAGGAGGGCTCGCTGTGGAGCAGATCCGCGTGATGGGCCTGGAACTTGGGTGCGGCTCCGCCCCAGGTCTTGAGGTCGACCACGGCGGATCTGGCGATCCCGGCCGTGAACACGTCGGTCGTCGCCAGGGCGCGCAGAACGGTGTACCCATCGGCGCCGGCGCCCCAGATCGCCATTCGTGCGGGGTCCGCACGGCCGGTGGATGCCAGGTGAAGGGCTGCGTCGGCGCAGTCGGTGGCGTCGGCCTCTCCCCACCGGTGGCGGAGTCGCAACCGGTACGCACGCCCGTACCCCGTGCTGCCTCGATAGTCGATGTCGGCGACGGCGAAGCCGTGGCTCGTGAAGTACTGAGCGTGGAGGTCCAGTCGCAGAGGCCAGTTCGCCGTTGGTCCCGGATGAGCGCGTACGAGCAGCGGCGGTAGCCGGTCGCCCTCATTCGCGGGCGGGTAGTAGAGGCCATAAGCCTCGCGGCCGTCGCGGGTGGGGAAGACGAATGCCTCGGGCTGTGTCGGGAACGGCGGATCGAGGTGGAGGCCGCTCTCGGTGAGCTCTTGGGTGGTGCCATCCGGATCGGCCAGCACCACGGTGGGCGGCTTGGTGGGGCTGGAGCCGATGAGGGCGAGCTTCCGGCCTGTCACAGCCAGGTAGGGCTTGATCGAGGTGTACGGCAGGACCGTCGTTTCCAGGGAACCGTCGGGATGTCTCGTCACCAGACGGTGCCGCGGGCCCCGCTGGACGACGGCCGTGATCTGGTCGCCCTGGAAGACGTACGTGCGGTAGCCGAACTCCCAGGGGGCCGCCGCGACCTCGAACTCTCCTGTGATCACCGGATCAAGACGCTCGTCGTGCCAGGCGTAGAGGTTCCACCAGCCGGAGCGGTCGGAGACGAGGTGCAGCACGCCGTCCGGACTCCACCGCGGCTGACAGACCGACTCCTCCTCCCCTCCGGCGACGAGCCGGACATCGGTGAGATTCCCGTCGGGTGCGATGTCCGCCACCCACAGCCGGGAGCCGTCCCACGGCATGAGCGGGGCGTTCCACGACACCCAGGCCAGTCGCCTCCCATCCGGGCTCGGCTCGGGTGACATGGAGAAGTCGTCGCCGGAGGCGATCACCCTCGGCTCGGCCAATCCGTCGGCCGACAGGATGACGATCTCGTTGTGGACGTCCTGGACGGCCGGGCCCTCGTGCCGCTCGCGGACACAGACGAGTTCACCGGTGCCCGGCAGGAGGCGAAGGTCCGCGTATCGCAGGGCGGACGGCGAATCCGGAGAGGGCGTCACCGGTACCGGGTGCCGACCGCCTCCGGCATGATGGATCCGCTGGTCGTCCGCGTCGCAGAACCAGAGGTCCCGCTCGGTGGCCAGATACGCGCCGCCACCGTACTCGTGCACGCGGGAGGCGACGTGAAAGCCCTCCGGCAGGGCGTCCCGAACCCCCTCGGAGGCGGTCCAGCGCACGAGCACGTCCCCGTCCGGGCGTCCTTCGATCCAGTGGACGGTCTCCCCGACCGCCTGAAGCGCGTCGTAGGAGACGGTGGCACGGGCGACGAGTTCAGCCGGGATGGGGCTCACGCTTTCCATGTTCGGACGAAATCGTCCAGTTCGCGAGCCGCCGCGGCACGTCCCAGGTGAGACATGTGATCGCGGAGCCGGCGCACCCGGGACATACCCGCCGCCGATCCCCTCCGGGCGAACACGGTGATCGCCTCCATGGCCAGCCGTACGGCCTCGGCGCTCTCCCCCTGACCGAGGCGTGCCTGCGCCAGGTCCACACGTGTCGCCACGCCTTACCGGCCTCGGGCCACCGTCGGCTCGGTGTGGTTCAACCGGCCTCGGAGAGACGATCTCGCGGGCCGGGCGGTCCCGGCCCGGTGGTCAGGTTATGCGCGGCCGGGGCGGAGGGTCGTGGTCAGGGCGCCGATGCCGTGCACCTCCGTGCGTCGCCGTTGGGATGACGCACCGTTCTCCATGGGATCGCGGGCCGTGTCCGGTTCGATACTTATGCGACCCCTGTGGGGTCTTGACGCCAAGGTTGTATTCAGAGTTTTGTATACCGCATTCAACTCCACCCCTCAGGAGGCACAGCGGTGATGAGCCAGTTACGCACGGGCACCAAGCACGGCCCACATTCCATGGCGGCCCCGGATGCGAAGGCCCGTCGGCCGCGTCGGCGGCAAGGCGGTGCCCTGGGAGTCCGGCTCGGCCTTCTCGCCGTCGCCGCCACCCTGCTCACCGGATGCGCCGGCTTCGGCGGCGGCTCCGACAGCGCCTCGGACAGCCCCTCGAACGGCGGCTCCCCCACTGCGGCGAAGTCCGAGTACGGCCTGGTCACCGACGGAGTGTTCACCTTCGCCCTCAGCGGGCAGCTCGCCCCGTTCAGCTTCTACGAGGACAGCAAGCTGACCGGCTTCGACGTCTCCATCGGCACCGAGGTCGCCAACCGGCTCAACCTCAAGCCCAACCCCTCCACCGGCCCGTTCAACACCCTGCTGGCGGGCCTCCAGTCCGGCCGGTACGACGCGATCGTCGGCTCGATGACCAACACTCCGGAACGTGCCAAGGTCGCCGACTTCTCCGACGACTACTACAAGTCCGGCGCCTTCCTCTGGGTGAAGTCCGGCTCCCCTGCGCAGTCCATCGACGGTCTGAAGAACGCCGTCATCGGTGTCCCGCTGGGCAGCACGTTCGAGGCCGAGATGAGGAAGAAGGCGAACGTCAAGGAGGTGAAGACGTACGAGAGCGACATGGACGCGCTCAACGACGTCCCCACCGGGCGCGTCGACGGCGCCATCGTCGACAAGCTCGTCGGCGCCTACACCGCGAAGAAGGCCAACCTCCAGGTCGGCATGGCCGGCCCGGCACTGGTGGACAACTCGGCGGCCATCCCCGTCCGCAAGCAGCACGAGAAGCTGCTCGCGGCGATCAACAAGGCTCTGGCGGACATGAAGGCGGACGGAACGTACACCAAGATCTCGCAGCAGTGGTTCGGCATCGACATCGCCACCCCCTGAGGACAGCCCAGCAGTGGAATGGCTCATTGACTTCGCCGACACGGCACCGACGTTCCTGCGGGCACTGTGGATCACGCTTCAACTCGCGCTCTGGTCCATCGTGCTGGCCGCCGTCCTTGGCGCACTCCTGTCTCTCTGCAGGCTAAGCCGCTGGCGAGTTCCGCGGATGCTCGTCAGCGGCTACATCGCCCTCATCAGGGGGACGCCGCTGGTAACGCAACTGTTCATCATCTACTTCGGCCTCGCCTCGGTCGTCACCATCGACTCGTTCTGGGCGGCCGTGATCGGCCTCACCGCGCACAACGCGGCCTACGTGGCGGAGATCTACCGCTCGGGCATCCAGTCCGTGCCCGCCGGGCAGGTCGAGGCCGGCCGTTCGCTCGGCATGAGCAAGGCGACGACGCTGCGCCTGGTCATCGCACCGCAGGCGCTGCGCACCGTCCTGCCGGCACTGGGCAACCAGTTCATCATCGCGGTCAAGGACACCTCGGTGGCGGCGTTCATCACCGTCGCCGAGCTGTTCAGGGCCGCCCAGATCGTGGCCGCGGAGAAGTTCCGGCCGCTGGAGTTCTTCGTGATCGTCGGCGTCTACTACCTGGCCATCGTGCTGCTGCTCTCCGGCGCGGTGCGGCTGATGGAGAAGCGCGTGGGGAGGTACGGCGTCTGATGGCCGAGCAAACAGCCGACACGAACGAGGTGCTGGTACGGATCAGAGGCGCGACCAAGCGGTTCGGGCCGCTGACCGTCTTCGAGGACGTCGATCTGGACGTGCACCAGAGCGAGGTCGTGGTGCTCATCGGCCCTTCGGGAGCCGGCAAGAGCACCCTGCTGCGCTGTGTCAACGGTCTCGAACGGCTCGACGCCGGCACCGTCGAAATCGGAGGCGAGCGGCTCGCCTACCGCGAGGCCGCGCTCAACCGGACCCGCCGGCACGTCGGCATGGTCTTCCAGAACTTCAACCTGTTCCCGCACATGACGGTGCTCCGCAACGTCACGGTCGGACCCGCCAAGGTCGTGCACCGGCCGCCCGGAGAGGTTGAACAGGAGGCCCGTGAGCTCCTCGACAAGGTGGGGTTGGCCGACAAGTGCGACGCCTACCCCAGCAGCCTGTCGGGCGGACAGCGCCAGCGCGTGGCGATCGCCCGCGCGCTCGCCATGCACCCGCGGCTCATGCTGTTCGACGAGCCGACCTCCGCACTCGACCCGGAACTGGTCGGCGAGGTGCTCGACGTGATGCGGGCGCTCGCCGCCGAAGGAATGACCATGATGATCGTCACCCACGAGATGCGCTTCGCCCGGAAGGTCGCGGACCGTGTGGCCCTCGTCGCAGACGGCGGCATCGTCGAGCAGGGACCGCCGGAGGCGGTTCTCGACGCGCCGCGGACGGCGCGCGCGAAGAACTTCCTGCGCGCCGTCATGGAACATTGAGGAGGAAACGCGTGACACGGGTCCTCTACCGGCGCGGGGTCGTCCACGCCCCCGAGCGGCCGGACGCGACGGCGCTGATCCTGGACGGCGACACCGTCGCCTGGGTGGGCCGGGACGGCGACGCCCCGGCGGACGTCGCCGTCGACGAGGTGGTGGATCTCGGTGGCGCGCTCGTCACTCCCGCCTTCGTCGACACCCATGTGCACGTCACGGCGACCGGCCTGGCGCTCGACGGGCTGGACCTCACCGGCTGCCCGTCGCTCGCGGAGGCGCTGCGGCGGCTCGCCGAGCACGCCGCCGCCCGCCCCGCCGAGATCCTTATCGGGCACGGCTGGGACGAGACCCGCTGGCCGGAGCGGCGCGCGCCCACCGCGGCCGAACTGGACGGTGCCACCGGCGGCGGCGTGTGCTACCTGTCCCGCACCGACGCGCACTCCGCGACGGTCTCGACGGCCATGCTGGCCCATGTCCCGGAGGCGCGCGCCGAGGCGGGGTTCGACCTTTCCGGGTACGTCCGGCTCGACGCCCACCACACGATCCGACGCTACGCCTTCGACAGCATGTCGCCGGAGCAACGCCGGCGGGTCCAGCGCCGCACCCTCGACGAGGCGGCGAGACGTGGCGTCGGATGTCTGCACGAGAACGCCATGCCGGGCCTGTCCAGTGAGGAGGACCTGGCCTCGCTGCTCGGCCTGGCCAGGGACGCCGAGCCCTGCCCGGAGGTGGTCGGCTACTGGGGAGAGCTCGGCGCGGTCGAGGTGGCCCGCAGGCACGGGCTGGCCGGGCTGGCCGGCGACCTGCTCGCCGACGGCTCGCTCGGATCCCACACCGCCTGCCTGAGCAGTCCGTACCGCGACGATCCCGAGACCGGCGGGCACGCCTATCTCAGCGTCGAGCAGGTCACCGAGCATGTGCTCGAATGCACGCGTCACGGGCTGCAGGCCGGGTTCCACGCGATCGGCGACGGCGCGCTCCGCACGGTGCTGACCGGATTTCAGGAGGCCGCGGACCGCATCGGGGCCGACCAGGTCCGCGCCGCGCGGCACCGGCTGGAACATGTCGAGATGCTCGACTCGGGAATGATCGCCACCATGGCCCGGCTGGGGATCGCGGCCAGCGTCCAGCCGATCGCCGACACCTTCTGGGGCGGCGCCGACGGCATGTACGAGCGGCGGCTCGGCGCGGAACGGGCACGTGCCATGAACCCGTTCCGCGACCTTCTGGACGCCGGGGTGCCGCTCGCGCTCAGCTCCGACTCGCCGATCATGCCGATGAACCCCTGGCTGGCCATCCGCGCGGCCGTCGATCACCACGTCCCGGAGCAGCGGATCTCCATGGCGGAGGCGTTCACGGCCCACACCGCCGGGGGGTGGCGGGCCGCCGGGCGGGACGGCGGCGGAGCCGGCCACCTGGTGCCGGGAGCGCCCGCCGGCGTCGCCGTCTGGGACTGCGGTGACACGCTGGACCCCGCCACCCGGCTGCCCGCCGCCGGCGCGGAGGCTCCGCAGTGCCTACGCACCGTCGTCCGCGGCCGGATCGTCCACGACGAGATGTGACCCTCGCGTTCCACCGGGCCCGCCGTCGCGGCGGGCCCGGCTCGCGGGGCCGGGCGTCCTCGGCCCGGCGGTCGGGGGGACTATGCGCGGCCGGGGCGGAGGGCCGCGGTCAGGCCGTAGACCACCAGAGACAGGAGTCGCTGGGCGAACAGGCCCTCGTCGACGTCTTCGTCGGCGGCGGCGCGGATCAGCAGCGGGACGACGACCCCGGCGAGCGCGCCGCCCAGCACCAGCTCATAGATCGTGTTCGGAGTGGCGTTGGCCACCGTGTAGGCGTCCAGCAGCCGCGACCCGAGCCCGAGCACGGCCACCAACGCCAGCGTCCGGACGAACCCGGTCACCCGGGAGACCGGGGTGGCCGTCGCCATCGCACGGCCGGTCCGCATGAGCCGAGGCTGCTCCACCATCCGTGACTCCCTCCCCATCTCAACCACTTTGAATTAACATTTCCGGGTTTATAGCCGTCGTCGGTATTTTTGCGGGTCATGACGGCGAATCCCCGTCGCCGTTCAAAGCCGTCGGCCGCCGCGAACGGATTCCGGTTCTCCTCCCCATCCGTCGCGCGGGGTTCGGATGGGGATCTGTTGTGGTGGAAAGCGACCAAAGTCTAGGGATGACCCGACTTAGGGGGGACGCGAAAGGTTAAGGCGTTCGGGCATTCTGGGAGCCATGAAGGGATTCCTGAGGCTGGCCGGGGTGGTCTTCCTCGTCCAGGGGGTCGGCGGGGCGGTCAACAACCTGCTGGGCTGGTGGCGCTGGGCGCATGATCTGCTGCTGGTGAACCGGCTGGAGTTTCTACGGGGCTACGAGGTGGTCGTCGGCGCCGTGATCGCGGCGATCGGCTTCGCCCTCTACGCATTGGGAGCGGAGAGCGGAAAGGCGGTCCGAAAGGAGGAACCCTCGTAACGAAAGGCGGGTCACGGCTCTACGGCCTTGATCCGTCCCGAGCGGGCCGCCGATGGCCGGGAGCCATGGACGAGCGGTAGGGAAGATGGTGTGCGCGGTCACCGCATCAGGTGTTTCGGGCCGGGGCGGGCGGGGTGACGGGTCGCGGGGCCACTACGCTCGGGGCCATGTTCGACCAGCTCACCTGCCACTGTCTTCTCTGCGTCGAGCAGGACGTGGAGCTCGACGAGATCGACCGGAGCACCATGCTGCACGTGCGGGAGCACGGGTGGGCAGTGATCATGGTGCCGGAGGACGAGGACGGGCCGGGGTGGGCGTTCACCGTCGGACTGTGGCACACGCTCCGCTCGCCCGAGGTGGCGATGTTCGGCCTCGGCGTCGAGGTGATGAAGAGCTGCCTGAACACCCTGGCCGACGCGATCGCGGCCGGCCACCGTCTGGTCGCGGACCAGGAGCGGGACGATGTCATCAGGGGCTATCCCGCCCTCACCAGAAACGTGGACGAGAGCTGGTACCGGTCGCTGTTCGGTACGGCACTGCACTTCTACCGGCAGCCCCCGCTGCCGTTCATGGAGGTTCTCTGGCCCGACGCCGCCGGCCGGTTCCCCGGGGAGGCTGATGCCAGGCCGGAGCTGAGCGATCGCCAGCCCTCGCTGTGGATTCCCAAGGACGACCACGCTCCGGGGGTGTGGACGAAGCTGCCCTGAGCCCGGCCTCGACGGCGGAAAACTCGGCCAGGACAATCGCGGCGGAGATGTAACAGAACGGCGGATCCGGACAGGTAGCGGTAACGAGTCCCCGCCGAAAGGGAACAGCGTGGTCCCCCCTGACCCGAAGCCGTACTTCGAGAAGATCTACAACGCGTACTATCCGGGTCTTCTCGCCTACGTGCGGCGGCGCACCGACTCCCCCGACGACGCCGCGGACGCGCTCGCCGAGACGTTCACCACGGCCTGGCGCCGGCTGGCCGACATCCCCGAGGGGCACGACGCCAGGCTCTGGCTCTACGGCGTGGCCCGGCGGGTGCTGGCCAACCGGCGGCGGGAGGAGACCCGGCGGACCGTGCTGGCCGTACGGCTCCGCACCGAGCTCGCGGTCTGGGCCGAGAACCTGGTCGAGGAGGATCGCGACGGGATCCGCCGGGCGTTCATGCGGCTGAGCCCCGGCGACCGGGAGCTGCTCTCCCTGGTCAGCTGGGAGGGGCTCGACAGTGAGGAGATCGCGAAGGTGCTGGGCTGCTCGCGCGGCGCCGTACGCCTGCGGCTGCACCGCGCCAGGAAACGGCTGGCCAGGGAGCTGGACGCGGCGGGACTCGACATGGCCGGGTACGGCTCGCGCGCGATCGCGCTGGCGAAGGGACAGCTGTGATGAACGACGTCGACCGTCTCGTCGCGGGGATCGCCCCCGATCCCGGCCCCGGCATGACCCCCGGGGGCAGGGAACTGTTCGACGAGATCACGGCGACCCCGGCCGCCGCCCGTGTCCGGCGCCGATTCGCCGGGTTCCCCGGCCTCCGGTGGAACGCCCACCGCCCGGCCCCGGGCGCCCGGCGGCGGCGGTGGCGCCTCGCCGTACCGGCCGTCACCGGACTCACCGCCGCGCTCATGATCCTGGGCTGGCTGTTCCCCGGCGGGTTCGGCACGACCTCGGCCTCCGCCGCCCTGGAGATCAAGCGACAGGGCGACTACTACGTCATCACGGTGAAGGATCTCTTCGCCGCCCCGGAGATGTACGAGCACGAGCTCAACGCCCGGGGACTCGACATCGAGCTCAGGCTCGAACCGACGTCCCCCAGCCAGGTCGGTCACATCGTCGTGTTGAACGGAGACGTGGAGGGGCTGCGGCGGGGACGGGTGGTGTCGGAGAAGGACTCCATCACCACCATTGAGGCCTCCGGTGAGGCCTCCGGTTCCTGCCGCTGGTTTACGGGCTGCCCGATCGGCCTGAAAGTGCCGGTGAGCTTCACCGGAAAGGGCGAGATCCGGCTCGGCAGGGAGGCCCGTCCAGGTGAGAAGTACATGATCTTGACCAGCATGGGCCTGCCCGGCGAGCCGCTCCACTGCGTGGACTACATCAACAGGACCGTCGACGAAATGCGGCCCATCCTGCGACAGCACGGCGTGGAGCCGACGTTCACCTTCTACGCCAAGAAGGAGACGTCGGGCCCGGTACCGGGCGACTGGTATGTCCACGACGATGTCATGACCGAACCCGGCAAAGCGCTCATACTCATCGATCCCCAACCCAACCCCTCCCCCCGCCCGATGGACGACTTCTGCCCCAACCGTCCCTGAGCTCTGAGGCTTCCGGCCAACCCCTGATGCGCCCCGGCACCTCAAAGACCCGGGAATCCCCGACACCACCTCCCGCTGCCCCCGTGCTCCCATCCGTCGCGCAGAGGAGCACGGGGCGGGAACCGTTCCTCGCCCACCGCACGGCCCGTTTCGCATGCGCGCGATCACCCCTCCCCCTCTTCCACGACTTCCACGACTTCCACGACTTCCACGACGACGATCGGATTCGGCATGCCCGCAGACATCCGCTCAACGGCGATCCCTCGGATCCGCCGTGCGCTCGCGACCCGCCTGTCCGCCATGGCCCTCGTGGTCCGCCGCGCGGTCGCCGTGACCCTCGCGATCCTCGCGACCCATCGCCTGTTCGCCGTGCTTCTCGCGCCGGCCGCGGCCCTCCGCGTGGTCACGATGCTTGGCTACCGGCCCGCCCGGCTCTACTGGTACGACTCCTTCACCTACCTGGACGCCGCCGTCCATCTGAAGCCCGCGTCCGGTTTCCACCCGATCGGCTACCCGCTCCTTTTGAGAGTCCTCTGGCCGTTCCACAGTGTCGAGGTGATCGTGGGTGTCCAGCACGCCATGGGACTCGGTACGGGGCTGATGCTCTACGCACTGCTCCGCCGCAGGTCGCTGCCTGCCTGGGGGGCGGCATTGGCCGCCGTACCCGTCCTGTTCGACGCCTCGTTCCTCCGGCTGGAGCACGCGGTGCTGTCGGACACGCCGTTCATCTTCCTCGTGGTCGCCGGGCTCACCACCCTGATGTGGTCGCCGCGCCTCTCGCTCCGGGCCGCTGTGGGGGCGGGTCTGCTGTTCGCCGCGGCGGCGCTCACCCGGACGATCGCGCTGCCGCTGTTCGTCGTGATCGTGCTCATGCTGGCCGTACGGCTCCTGCCGACGGTAGGGCGGGGCGAAGCGCGGGGCGGACGGCAGAGCGGATCACAGGGCGGCGAACGGAGCAGACGGCGGAACGAGCGGAACGAGGAGCGGAACGGAGGGCGGGGCCGGGGGCGGAGCGGGTGGTGGCCCCTGGGGGTCATGGCGGTCGCCGGGATCGTGCCGCTGGTGGCCTACGCGGGGTGGTACGGCCACCACCACGGCAGGTTCGCCCTCAGCGGCTCGGACGGCGTGGCGCTCTGGGCGCGCACCATGACCTTCGCCGACTGCTCGGTGATCAAACCGCCGCCGCGAGAGGCGAGGCTCTGCCCGAACGGCTCGACCGCCGACGCCGCCTCCGAATACGTCTGGGCACCGGACTCCGCGCTCAACCGGCTCCCCGGCGACCGGTTCTCCCACAACGACCTGGCCCGCTCCTTCGCACTGCGCGCCATCGCCGCCCAGCCGTTCGACTATCTCTGCGACATCGCCCGGGACACCGCGCTCACCTTCGCCTGGACCCCGATCGCCCACCCCGGACGGACGACTCCGGCCTTCGGCTTCGCCCACGGATACCTGCCACTGCCCGACCAGCCTCTGATCGACGAGATGCGTGAGGTGTACGCCCCGGACATCCGCGGCCAGCGCTCGGTCCGGCCGTACTCCGATCTGCTGATCGCCTATCAGTATCCGGCGTATCTGCGCGGCCCGCTGATCGGCGTGATCCTGCTGGTGGGGGCGGTCGGCGCGGTGCTGCGGTGGCGTGGTGTGCCGCTGCCCTGGGCCGTCGCGATGTTCCTGCTCGTCGCCCCGGTGGCCGTGCTCGACTTCGATCACCGCTACGTGCTGCCGGTGATCCCGGTCGCCTGCCTCGCCGCCGCGCCGGCCATCGTGGAGATCACCGCGAGGATTGTTGCGGGAATTCGAGCGGGGGGATGAGAGGGGGAGCGGGGGGGATCTCCTCGGGGGCGTCGAGGAGGGCGCGTGGGATGAGGACGACCGCGGTGGCACCGCCGAAGGCCGAACGGTTCAGGGTGACCTTGATGCCGTGACGGGCGGCGAGCCGGCTCACCACGAACAGGCCGAGCTGTTCGCTGTCGATCAGGTTGACCTCCGGCGGGTTGGCGAGGCGCTCGTTGATCTCCTCGCACTCCCTGTCCTGCAGGCCGAGTCCCCGATCCTCGATCTCCAGCACGAAGCCTCGCGCGACGGACTCTCCCCGGATGTTCACCTGGGTGTTCGGCGGGGAGAAGACGGTGGCGTTCTCCAGCAGCTCGGCCAGCAGGAGGGTGACATCGGCGGTGGCGGAGCCGGTCAGCCTGATGCCGTCCGGCATGGGAAACACGGTGATCCGCCGGTAGTCCTCGACCTCGGCCACGGCGGCGTAGACCACGTCGGGGAGGGGGGCGGGATTGCGCCAGGTACCACCCGCCGCGGCCCCGGAGAGGATGATCAGCCCTTCCGCCTTCCGCCGCATGCGGGCGGTGAGGTGGTCGAGCCGGTTGAGGTCCTCCAGCACCTCCGGCTCACTGGCCTTGCGCTGCATGGCGTCGAGCTGGGCGAGCTGGCGGTGGACCAGTGCCTGGTTGCGCCGGGCCAGATTGTGGAAGACCTGGTTGAACCCGAGGCGGAGTCTGGCCTCGCCCGCGGCGGACTCGACGGCGGTGCGCTGGACGGTGGAGAACGCCCGGCTGATGTCGACGATCTCCAGGGTGCAGCCCTTGGTGACGATGGGCGGCACGCTGACCCCGACGTCCACGGCCTCGCCACCGCGGAGCTGTTCGACGACCTTGGGCAGCCGGGTCTCGGCCAGTTCCAGGGCTGTCCGGCGCAGCTCGCCCAGCTCTCTGGCCAGTCCTCCGCCGAACCTGGCGGACAGGACCACCACCCCCACGATCGCCGCCAGGCCGAAGCCGCCGGCGATGACGATCTCCGCGATGATCCAGCCCGCGGCGTCGTCGACACGCCCGTTCAGCAGCCGTGACCGGGTGGCGAGGAGCCGGTCCATGCTCCCGCCCAGATCGGCGGCGACAGAGTTCCAGAGGGCCCGTTCCACCGGGAGCCGGGAGGTCTCGACGATCTCCTCCTCCAGGGAGATCAACTTCTGGTGCTGGGCGGAGGCCAGCAGCGTGTCGAAGGGGCCGCGCAGTTCGTCGTCCAGGGTGGCGGTCCCCTCGGTGAGCAGCAGCAGCCGATTCGGCGCGATCACCTCGATCGCCTTGTACTCCTCGCGGGGCAGGGTGCCGGCGAGGGTCGCGCCGGCGATCAGCGCGTCCTCCCTGGACATCATGTCGCGGGCGTGGGCGATCCGCTGGAGGCCGATCGCCTGCTGGTAGAGGTCTACATTGGAGGCGGTGACAAGCCGGTCCTGGAGGCGGTAGACCGCGTCGACGACGCGGCTGAACGACTGGACGGCCCGCAGCCGGTCGGACACCCGGGCGTCGACGTCCGCGCGTAGCGTGGGCAGCTTGTCCGCCTCGGCGACGACCTGAGCGATCGCCACGCGCACCTCGGAACCAGTGGTCGTCATGGCCTCCATGGAGGTGGCCTGCCTGCGGAAGGCGGTGACCGCCGCGTCGGTCAGATTCCGGACATCGGACAGCCCAGGCTTCTGGCCGACGGTTCCGCTCAAGGTGACGGCTGAGAGCTTACGCTCGTTCTGCACCGCGATGACCAAGGCCGTCGACGGAACCGCCACGCGCTCATACAGCGTAGCGGCTTGGCGCAGTTGAAAAAAGTCGCCGATGACGTGACCTGTAACGAACATCCAGAGCCCGATAAGAGCCACGATCGGGAGGCTGAGCAGCGCGTACAGCTTGGAGCGAATGGTGCAGTATAACATGTCACCACGCTTGTAATATCGGTAAATGTCACGAAAGGTAGCAGGCTAACACCCGGTAGTGGCCGTCGTCTGGGAATCCCAGATGCCCCTCGTCCGAGGATCGCGGCAACATGGCGGCCAGGTCCAGCCCCCGGCGGGGCCACATCCGGTTCCTCCAGGCCGACCGCCCGGCTGGAGCGGCGGAGCAGATCGAGATGGAGCACGGGGACCGGCTGGAGTACCCGCGGGTCACGGCGCGCGAGGGGGGATCCCACCCCTGGACGACGTGGCGTGACGTCCATCGGACTACGAGCCCGCCTGCTGGGAGAGAAGATCCCAGGCGATGTCCAGCGCCGGGACCAGGACGACGATCCCGATGCCGTCCGTCAGCAGCACCACCAGATAGTTCACCAAGGCGGTGCCGGAGTCGACGCCCTCTTGGAGCCAGACGTCGGTGAACACGAAGAGCAGGCCGAGCCCGGCCGCGGCGAGCGCCCCGAAGGCCGTCACGATGTGCCGGAGCGCCTCGCTGGAGATCCGCGGGATCGCTGCGAAGATCAGCGCGGCGATGGCGCCGACCAGGCCGTTCGCGACGCTCCAGTTCCACCAGAGCAGGCCGGAACCCTGGATGAGATCGATGACGACGTTGCCGGCGAGGCCGGCGAAGAAGCCCGCGACGACACCGAACCGCTTGCCGAAGAGCGGCACCAGCGCGAACGCGGGCCGGATGGCGATGCTCTGGGTGCCGGGAATGATGAGGCTGAACAGGCCGAGCACGGCGTAGAGGGCCGCGCCGACGACCGCCCGGGAGCCGGTCGCCCACGGTGAACGGCGGAGAGGTAAGGAGTCGATGCTCATGAGGGGGGTTCCTTACCGGCAGGGGGATGAGGCATGCGCTGTTCGGGGCGCGCGACCGACCCGGCGGCCAGACGCTTACCGGCCGCCAACAGGCCGGTCAGCCGAAGAATTGCGTAAATAGCGGCCCACAGCCGCTTATGTCAGCCTTTCGCGTCTTCCGTCCGGTCTATTGCAGGATTCGATTAAAAACGAGAGCGGGCCCGCTGACAATGCTCTTGCAGTCATAAAAACCATCAATGACCACACCTGATCGCCTCGAAGATCAGTTCCGCCACCATGACCACCCGGATCCGGGCGAGATGCCCGATGACATCGGCCCGCGCTCCGGCACCGGAACCCCGGCCACATCCGCCTCCCCGTCCGGCCGGGGTTCCGGCGCCGGAGCGCGGGCCAGGAAGAAGGCAGGGGAGAAAGGGAGAGGAGACGGGGGACGAATTGAGGGGGCGAGGGACCGGCGTGCCCGGAAACCACACTTCACGGATTCACAGACATCGGAGCAATATGTCGCTCCGCGGGATTGTTTCGCCGACATTTTCCTATCGGAAAACATCCGGCATCAAGACCGGCGTTCCGGGATCGAGCGCGGCACGGGTTCGGCGACACCTGTCACAGGGCACACCCCCTGGCCGCCCCCCCCCGCATCGGAGGGGGCGGAACGAGCTCGAACGGCCCCTCGGAGGCAGGGTCCCGGATCGCCGCGAGCGGGCAGTGATCCCGAGCCCGCCGGGACAGGGCTTCGCGGCCGTCACCGGGCCGCCCCGGACGCACGCGGGCGACGGCGGGCGACCTTCCACCCCCCGCCCTCCACCGTCCCGATGCCGGCCGGCGAAGCCGATCCCGGGACACGGGACACGGGACCGCCGGAGTCACAGGCGCGACCCCGGCGGGACCTCGACCGGGTGGGTCAGGTCGAGGTGATCATGAAGGCCAGGCCGAGCAGGACGACGACGGGGATCAGCCACACCACGGCCTCGACGGCGAATTCCTTGTACACGGCGAGCTTCTCCCTAAGTTCTGGCGTGTCCGCAAAAGAGATAAAGAGCAGCCTATGCGCATTTGACGAAAACCCATACTCGGCCGTACGGCACGGCAGGCCGGACCCCGGCGACGTCCGGCGCACCCCCATGTCACAGAATGGATAACAGTCACTACTTACCGTAGAGAAGAGGCAGGCGATGGCGGACGCGGACGACGAGGGGCCGGAGCTCCTCGACGAGCGACTCACGATCGGCACCGGCTTCGCCGAGGACGAGCGACCCAAGGCCGTCGAACGGCTCGCCCCCCTCGGCAAACGGCTCCGCTCCTATCCTCCCGGCTCGGCGGAGCTGCGGCTGAGCGTCAAGAATCGTGGCCGGGCCGAACAGAAGGTGACCTTGGAATGCTGGATCGCCCGCGCGGAACCGCTGGTGGCCAACTCGACGGCACCGGAGTTGGCCACCGCGCTGACCGAGGTCCGCGAGGATCTCATCGAGCAACTGGAGAGGCTCAGGACCAAGCGAGACCCTCGCCACGTCCGCCCCCACCGGCCGTGATCCCGCAGCGGACCGAAGTGAACGGAGGCGCCGAACGCGGAGGCGCCGAACGCAGGGGTGCCGGGCATGGTGGAATCCGGCAAAGTTCGGGATCATCGGGGAAGGTGCGGGAGATCGGGGTCCCCCGATCCCCTCATTCTGTATCGATCACTAAAATACGGCCCCTCCGAGTTTCTTTAGCGATCGCTATAGAATGCTCCGGGTGAGCAGACGGCGCAGCTTCGACCGGGACACCGCGCTTGAGAGCGCGCTCCTGGAGTTCTGGCGGTACGGGTACGAGGCGACGTCGATCGCCTCCCTCACCGCCGCGATGGGGATCCGTCCGCCCAGCCTCTACGCCGCCTTCGGCGACAAGCGGCGGCTGTTCGACGCGGTGATCCAGCGATACCAGAAGACCTACGGCACCTTCCTGGCACGGGCGATGGCCGAGGAGCCGACCGGCAGAAGGGCGATCGGCCGCCTCCTCCGCGACGCCGCCGCCGAGTACACCAACCCGGCGCACCCCCCGGGCTGCCTGATCATCAGCTCGGCGGTCAACTGCGGACCCGAGTCGGCGGAGGTGGAGGAGGCGATGCGCGAGCTCAGGGAGGCGGCCAAGGCCGGGATCGGAGCCCGCATCGCCAGAGACGTCACGGCGGGCCTGCTCTCCGAGGACACCGACATCGACGCCCTCGCCGCGTTCTACGCGGGCACCCTGCAGGGCATGTCCGTCCAGGCCCGAGATCGCGCACCCCGCGAGCAACTGGAGCGGATCGCCACCCTCGCCATGCTCGTCTGGCCGGACCCCTCCGACAGGTGCCCGCCGGAGGGACGGTGACCGCCGGGGGGGTTCTCCGGAGGGTGTCCGCCCGGCAGGTGTTCGTCCGGAAGGCGTTCTTCGGAGAGCGTCCGTCCGGAGGGTGTCCGTCCAGCGGGTGTTCTCCGGAGGGCGTTCGTCCAGAGGGGCCGTGTTCACCCGGATGGACGGCGTTCGCCGGAGAAGGACCGGCGCGTCTCAGGATCTGGGGAAGGTGTTTTCCGTCACAGACCGGTGATGCGGGTCGGTCACGCGAGACCGCAGGAGCGCGGCGCGGGCATATGTGTGTGCGACCGATGTGGGTCGGTCGCGTGGGACCGCACTCCCCGACCTGGCACCCTATAGGGATCTATCGCGGGACACGCCCCCATAACCAACGGTGACCTGCGGCCATGCCCATCTCCGAGCGGCTACCGTGGGTACGGACACCCGGGAGGAGATCATGCGACAGCTGAGGCGCGGCGCGCCCGTTGGCTGGCTGCTCGCGCTCCTGCTCCCGCTGCTCGTTCCCGGAGGTCCGAGCGGCGACACCGTCACCGCCCTGCTGCGGCACTCGACCGTCACCGCGGTCACCGCGCAGCACCAGCCCCTGTCCCGCCAGGCCGCCCCCGGCGGACGGCAGCACGACTTCACCGCGCCCCTCACAGGGGTCGCGGCCGGAGCCGGTGGCTGCCATCCGGTCGGGGCCCCTCCGCCGGACGCCCGGCATCCGTCGCTCGCCGCCGGTCTCGACTCCAGGGCCGCCGGCGGCGGCAGTCCGCGTCCGCTGTCGGCCCTGCTGGTCAGACCGGGCCGGGCCCCGCCCTCCACAGGCGTCTGAGGCACCCCGGAGCCGTTCCGGGCGCTTCGCCGTACCCACGCTCCGGATACCTCGCCGCGCGCGAGAACGGTCCGGGCGCTTCACCACGCCCGAACCGCAGGTGTCTCACCGTGCCCGGGCTCCAGGTACACCGCCGTACCCGAACACTTTCCCAAGCCTGTGGAGGCTTCCATGTCGCGTGCCCCTGTGGTGCGCGCGGTGGCGGCATTGGCCGTCATCGCCATCTCACTTTTCGTCGCGTTGACCATGTCCCCGCGCCTCGGCCTCGACCTGCGCGGCGGCACCCAGATCGTGCTGGAGACCAAGGACTCCCCCACCCTCAAGGCCGACGCCGAGGCCACCGACCGCACCCTTGAGGTGCTGCGCCGCCGGGCCGACGCCCTGGGCGTGGCGGACGCCCCGCTGGCCCGCTCCGGCGAGCGGCGCATCATCGTGGAACTGCCCGGCGTGCAGGATCCGACCAAGGCCGCCGAGGTCATCGGCAAGACCGCGCAGCTCACCTTCCACCCCGTCGTGGCCGTGGCCGACGAGACGACCAAGGCCGGCAAGGGCCAGAAGATCGTCTCCGACGAGGACGGCATGAAGCTGCTCATCGGCCCGGCCCGGCTCACCGGGGACGGTGTCGGCGACGCCGAGGCGGGGACCGACCCCCAGCAGGGCGGCGGCTGGTTCATCACGGTGGACTTCCGCAAGGACGGCCGCCAGGCGTGGGCGAAGCTGACCGGCGAGGCCGCCTGCCAGCCGGTGGGCGACCCGGGACGGCGGGTCGCCATCGTGCTCGACTCCAAGGTCATCGTCTCACCGCAGGTGAACGAGGACGTGGGCTGCGGGGTGGGGCTCACCGGCGGCTCCACCCAGATCACCGGCTCCTTCAGCGTCGAGGAGGCGCAGGACCTGGCCGCGCTGATCAAGGGCGGCTCGCTGCCCGTGCCCGTGGAGATCGTCGAGCAGCGGACCGTCGGCCCGACGCTCGGCGCCGCCGCGATCGCGGCCAGCGCGCAGGCGGCCGTCATCGGCGTGGCGCTCACCGCACTGTTCATCGTGGTGATCTACCGGCTGGTGGGATGGCTCGCCGTCGTGGCCCTGGTCTGCTACGGGCTCATCTCGTACGCGGCGCTGGTGGCGCTCGGCGCCACGCTCACCCTGCCGGGCCTGGCGGGCTTCGTGCTCGCCATCGGCATGGCGGTGGACGCCAACGTGCTGGTCTTCGAGCGCGCCAGGGAGGAGTACAGCGTCGGGCCGAAGCTCAGGCCCGCGCTGGAACAGGGCTTCCGCAACGCCTGGAGCGCGGTGGCCGACTCCAACATCACCACGCTGCTCGCGGCCGGACTGCTGTTCTTCCTGGCCTCGGGGCCGGTGCGGGGCTTCGGCGTCACGCTGAGCATCGGAGTGATCGCCTCGCTGATCACCGCCATGGTCATCACCCGGGTCCTGGCCCAGTGGGCGGTAACCGTGCCCGCGGTGGCCAAGCGGCCCCGGATCACCGGCCTGGCGGACATCGGGCGGGTCCGCAAGTGGCTGACCGCGCACAACCCCAACCTGATGAAGTGGCGGACGCTCTATCTGGTGTCCACGGGCGCGGTGGTCGCCGCCGCCCTGGCCGGGGTGGCGGTCCGGGGGCTCAACTTCGGGGTGGAGTTCACCGGCGGCAGGCTGATGGAGTACTCGACGAGCGTGCCGATCACCGCCGACGCGGCCCGTGAACTGGTCAGCGAGGCCGGATTCCCGAACGCGGTCGTGCAGTCGTCGGGCGAGGACATCTCCGTACGGACCGGCCAGATCGGCTCGGCCGACGCAGCGAAGATCGAGACGGCGCTGGAGAGCCAGGGGGCGAAGGTCACCAAGGAGCGCGACGAGCTGATCGGCCCGAGCCTCGGGGACGAACTGCGGCGCAACGCGCTGATCGCGCTGGGCGTCGCGCTCGCCGCGCAGCTCGCCTATCTGGCCTTCCGGTTCCGCTGGACGTTCGGCCTGGCGACGGTGATAGCCCTGGTCGCCGACGCGGCGATCGTCGTCGGCGCGTTCGCGTGGCTGAACAAGCCGGTGGACGGGATCTTCCTGGCCTCGATGCTCACCGTGATCGGCTACTCGGTCAACGACAAGGTCGTGGTCTTCGACCGCGTCCGCGAGCTGTGGGGGCTGCGGCGCAAGACACCGTTCGCCGAGGTGGCCAACACCGCGGTCCTGCAGACCGTGCCCCGTACGGTGAACACGGGCCTGGGCGCGCTGTTCATCCTCGCGGCGCTGGCCGTACTCGGCGGTGACTCGCTGACCGACTTCGCGGTGGCACTGCTGATCGGCATCATCGTCGGCACCCTGTCCTCGACGGTGGTCGCGGCACCGCTGGCGATCATTTTCGAGAAGCGCAACTCGGCACCGCCGCCGCAGGGCCGGAGCGGGTCCACCACCCGGGCCCGCGCGGGGTCGGGCGCCGTGCTCTGACCTCGGAAGAGGTCACGGAGAGCTCCGCGCGGGACCTCGGCAGGTCTCGCGCGGGGCTCTCCCCGAAGACCGCGGGCCGGACTGAAGGCCGCGGGCCGGGCCCGGGGCCTTCAGAAGGCCACGGGTCCGGCCAGGGCCATCTCGGAAGACGGCGGGCCGGACCGGGGCCTCTCGGAAGAGCGTGGGCCCGGCAGGGGCTTTCCCTCGGCGGGGCATCTCCCGCTAATGTGCTGAGGTCTGATTTCCCTGCTGCCGGAAGGCGGATGCACCCGTGGCGGACGACTACGCGACGACTTTCAAGATCATAGATGTCGACGGCGACGGCCTGATCTCGGCCACCGAGATGACGCGCCTCATGGAGGTGCTCGGCCAGCCGATCACCCCGGAGGCGGCCGCCGCGGCCATCATCGGAATCGACACGGACGGTGACGGCCTCATCTCCCTGGAGGAGTTCGCCGGTTACCTCGGATAGACGTCGGGCGGACCCCGACAACGGCCCCCCTCCCGCCGGGCGCGCGACACATCGCCTGTGAGACAAGAACAAGCGGTTGCCGGCTGCGCGCAATGCCCACGACGTCAGGGTGTGAGGCGCGCTCAGGCGGGAGGGAAGAATGACGCGACCTCAGCGGCCCGCCCCATGGACTCCCCCGCCGGCTTCACGCCGGGGCTCGCGTCCACACCGCTGAGCCCGCCGAAACCGCTGCCGGATCTCGCCGAGGTCGAAGGCGACGTCGGTGAGGTGA
This sequence comes from Streptosporangium sp. NPDC004631, assembly GCF_053601935.1. Taxonomy (NCBI): domain Bacteria; kingdom Bacillati; phylum Actinomycetota; class Actinomycetes; order Streptosporangiales; family Streptosporangiaceae; genus Streptosporangium; species Streptosporangium sp. NPDC004631. Next base: position 93,050 of record NZ_JBSGCR010000022.1, on the reverse strand, counting down.
ACCGTGCGCACCTCCGGGTCGTCGAGGGGCTTACTGTGATCGGCGAGACCCGTGAACCTCGGGTCTCCAACGGTCACGGGCTCAGCGGGCGGTGAGATAGACCTGGCCGAAGACCTCCGAGAGCTTCTTGAGGTCGGCGGTGACGTCCGTCTCGGGGGTGGCCGGATCGTAGACGGCGGCCACCCGGCGCTGGATCGGGGTGAGCTTCTTCAGCTCGTCCCAGGCGGTCAGCCGGTTCACCGTCCCCTTGGCGTCCTGGACCCGGGTCCAGACGTTGACCTGCTGGGCGGATCCGTCCAGGACCGGCTTGGACACCCGGGCCGCGATCTGCTCGCCGGTGACCTGGCCGACCAGGCCCGTCTCCTCGGCGGTGACCTGTGCCAGGACGTCCCAGGCGCGGGCGCGGACCTGGATCCACTGGTTGCGCCGCGCCTGCTCGGCGTTGATCTTCCAGGTGTCGTAGCCGCCGTGCAGCAGGCCGCTGTCCAGGGAGACCTGGTCGACACGGCCCGAGACCAGGTGCGACTCGATCCTTTCGGGGGCGAGCAGCGGGTACCGCTTGCGCGTCTCGCTCTTGCAGGTGTCGTCCGCGCCGCAGGCGAGCTCGGGAACGACGGTGTGCACGCCCAGCCGCTTGCCGGGGGCCACCTGGCGCAGCGCGGCCGACGCGGCCGTGACGAAGGCGTCGACCTCGCCGTCGGTCTTGAACGTGGCGTTGTAGCCCAGCTGCGAGCTGAACCGGATACCGGCCACCTCGGGCCGCGCGGCCAGCGCGCCGATCCGTTTGACGGCCGCGGCGAAGCCGGCGGCTCCGGCCTTCCAGTCGTCGGCCAGCTCGGTGTCGATCCAGACCCTGAGCCCGTTGGTCTTCGCGGCGGTGATCGCCTGACCGGCGGGGCTCTGGGCCGCCGCGGCGATCTCCTGCGCGGTCGGGGCCGGGATCTGGGCGGTGGCGGCCTGCGTGGCCGGGGCGCCGGTCTGTGTGCCCGTCTTTCCGGTGGAGGTGGCGGGGTCGGCCGGGCTGCCCGGCTCGGGCGCGCTCTGCGTGCCGTCGCCGCCCTCCTCGTAGCCGGCGACGGAGCACTCCTGGCCGGACTCGCACTCGGGTGCCCCGCCGTCCTCCGCGCCCTCGGGGAGCGGGGTGTTCTCGTCGCCGACGGTGCCGTCACCCTCCAGCGCCGGGCAGGAGCTTCCCGGTGCCGAGCAGTCGATGAACTTGCCGTCCGTCGGGGTGGCACTCTTGAGCTTGGCCGCGTCGTTCTCCGCCCAGAACCTCACCACGTCGTACGCTTCGCCGGGTTTGGTCATCCACCGGCACACAATGAAGGCCGGGGCGTCGGCCCCCATCAGATCGTTGCAACTACGAGGGTCGTCCTGCGAGTTCTGCGAGGAGGCGACGGCCGCGGGGGTCACCGCGCCGATGACCGCGAGCATGGCACCGACGGTGAGAGTCCGTCGTACGTTGAATCCCATGTCTGAACTCCCCGGTAAAGCCGGTCAAAACGATCGTATTGCACTTTATATGGATCATCATCCCCCCAACAGTCCCGGTCAAAAAGTCGTCAAACTTCCGCCATGCCACATTCAGCTGGGATAGGCCATACCAATAGGCCATAACACATAAAAATGAGGCGTCCCATCCGCCCGAACCTCCAGGCGTCCGGCCGGCTCCCCGGCCCTCCCGAACGACCCGCTCCTCCCAGACGACCCGATCCTCCCGAACAGCCCGATCTCCCTGGACCACCACGAGGTGGGTTCCCCGGGGTCCGGTCCACCACGACGTGGGCCATACCGCCGGGAGCGGGCCTCTCCACGCCCCGCCGTACGCACCACGGATAATCGGGGACATGTCTCCAGCCCAGCGGGTGCCCTGAATGCCGGCCGAGTCCTCGCAGACCCTGGAACGCGGCCTGCGCCTGCTCCGCCTGCTCGCCGACGGTCACCGCGGTCGCACCCCGACCGAACTCGCGGCCGAACTCGGGCTGAGCCGTCCGGCGGTCTACCGCCTGCTCACCACCCTGCAGAGCGAGGGTTTCGTCCGCCGGGACGGCGACGGCCGTGTCCACCTCGGTTTCGGCGTGCTGGTCCTGGCCCGTGCCGTCCAGCCGCTGCTCCGCGAGGGCGCCCTTCCCACCCTGCGCAGACTCGCCGAGGAGGTCGGCGCGACCGCGCACCTCACGGTGGCCGAGGGGGACGACGGACTGGCGGTGGCGGTGGTCGAACCCTCCTGGACGGACATGCACGTCGCCTATCGGGAGGGCTCCCGTCATCCCCTCACCCGAGGGGCCGCCGGGCTCGCCGTCCTCGCCCTGCGGCAGGGCCGTACGGGCTACGTGGTCACCGAGGGCCAGCTTCAGGAGGGGGCACGGGGCGTAGCCGCGCCGATCACCGATCTGCCCTGGCTTGAGGCGTCGGTGGGAGTGGTCGCCTTCACCCCCCTTGACCCCGAAACGGTGGGCCCCCGGGTGTCCGCCGCCGCGGCCGAACTGGCCCGCTCCCTGACCTGACCCGGCCGGACACCGGCGGCGGGTCCCGTCTACATGGTGTTGACGATCAGACCGATGTGGGTGAAGTAGTTCAGCGCGCCGAACAGGGTGAACGCGAGGCCCGCCAGACCCCAGCACACCCCGACGGCGGTCGCGAGCCTGCCACCCCGGGCCCGCAGGGCGAAGGGGAACAGCACGGCGCCGAGGCCGACCAGAACGTACAGGCCGGAGATGAACGTGGCCTCCAGCAGCGGCATACTCGCGAAGGCCCCGGAGATGGGCTCCTGGGGAGGCGCGACGAACAGGGTGTAGGTCCACCCGGCGGCGGCGATACCGAAGCAGCCAAGCCCCATGCCCAGCACGAACAGCGAGACGGGGCCCGCCGTACGGGCGAGCACCCCGAGGCGGTCCAGGGCGGCGGCCAGCAGGACTCCCCTGAACCAGAGGTACACGGCGGCGGCGAGCATCAGCACCCCGAAGGCGAGTGAGGGCTCACCGAAGACGATGTTGTCGAACGGGAATCCCTGCCCGGCGAGGGGCCAGGTGAGCGTCATGTGCAGGCCGGTCGCGGTCAGGATCAGGCCGAGCACCCCGAAGGCCAGTGCCCAGCCGTCGAAATGGTCGGGCACCTGTCCACGCAGCAGTCTGCGACCGAGCGCGACCACCAGGAGGAGGCCCACCCCCGCCGCGACCGCCATGATCGTGTTGTAGGTGGGCATCCTCGTCCAGTCGATCTTCAGCTCCGGGGCCGCCTGGACCAGCCGCGCCACAATCACCCCAGCTATCGCCATAGAGGGACATTGCCCTAAGTAGTGATACCAAAACGGTATGTGGCCAATCCGGCGCGCGGCGGCGGACGACGGGGACCGGGGACCGCGCGACGCGGTCCCCGGCCGACCGTCACCGGGTGTGGTGGAGACGGTCGAAGAGGACCGCCCACCGGTCGGGGTGGACGTGCGCGACAACGGTGCCGGGGGCGACCTCGGCGGCGGCGAAGGCCGCGTCGACCCGGTCGGCCGGGTAGCGCAGCCGCATGGTCGCGTGCAGAGAGCCGCCCAAGCCGGTGAACCCGTAGTCGACGAAGGCCGGATAACCCGGCAGATCGGGCGCCTGAGAGCGGCGTTCGATCCGCAGGATGGCCGAGTCGACCGAGGGAACGGGCCGGAACACCTCACGGTCGAGGCGGCCCAGCAGCTCCCAGCCGTACCAGGGCCAGGTCCGCACGGTCAGCATGCTCCACCGGCCGAAGTCGCCGGTGCGTTTGCGGGCGTACTCCAGCTGGGTGGTCAGGGTGGCCGAGGTGAGTCCCGGCGCCCGCAGGCACCAGTCGACGATCTTCGAGGTGATCGCGTAGGGGATGTTCCCGGCGACCGCGAACGGCTCACGCGGTGCGCGGGCGGACAGGAAGTCTCCCCTGACGACGCGGATGCGGGCGTCGTGCCGGGTGCCGGCCGCCAGTCTGCCGGCCAGCCGCGGATCGACCTCATAGCCGACGACCCGGCCGCAGGTCTCGGCGAGCGCCCGGGTCAGGACGCCCTCCCCCGCGCCGGGCTCCAGGATCAGATCGTGCGGGCCGACGGCCTTGACGAGCCGGGCGATCGCGTCCGGATCGACCATGAAGTTCTGCGACAGGGTGCGCCTGGCCCGGTCACGGTCGGTTCTTCCGCCGCCGGTACGGGCTTTCTTCTGGGTGTGTGAGTAGTTTCCGTGAGCGAAGGACTGCGCCACAGTGTTGCCCTTTCGGGTCCGAGATGAAGTGGTCTCGGAAGGCCCGGGGCACGCGTGGGGAAGAGCGGGATCCCCTCCCTACCGGCCCGGAGCCGGGCTGCGGCGCAGACGGATGAAAAACTGCGGTGCGCGACATGTGAACGACATGTGATTCAGGTTACGGAGCGGCACCCCGCGCGCACAAACGGTTTTCGGCCGCTGCGCGCCGGTACGAGATCGGGGTCCCCCGCCGGATCGAGCGGGTGGCCGCCGCCCGCTGTCACACCGGCGGCGGCCACCCTGGACTACGCCGCGACGGCGCCCTGCAGCAGGGACCGGTGGCGTAGCATCCACGCCGCGGAACGCGCCTGCCAGGCCAGCGCCCAGAGCGGCGCGGGGTCGCCGGACTCGGGCGTGATCCGCGCGTCGATCGCCACGGACGCGCAGTCACGGACGGCGTACTCGATCATCCGGTTGACGAACCCCTCCCGGCCGGCCGCGGAGAGCCCGTAGCCGTCGAGGAAGTGGCGCAGCTGTGCCGCGCGCGCCGTCGCCTCCGGCAGGTTCCGCCGGGCCGCGACGTCGTCGTCGTGCAGCTGCGCGTTCCACCAGGCGACGCCCGCGACCTCGTCCAGACGGTCGGTCGGACCGGCGCTCGTCCAGTCGATGAAGGCGACCGGCCGGCCGTCGCGCGCCACGATGTGCCAGGGGCCCGCGTCCCTGTGGCTGATGATCGCCTCAGGGGACGTGCTGTGGAACGGCCACGGCTGCCAGACCGCGTCCGGCGGAGGCCGGAAGCTCGCGGTGGCGTCGTGGAGCTCGCGCAGCAGGCCGCCGACCCGCCAGACCCCCTCATCGGTCCAGGCGTGCGGGTGGGCGAACTCGCCGTCGATGTAGGTGACGGCGTCACATCCCTGATCGTCGTAGCCGTCACCGACAAGACGCGGGCTTCCGGTGAAGCCGACGTCCTCCAGATGCCGCAGCAGGGCGTGCACGGTCTCGGTCCACGGGGCCGCCGGACGCAGCACCGTGTCGCGGTGCCGGAGCACCGGGGTGGGATTGCCCTCGGCCCCGCGAAGGGGCTCGAAGGAGGATTGCGAAGACACCTGTGCTCCTCGTGATCGAAGTGGTGACACCACGGACATGGGCACCACGCAGGCAAGATCGCGGGGCTCTCCCCGCGGTCATGGAAGATCACCTCAATGTGAGGAGCGCGTCCGCGAGCGGCTCATCGCCGACCGGACGAATCCGATCCGAGCCGCCGGATCGCGTGCGTCAGAGTGCGACGAACTCCTGGATCGAGGTGCGAGACGAGGCCTTGCCAAGAACCATGATCGCCATGATCAACCTCCCGATGGCGGGCTGGAAGCGTCGCGAAGACGCTGCCACCGCGGCGCCCGGCCGTGCAACACGTTTTCCGGCGCCCTCTCAGGCTCCAACGCGGCCCCCGGCGGGGAGGCGATCGTGGCCGGCGAATCCACTTCGCCGGCCCTCCGGGAGGAGCGGAGAGTCCTCTTGGCCCTCCTCGGCTCCGCGCTCGCGGAGAACGTACCAATACGTAATCGAGGGCCTGACGCACCCTACATAAACTATGTTTCCCCCTCATGCCGCAGGACAACCCGTCAGAGCAATTCTCGTCCCTCGGACCCCCGAAAGAGGATGAAAAAGGCTGACCGGCCCGAGTTCGTGGTGGTGGGGGACACACGGAGCGATCCATCTTGACGCGGGGTCCCGCCGGCGGAATCCGGTTACTCCGGATCCATATGCGGCTGCTTTATGAAGAAATACTAAAACCCTGACCAAAATGGCTACAGATAGTCAGAATCAGCTACCCTGAGCAAGATCATGCGAAACAAGGGTTTTGACAAAACAGGCCATTGACAGCGTCAGAGGTCGTTCATAACATGCGTACACCGGAGATACCACACCGGAGATCAATCGCTGATCGAGCATCCCGCCGACCACAGCGCCACCCCTTTAATCCACTGCAGTTCCCCTGCAGAGCGGGTAGCTGAACCATCGGTGTACCAACATGGCCTTAGGAGGGATTCTGCATGCTCAAAATGATGGCGATCGGCGGCGCAGCCATGGCACTCCTCGCCCCGATCAGCTCGCCTGCGAATACCGCGGACTCGATGCCTCCGACCAACAAGGTCAAGGTGGAGGTCATGACGGTTAACGGCTCGGGCTGCCCCCGTGGATCGGCAGTCGTGACAGAAAGGCCCGACAACACGGCCTTCACGGTCACCTACAGCGACTTCCTGGCACAGGCCGGAGTCGGCGCCAAGCCGACCGACTTCCGGAAGAACTGCCAAATCAATTTGCGGGTGCATGTTCCCCAGGGATACACCTACGCGATCGCTCAGGCCGAATACCACGGCTTCGCACACCTGGAGGAAGGGGCGTCCGGCCTCCAGGAGGCGAACTACTACTTCCAGGGCAGCTCTCAGACGGTCCCGGTCAGCCATGTGCTCAACGGCCCGTTCGAGGGCGGCTGGCAGAACACCGACACGGCTGACGTGGAGGCGTTGGTATACAAGCCCTGCGGCGAGGATCGCGGCCTCAATATCAACACCGAACTAAGAGTCAATGTCGGCACCTCGAACCCGGAGAAGACGACCAGCTTCATGACGATGGACTCCACGCGCGGGAGCGTGCACACCGTCTATCAGTTCAGCTGGAAACGCTGCCCCTGATTCAGCAATCGTCGACTGACAATAGAAGGGATTCTTCGTGCGCAAACTCATGGCTGTCGCCGCGGCGGTCGTGGCATTCATCGCCACGGCCACCACTCCGGCGAATGCCTGGCCCGCCGTCCCTCCGCCAGACAAAATCATCATCGATGTCGCAACGGTCAACGGCTCAGGCTGCCGGCCTGGGACGGCCGCGGTGGCCGTTTCACCCGACAACATGGCCTTCACGGTCACCTACAGCGACTTCCTGGCGCAGGTCGGAGTCGGCGCCAAGCCGACCGACTTCCGGAAGAACTGCCAGCTCAACTTGCTCGTGCACGTTCCCCAGGGATTCACCTACGCGGTCGCTCAGGTCGACTACCGCGGCTTCGCGCACCTGGAGCCGGGCGCGACCGGCGAGGAGAGGGCCAACTACTACTTCCAGGGGCACTCCCAGACCACATCGACCACCCACAAGCTCCAGGGGCTGTTCGAGAACAACTGGCAGAACACCGACACGATCGACGTGGCGCAGCTGGTCTACCTGCCCTGCGGTGAGATGCGCAGCTTCAACATCAACACAGAACTGCGCGTGAACGCGGGCACCTCGGACACGACGAAGACCACCAGCTTCATGGCGATGGACTCGACGGACGGCAGCATCGCGACCACGTACCACTTCTCCTGGAAGCAGTGCCCCTGAACCCAGGAAAACCCTGACACCGTACCGGTGACTCAGTGAGTGCCCGCCGCCCGATCCGGATCCGGATCGGGCGGCGGCTTGCCGTCGTCACCCGTTCCGGCGACGACGTTCATGTTTGACATCGTCCCACGGGTGGCGGATGGTTGTTCGTATAGAGGACGTATATGTCCGATAAACGGACGAACTTGGGAGAAGCGGATGCCGTACTACCGCGTCGTGGGTGAGATACCGCGCAAGCGACACGTGCAGTTCCGGCGGCCCGACGGCGGACTGTACGCCGAGGAGCTGATGGGTGAGGAGGGGTTCTCCAGTGACTCCTCCCTGCTCTACCACCGGCACCTCCCCACCGCGATCATCAAGGCCGAGGCGGTCGAGTCCCCCGCGGCGACGGCGCTCACCCCGAACCTGCCGCTGTCGCCCCGGCACTTCCGCACCCAGGACCTGCCGGTCGGCGGCGACCTGGTCACCGGGCGCGGGCTGCTGGCGGGCAACTCCGACGTCCGCATGTCGTACGCCGCGAGCGAGACGCCCAGCGGGCTCTACCGCAACTCCATGGGCGACGAGTGCGTCTACATCGCCTCCGGCCGGGTCGGGTTCGAGTCGACCTACGGCGCGATCGAGGCGGGCGAGGGCGACTACGTCGTCATCCCGACCGGGACCATTCACCGCTGGGTCCCCCGGGGCCGCGTCACGGCCTTCACCGTCGAGGCCTCCGGGCACATCCGCCCGCCCAAGCGCTACCTGTCCTCCCACGGCCAGTTCCTGGAGCACGCCCCCTACTCCGAGCGGGACCTGCGTACCCCGCGGGAGCCGCTGATCGCCGAGGGCGAGGAGGTGCCGGTGCTGGTCCGCACGCGCGGCGGGCTGACCCGGCTGGTCTACCGCAACCATCCCTTCGACGTGGTCGGCTGGGACGGCTGCCTGTATCCGTACGCGTTCAACATCAACGACTTCGAGCCCGTCGTGAAGCGCACCCACGCCCCGCCGCCGGTGCACCAGACCTTCGAGGGGCCGAACTTCGTGATCTGCTCGTTCTGCCCCCGGCCGCTCGACTTCCACCCGGACGCCGTCCCGATCCCCTACAACCACCACAACGTCGACTCCGACGAGCTCATGTTCTACGCGGGCGGGGACTACACCGCGCGCAAGGGCTCGGGCATCGACGTCGGCTCCGTCTCGCTGCACCCGGCCGGGTTCACGCACGGCCCGCAGCCCGGCGCGGTCGAGGCCGTCATCGAGGCGGTACGGCAGGGACACACCACCACGAGCGAGCTGGCCGTGATGGTCGACACCTTCCGCCCCCTCGACCTGGGCCCCGCCGGACTGTCGGCCGAGGACCCCTCGTACGCCTGGACCTGGGCGCGATGAGGCTCTTCCACGCCCTCGTCGACGACGCCGGACTGTTCCCCCCGACCGCGCTGCCGATGGCCGAGGCCCTGGAGCGGCACCGGGCCGATCTGGCCGGGGGCAGCCCGGTGCTCACCCACCGCTTCCTGTGCGCGGCCGGGCGGCTGCCCGAGCTCCGCGCCCACCTGGACGGCCTGCCCGTCCGGCTCGGGCTGATCCTCGACACCCCGGACCTCCCGCCGGTCGGAGATCTCGACGTCGAGCTGGTCGAGGTGCCGGGCGGGCGGGCCGTCGCCCTCGGCGATCTCGCGGCCCGCCAGTTCGTCGAGGTCACCGCCGACCGGCTGCCCATGGACCCGCCCCCCGGGGTCGGGCTCAAGATCAGGTGCGGCGGGACGGTCGCGGCGGCCTTCCCCTCCGCCCACGACCTGGGCGCCTTCATCGCCCACTGCGTCGAGCACGGCCTCCCCTTCAAGGCCACGGCCGGGCTGCACAACGCGGTCCGCCACTTCGACCCGGTGCTGGGCGTGGACCGGCACGGCTTCCTCAACCTCGTCCTCGCGGTCTGCGCCGCCGTGGAGGGCCGGGACCCGGTGCCCGTGCTGAGCACGACGGACGTGGGCGAGCTGGTCCGGCTGGCCCGTGCCGTACCGGACGGGACCGCGGGACGGGCCAGGGAACTGCTGGTGTCGTACGGCTCGTGCAGCACCAGGACCCCGATAGACGATCTGCTGGCCCTCGGCCTGATCACAGAACAGCACGTCGGCGCGGTCGGCGCCACCGGCACGGAGGAGAACGCGTGATGACCTGGGGTCTGGAGAACCTGCCCTACGGGGTCTTCTCACGGCAGGAGGGCGAGACCCCGCGCGTCGGCGTGCGGTACGGCGAGCACGTCGTCGACCTCGCCGGAGCCCTGCACGACGAGGTGTTCGCCACCGGCTCGCTCAACGCCTTCATGGCCAGGGGCGCGACGGCCTGGCGGGACACCCGGGCGGTGATCCAGAACAAGCTGAGCACCGACCGGGGCGCCGTCGAGCCGCACCTGATCCCGCTGGAGCAGGTCACCCTGCATCTGCCGATCGAGGTGGCCGACTACGTCGACTTCTACTGCTCGCTGGAGCACGCCTCCAACCTGGGCCGGATGTTCCGGCCGGACGAGGAGCCGTTGAAGCCGAACTGGCGGCATCTGCCGGTCGGCTACCACGGCCGGGCCGGGACCGTGGTGGTCTCCGGCACCCCGGTCACCCGGCCGTCCGGGCAGCGCGGCGCCGGGGTCTTCGGGCCGTCGGCCAAGCTGGACATCGAGGCGGAGCTGGGGTTCGTCGTCGGCACGCCGACCGCCCTGGGGACGCGGGCCGGCCGGTTCGCCGACCACGTGTTCGGCGTGACGCTGGTCAACGACTGGAGCGCCCGGGACATCCAGGCATGGGAGTACGTTCCGCTGGGGCCGTTCCTCGGCAAGTCCTTCGCCACCTCGATATCCCCGTGGATCACCCCGCTCGCGGCGCTGTCACAGGCCCGGGTCCCGGGCAGGGAGCAGGATCCCGAGCCGCTGGACTACCTGCGGCGTCAGGAGCCGTGGGGGCTCGATCTGACGCTGGAGGTGTCGCTGAACGGCGAGGTCGTCTCCCGCCCGCCGTACCGGGGGATGTACTGGACGCCGGAGCAGATGCTCGCCCACCTGACCGTCAACGGCGCGAGCCTGCGCACCGGGGACCTGTACGCCAGCGGCACGGTCTCCGGCGCGCGGCCGGGTGAGCGGGGGTCGCTGATCGAGCTGACCTGGAACGGCACCGAGCCCCTCAAGCTGCCCGACGGTTCGGCCAGGGCCTTCCTGGAGGACGGCGACACCGTCACGATCACCGCGTCCGCTCCCGGCCCCGGCGGGGCCGTGATCACTCTGGGCGAGGTGTCGGGAACCATTAGATCCGCCCGGTAGGTCCGCGATGTTACTCGGCGTGCTTCATTGATCACCTCTCGCTACCCTGGGGCGCCCGAGTACTCGCGAACTTCAAAGGCAGGAACCAATGCGGCGCGCCGCGGGATGTCTCCCGATCGTTCTCCTCCTGCTCCCGGTCACGGCCTGCTCGTCGGTCGTGGCCGGGAGCGGCGCTCCACCGGGGACGGCGCCCGGCGTGGAGATCGTCCCCGCGCCGGGCACGACGGGGGCCGAGACCGGCCGGGGCCTGACCGTCCGGGCCGGCACGGGCACGCTGACCGGGGTGACCGCCTACGCGGGCGGCGCCCCGGTGCCGGGCCACTTCGACGGCGCCCGGTCCACCTGGCGCTCGGACTGGGCGCTCACCCCCGGCCGGGAGTATGTGGTCAACGTCACCGTCTCGGGGACCGGCGGCGTCCCGGTGACCACCTCCGGCAGGTTCCGCACACTCGTCCCCGCCCGGACCTTCGGCATCCGGTCCGTCACCCCCTCCCCGGGGGAGACCGTGGGCGTCGGCATGCCGATCATCGTCGGGTTCGACACACCCGTGGTGGACAGGGCGGCCGTCGAGCGGGCGCTGGAGGTGCGCTCCACCAAACCGGTCGAGGGCTCGTGGCACTGGACGGGCGACAGCGAGGTGGTCTACCGCCCCCGCCGCAACTGGCCGGCCCGGCAGCGGGTCTCGTTCACCGCGCACCTGTCCGGTGTCCGCGCCGCCAAGGACACCTACGGCGCGTCCGACCACGAGACACCCTTCGCGGTCGGCCGCAGACAGGTCAGCCTCATCGACACCCGCCTCCACCGGATGCAGGTCAGGCGGGACGACAGGCTGGTCCAGCAGATGGCGATCAGCGCGGGCATGGGCACCACCAGGGAGTACACCACCACCAGCGGCGTCCACCTGACCATGGACAAGGGCAACCCGGTCCGCATGATCTCCCCCGGCCGGAAGAAGGGCGAACCCGGCTACTACGACCTGATGATCGACCACGCGGTCCGGATCTCCAACAGCGGCGAGTACGTCCACGCGCTGAACAACGTCTGGGCCCAGGGCAGCCAGAACGTCAGCCACGGCTGCGTCAACGCCCGCCCCGACCAGGCCGCCTGGTTCTTCGCCACCTCCCTGCGCGGCGACCCCGTCGTCATTCGCGGCACCGACCGGGAACTGGAGTGGAACAACGGCTGGGGGTACTGGCAGCTCCCCTGGGCCGAGTGGCGCGAGGGGAGCGCGCTGCCTGCCGCCCAGCCCCCGCGCCCCTGGGTCTCCCCCACCCCTCAGCCCCCGCGATCACCGTGACGGGCGGCCCTGCCGCTCCCCCGGAAGACGGCATACGGTAGGGGAAGGGAACCTCCGGGACATCCGAGCCGTTCAACTACGTAGGAGGGCCGGGGCATGGATTACTGGGTCATCTGGTTGATTCTCGCGGTGGTGCTGGGTGTCGCCGAGATCTTCACCCTGACCACGGCCCTCGGCCTGCTCGGCGGCGCCGCCCTGTTCGCATCCATCGCCGCCGGTCTCGGCCTGCCGCTCCCGCTCCAGCTCGTGGTGTTCATCGCCTCCCTGGCGGCCGGGGTGGTCGTGGTACGGCCGATCGCCAAACGTCACCTCATGCCCCCGTCCTCGGATCGGCGGTTCGGAGTCCAGGCCCTCGTCGGCAAGCACGCCTACGTCCTGCGCGAGGTGACCGGCAGGGACGGCCGGGTGCGGATCGGCGGGGAGGAGTGGTCGGCCAGGGCGTACGACGAGACGCTGGTGATCCCGGCGGGGGCGGTCGTCGACGTCATTGAGATCGAGGGTGCCACCGCCCTCGTATATCCCCGGGAGTAACACCATGGACGCATTGCTGATAGCCGGGCTGCTCGTCATGTTGTTCGCCGTGTTCACGGTGATCCGTTCGGTGCGTATCGTTCCCCAGGCCCGCGCCCGCAACGTGGAACGGCTCGGCCGCTACCACAGCACGCTCAAACCGGGTCTCAACTTCGTGATCCCGTACATCGACCGCGTGTATCCGATGATCGACCTCCGCGAGCAGGTGGTCTCCTTCCGTCCGCAGCCGGTGATCACCGAGGACAACCTGGTCGTCGAGATCGACACCGTCCTGTACTTCCAGGTCACCGACCCCCGCGCGGCGGCCTACGAGATCGCCAACTACATCCAGGCCGTCGAGCAGCTCACGGTCACCACCCTGCGGAACGTGGTCGGCTCACTGGACCTGGAGATGACCCTCACCTCCCGTGACACGATCAACAGCCAGCTCCGGGGCGTGCTGGACGAGGCGACCGGCAAGTGGGGCATCCGGGTGAACCGGGTGGAGATCAAGGCGATCGACCCGCCCAAGAGCATCAAGGAGGCGATGGAGAAGCAGATGCGCGCCGAACGCGACAAGCGCGCGGCGATCCTCAACGCCGAGGGTCAGCGGCAGTCCCAGATCCTCACCGCCGAAGGTGACAAGCAGAGCGCGATCCTGCGGGCCGAGGGTGACCGGAGCGCCGCGATCCTCAAGGCCCAGGGCCAGTCCCAGGCCATCGACGAGGTCTTCCAGGCCGTGCACCGCAACGACCCCGACCCCAAGCTGCTGGCCTACCAGTATCTCCAGGTCCTCCCCGAGCTCGCCAAGGGGCAGGGCAACACGTTCTGGGTGATCCCCAGCGAGGTGACCTCCGCCCTCCAGGGCGTCTCCAGGGCGTTCACCGAGTCTCTGCCGCAGTCCCCCGCGACCCGCGAGGCCCCGGCGATCAGCGAGGCCGCGGCCAGGGAGACGGCCCAGGCGGAGAGGGCGGCGGCCGAGGCGGTCGCGGAGGCCGCCGAGGCCGACATCGGCCCCCGTCAGCTCGGCGCCGCGTCCGCCACCGCCGACCCCCTCGCCGACCTGCAGAAGAGCCGTCACCACTCCTCCTGATCTCCTCCCGGCCCCTCCGTCCCCGCCCGTTCCGCGAGAGCGGGCGGGACGGCCGGCGCCTCCGCGGCGTCCGGGTGGCGACCGGCCCCCGCAGGAGCGGTGTCCGGGCACAAGCGTGAAGCAACGCTGTGGGCCGGGTTAAGGAAACCGCGATGGACACCCCCCGAGCCGACCCGGCACAGTGCGTAAAGTCGGAAGCCAAAGGGGGATCTGTGATGAAAGCGCTGGTCAAGGAGAGGGCGGAGCCCGGTCTGTGGCTGACCGACGTACCGAGGCCGGTCACCGGGCCGGGAGAGGTGCTGATCAGGGTGCTGCGCACCGGCATCTGCGGTACGGACCTGCACATCCGGAGTTTCGACACGTGGGCCCGGCGGACCCTGCGGACGCCGTTGATCATCGGGCACGAGTTCTGCGGCGAGGTCGTCGAGGTGGCGCCGGGCGTGCGGGACATCGCGCCGGGCGACCTGGTCAGCGGCGAGGGGCACCTGGTCTGCGGCAGGTGCCGTAACTGCATGGCCGGGCGGCGGCACCTGTGCCGCGACACGGTCGGGCTGGGGGTGAACCGCGACGGCGCCTTCGCCGAGTACGTGACGCTTCCGGCCTCCAACGTCTGGGTGCACCGGGTGCCGGTGGACCTCGACATCGCGGCGATCTTCGACCCGTTCGGCAACGCCGTACACACCGCGCTGACCTTTCCGATGGTCGGCGAGGACGTGCTGATCACCGGTGCCGGGCCGATCGGGCTCATGGCCGCCGCGGTGGCCACGCACGTGGGGGCGCGCAACGTGGTCATCACCGATGTCAGCCCCGAACGGCTGGCACTGGCCGGCAAGCTCGGGGTCAGCCTGGCGCTGAACGTCACCGAGCGATCCATCGCGGACGGCATGCGCGAGCTGGGCATGCGGGAGGGTTTCGACGTGGGCCTGGAGATGTCCGGGCACCCGCAGGCGCTCCGCGACATGATCGCCAACCTGACGCACGGCGGGAAGATCGCCCTGCTCGGGCTGCCGTCCGAGCAGTTCTCGGTGGACTTCGCGACGGTCGTGACCTCGATGATCACCATCAAGGGCATCTACGGCCGGGAGATGTACGAGACCTGGTACGCCATGTCGGTGCTCCTGGAGAAGGGCCTGGACCTCTCCCCCGTCATCACCGACCGCTTCTCCTACCGCGACTTCGACGCCGCGTTCGACACCGCCGCGAGCGGCAAGACCGGAAAGATCATCCTGGATTGGACCTCCTGATGTTCGACAACGTCCGCGCCGACCTGCGCGACACCCTCGACGAGATCGCCGACGCCGGGCTGCTCAAGCCCGAGCGGGTCATCACCACCCCGCAGCGGGCAGGCATCGCCGTCGCCGGAGGCGGCGAGGTGCTGAACTTCTGCGCCAACAACTACCTGGGACTCGCCGACCACCCCGAGGTGGTGGCCGCCGCCAAGGAGGCCCTGGACCGCTGGGGCTTCGGCATGGCCTCGGTGCGTTTCATCTGCGGCACCCAGGAGGTGCACAAGGAACTGGAGGCACGGCTGGCGGACTTCCTCGGCCAGGAGGACGCGGTCCTGTACAGCTCGTGCTTCGACGCCAACGGCGGGGTGTTCGAGACGCTGCTCGACGAACGCGACGCGGTGATCTCCGACGCGCTCAACCACGCGAGCATCATCGACGGCATCCGCCTGTCGAAGGCCCGCCGCCTGCGCTACGC
This sequence comes from Streptosporangium sp. NPDC004631, assembly GCF_053601935.1. Classification (NCBI taxonomy): domain Bacteria; kingdom Bacillati; phylum Actinomycetota; class Actinomycetes; order Streptosporangiales; family Streptosporangiaceae; genus Streptosporangium; species Streptosporangium sp. NPDC004631. The sequence continues at coordinate 77,592 of NZ_JBSGCR010000022.1, read as the reverse complement.
CAACCGCGACATGACGGAGCTGGAGGCCAGGCTCAAGGAGGCGTCCGACGCCCGGCGCAGACTGATCGTCACCGACGGGGTCTTCTCCATGGACGGCTACGTCGCGCCGCTGGACGAGATCTGCGACCTGGCCGAACGGTACGACGCCATGGTCATGGTGGACGACTCGCACGCGGTCGGCTTCGTCGGCGAGGGAGGCCGGGGCACCCCGGAACTGCACGGCGTGATGGACCGGGTGGACATCGTCACCGGCACGCTCGGCAAGGCGCTCGGCGGGGCCAGCGGCGGCTACGTCGCCGCGAGGAAGGAGATCTGCGAGCTGCTCCGCCAGCGTTCCCGCCCGTACCTGTTCTCCAACTCGCTCGCCCCGATGATCGCCGCCGCCTCACTGCGCGTCCTCGACCTGATCAGCGGCTCCAGCGAGGCCCGGGAGCGGCTGCGCGCCAACACCGAGCGGTTCCGCACCCGGATGACCGAGGCCGGATTCGACATCCTGCCCGGCGACCACCCCATCGTCCCGGTGATGATCGGCGACGCGACCGAGGCCGCCGCCCTGGCCGAGCGCCTGCTCGAACAGGGCGTCTACGTGATCGGCTTCTCCTACCCGGTCGTCCCGCACGGCAAGGCCCGCATCCGGGTCCAGCTGTCGGCGGCGCACTCCACCGAGGACGTGGACCGGGCGGTGGACGCCTTCGTCACGGCCCGCGGATGACCTCGCCGGGAAGTCGGCGGACGGCCTCGGCGACAATGAGAGGGTGATAGACACGCGGCGGCTCAGGACCCTGCGCGCGCTGGCCGACCATCGGACGGTCACCGCCGCGGCCGCCGCGCTGCACCTGACCCCCTCCGCCGTCTCCCAGCAGCTCGTCGCCCTGGAGCACGAGGTGGGCCACAGGCTGCTGGAGCGCGACGGCCGGGGCGTACGGCTCACCTCCGTGGGCCGGATCCTGCTCGGCCACACCAACGAGGTGCTCGCCCAGCTCGAACGGGCCGAGGCCGACATCGCCGCCTACACGACGGGTACGGCCGGCGAGGTGAAGGTGGCCTCCTTCGCCACCGCGATCGGACTCGTCGTGGCCCCGGCTGTGGGGACACTCCGGGACAAGGAGCCCGGCATCCGGGTGCACGTCCTGGACGCCGAGGGCGACCAGAGCCTCACCATGGTGCTGGACGGCGCGGTGGACGTCGCCGTCGCGGTCGAGTATCGCGGCGCCCCCGCCGAGGACGACCGGCGCCTGTCCCGGATCCCCCTCTACTCCGAACCCTTCGACGTGGTGCTCCCCCAGGGCCACCGTCTGGCGGACGGTGAGGTGACCGTGACGGATCTGTCCGGCGAGACCTGGATCGGCCCCTATCCGGGTAACCCCTGCCACGACGTGATCGCGCTGGCCTGCGAGCACGTGGGCTTCATCCCCGAGTTCGCGCACTCCTCGGACGACTTCAGCGCGGTGGTCGCGCTGGCCTCGGCCGGAGCGGGCGTGGCGATGGTGCCCCGGCTGGCCCTGCGCGACACGGACCTGTCCGGCGTGGTGATCCGTCCGGTGGCGGCGGGCCCGAACCGCCGGGTCTTCGCCGCCGTACGGCGAGGCGCCGAACACCACCCCCTGCTGATCCCCCTGCTGAACACCCTCCAGGACACCGCGACATCCCTGCGCCGGTCTCCGTCCCCATGACGAGCAAGCACACCGGCTCCACGCGGATCCGGGGGTTCTCCGCGCTCCAGCCCCGGTCGGTGACCGTTATGGAGAGCAGGTCGTCATACACCGTCAGCCGGAGAAGCAGCGAGTCGGCCCAGGGGCTCCCGTCCGGCTCCTTTCCCGCCTGCCGACCTCCCCCGTGCTGATTTCCCGCGTACTGACCTCCCCCGTGCTGTACGGCGTTGGTCACCAGCTCGGACACGGCCAGCCGCGCGTTCTCGTAGGCGGGGTCGTCCCTCCCCAGCCATGTGCGAATTTTGTCCCGCGCCCGCGAAACGGATTCGGGAATTCTGGGCAGACAGGTCTCGTGATGCGTCCCCGGAATCATTGATTTGCCTCCTCCTGCCGAATTCGACCGGTTTTACGTCTCACTCAGGCCATTGGCCGGGGTGCCACCGTGTCTCTGAGGTGGGACTTCATACGGTCGCAAACACCTGAGGGCCGGGGTGTTGAATCGTGTTCGCAATATGTTCACAGTTGCCGGAACACCCTGGCGGGCCGGAAGGACTCCCCCTGACAATGACCTGAACACGGTGCCCAGCATCGAGAGGAGCCGGAAATGAACGCCCCCCCTGGAACCGGACCCGCACGTATCCTCACGCATTCAATTCGGTACGGAACTACGTAAATCCCGGCTTATTGCGGGATTTACGTAGAGAAGGCTCGGCGAGGCGATCCACCTGTCGATCAGCCAGCTCAGCATGGTCGAGAACGGTCACCGGCTGCCGACCCTGGAACTGGCCGGCAAAATGGACGACGCCCTCAACCTGGGGACGGCGCTCACCGGCCTGCTTCAGACCGAGAACTACGCACGGGCCATCCTGAACCGCAAGCCCGGCACCACCGCCGAAGAGACCGAGGAGGATGTCGCGGCCCGAATGGAGCGGCAGGAGGTCCTGAGAAAGCCGACGCCCCCGATGCTCTGGGTCATTCTGGACGAGGGCGTGCTGCACCGCCCGATCGCCGAACCGGAGGTGATGAAGGGGCAGTTCGAGCGCCTTCTCAAAGCCGGGGAAAGCCCGCGAATCTTTCTCCAGATTCTTCCCTACTCGGCGCGGAACGTGCTTGGCTTGTTGGGAGGTTTCACCATCGCGGACTCGTCGAGGGGACACCACCCCGTGGCTTACATCGACTCGCAGAGCACGGAAGACCGGGTCAGCGACCGGCCCGAGGACCTGAAGAACCTGGCATTCAGATACGACGCGATCCGGGCGGACGCCCTGCCCCGGCGCGAGTCCCTCAGCATGACCAAGGAGACAATACGGAGATGCACGACCTGATCCGGGAACTTCGCACCGCCCAGTGGCGCAAGTCCACCCTCTCCGGTGACGACGGAAGCAACTGCGTCGAGGTCGCCACCCTCTCCGGCGGCCACCGAGGCATCCGCGACAGCAAAGACCCCAACGGCCCCGCCCTCATCATCACCCCCGACACCTGGACCACCCTCCTCACCGCCATAAAAAACGGCACCCTCGACTAACCCACACGAACCTTCACCCGAACAGCCCTCCGGCCACCCGTCCGGAGGGCTTCCGAGGGATGCCGGGGCCGAAGGTTCAAGCAGCGGGAGCCCGTGGTGTCAGACGGCCCTCGACAGCCGAGGCGGGAGAGGTGCGTCACATCGCGCTGATCGCGCCTGTCACGTAGGGGGCCAGCCAGATCGCCCAGACAACGAGGCTGAACCGGTGGAAGCTCTGCTTCTCGCCGGGCCGGTCACGGATCAGCACGACGACGGCCCAGAGCAGATGGACGGCCATCAGGACGAGGGCGACGCCACCGCTCACGATCATGATGCTGCTGAGTCCCGAGACGGACGCCCCGGTCGCCGCACGGTCATCGGCGATCATGCTCATCAGGAAGGTGCCGGTGGCGTCGCAGATCAGACCGAGCATGAAGGCACCGGCGTGCCACCACTTCAGCGTCTTCTGCAGACGTTCCGCCCAGACTCCGATGGTGTAGAACACGAGGGCGAAGGTAATGATCACAATGGCGAGCGGAAGCAAGGGGACTCCTCAGGCGCGACCCCGGCGACAGCGATCACCGGAAGGACCGCGAACGTGCCGTGAACAGCCCACCTGAGCGGCTTGAGCGCAGGTGGGAACGGAAAGTTCGTCATTTCTCACTAACGGTAGGTAACGCCTCCTCTGGCACGCATCGTTCAAAAGGTGTACTGCGGCCGTCCGAAAGAGCCAACCCGGACGGATCATCCTCACGATGCGCGAGGAGAGCCCGCCGCCCGGCCAGTGGCGAATCTCCCCGAACACCGTCAACGTCGCGGCGATCACCTCGCGGGGGACGTGATACCCGGCACCGCACCGACGATGGTGCCGCCGCTCATGCCGGGCCCACTGCCGCCGGTGGTGGGGAGGTCATCGCAGGGCGAACTCGTCGAGAGGGATCAGCCAGGAACGAGCACGAAGGCGCTGACGTGTGCGGGCCGGACCACTGAGAAATCTCTGGTGTCCACGGTGAACACCTCATTGATGCGGAGACGTTCCGCGACAGCGACGACCGAGGCGTCGGCGGATCCAAGTGGAAGATCGGCGTAACGCTCCACCAAGTCGGCAATACGGCCGAGATCCTCGTGCACAGGGTCGATCAGCCGAAAAACACCGGCCTGCAATGAGCGTAGGAACCCGGCCTCCGCCCTGGCTCCACCGATCTTGCCCAGCATGTAGGAGACTTCACCAGCCACGAAGCCGGGGACAAGAAGTTCACGTCGTTCTTTACGGAACCGGTTGAACGCCTCAACGCAGACATCGTGCTTGCGGTCATTTCGGATGGCAGCGGCAACGATGGGGCCGGTGTCAACAACGATCACACCTCGTGACCATACCCCTCACGCAAGATCTCCTCAGTGCGTTCGGCGATGTCATCCTGTTCCGTGACGACGGACCCGAACCAGGCGGGCGGCCACTCCTGACCTGACTCTCCCCGATCAGAGTGAACGAGACGCAGGGTGTGCGCACGCACCTCACGGAGCTGGTCCGGCGTCAGGCGATCGACCAGCCGATGCATGTCCTCGAACTCTTCCGGAGCAGCGGTCATGGTCGAAAGTCTACGCCGACCTCGCTGAGAGGCGTGGGTCCAGTTGGTGCGGCGGCGGGAGAAAGGGCCTGGCCGCCGGTGACGGCGTCACCCCGACGTCCTCACAGCCCAATGGCGGGAACGCGCCCGCATCCGCGGCGAGAAGGGCCTCCGCTGGGACGGACGATCCCTCGTTGTCGCAGCCTGACCGCTGGGTAGGCCTCGCCGCTCCCGGCAACAACGACTTCAAACGGTGTCCAGGCTCTTCGCCATGACCCGTTCTCTGCGCACTCCGTCGGGCAGGAGATCACCCAGCTCACCCACGTCTGCGAAACCGTGGCGTTCGTAGAGCGCGATCGCCTTGCTGTTGTCCGGCATCACCGACAGACGCAGCGTCTTGGCGTGCCGTTCCACAGCCCACTTCTCCACTGCTCTGATCAAGAGGTCCCCCACTCCCCGGCCACGCGCCACGGGACTGACCCACATCGAGATCAGCTCAACACCGGTGCCTTCCTCAACCGGGACCCCGCTGGTCATACCAACCGGATGACCGTCGAGGACCGCTACGACATCCCGCGCACCGGGAATCTCCAGGCGGGCACGCCAGCGTTCCTCTCGGTCGCCGGCTCCTTGCCACTCCGCCAGCGTCGATCCGAACGCGTAAGGCGCCTCGGCAAGCGCCGCCAGTCGCAGTTCCCGCCACATCGGCCAGTCGTCTGACTCCAGAGTACGCAGTTCAAGCATGGTCCAGACCATGCCCTGTCTGAGGAAACAGCGGCAAGGCAATTACCGGCACCTCGTACAACGCGGTCTGTCACCTCCGTGATCGGCCGGTGAACAGTGGTGAAAGAAACCGCTTCTCAGGTGACGGTAGGTGTTCAGGTATACAACGACTGCGCTCCTCTCCTGTCCTGGGGAACCGCGAGGGATACGGCGGAGGGATATCCCTTGACCGTGGATCTCCGGCTACGGGCACCATTGGCAGGACGAACCGTGGTCGAGAAGGACAGCGGACGGCGTATCCCCATCCCAGGACCATCAGGGCGACACACGACGCGGGAGACTCCGTGACCGCCTGAGCCAACGGGGCCGGCACGCCGGACCTGCCGGCTCAGGCGGTCCGGAAAGCGCGCCCTGTTACTCCGCCGCCCGGCGCTGTTGCGCCCCTTGTACCGCTCGGCGCCGAACCCGGTGGGCCAGAGAAGCCCGGTAGAGGTTCATACACTCTTCGGGCAGGTCCTCCAGGCGGATGTAGGGCGGATTGCCGACTACAACATTCACCTGAGGAGTGCCTGGAGGCTGCTCAAGCAGATAGTCGGCTTGTCTCACCCACGAGCGCGCCACACGGGAGGCATTGGCGGGATCCCAGCCTTGCCACCTGAGGAGGTCGGGCGCCCCACAGCCGCGCATGCGCCCAGTGGTGTGGGCGTCCTTCGAAACGGCGGCGTACTGGATTGGCTTCTCCGTTCCGTTTGGCCGCTGGTCGGCGGTTCGATGCCCGTGCTCCGGCGCCGAACCGCCGGCCAGACGTTCCCGGTTCGTCCCGGCCTGTCAGATCGGCGATGTGAGCCGAGGTCAGATTCGGGTCATGGTGGATTCGTATCCGCCTCCGCCGGGGTAGACCCAGGCGCCGATGACGGTGGTGCCGTCGGCGCTGAACATGCCTTCGTAGTAGGCGGGGCTGCCCTTCGTGCCGCCCCAGATGGTCAGCTTGTCGCCGGTCAGCTCGTACACGTAGTCGAGGGTGTTGCCGGTCGAGTCGTAGAAGCGTGACACCACGTCCGTGCCGGCCGGCTCGCCGAACGGGCGCGGGTTTCCGATCACTTCCAGGCCGGTGACAGGCTGGCCGGACTGGGTGAGGTTGACGTGCTGGAGCAGGAAGAAGCCGCCGGGCATCCACTCGTACCGCACGGTTCCCTCGGCGCCGCCGGTGACCGCCCAGGTGCCGACCAGGCGATCCAGGGCCTTCACATCGGCGCTCGGCTGGTAGGTCTCCGTCATATCGGACATCTCATCCTCCTTGTGGCTTTGGTGACTGCTTACCGGTACCTCGGAGCCCGCTTGCGAGCTTCGACACGATCCGGGTGTGTTCCAGATCACATCGCGGTCGTGTCGAGAGCCCAGGTTCGGCACCGAGGTAGCGGCAGGAACACCCATTCAAGGAGGAAGTCATGGCCACCACCGCAGCCACCACCCCGGCCACCACCGGCGTCCCCCCCGTCCGCCGCTCGGCCGGCCACCTGCTGCTCGTCGGCGCCCTGGCCGGGCCGGTGTTCTTCACCTCGGCGACCATCCAGATACTCACCCGCGAGGGCTTCGACATCACCCGCCATCCGATCAGCCAGCTCTCCACCGGCGACCTCGGCTGGATCCAGATCGCCACGTTCGTGCTCGCCGGCCTGGGCGGCCTGGCATTGGCCGGCGGTGTCAGGCACACCGTCACCGAGGGGGTCGGCCGGCGGGCGCTGCCCATCCTCGTCGGGATCTTCGGGGCCGGGATGATCGCCGCGGGCGTGTTCACCATGGACCCGGAGAACGGTTTTCCCGCCGGAACTCCCGACGGGCCGGTGGCTCAGATGTCCTGGCACGGCATCACGCACTCGGCCGCGGCAGCCGTCTCCTTCACCGCGCCGGCCATCGCCGCCATCGTGCTGGTCGTCCGATGCGCCCGCCGCCGGGCCGTACCGGCGGCCATCGGCAACGGCGCCGCCGCGCTCGTCCTGCTGCTGCCCATGTCGCCCGATCACATGAGCATCCAGATCGCCGTCAACGGCCTGGTCGCCTTCACCTGGACGACCGTCCTGGCCCTGTCCCTGCGCCGCTCCGCCTGACCTCGCGTACGCTTTCCCGAACGTTCGAAAAAGGATCCGCCATGAAGTATCTGCTGCTCAGCTACACCCCGGCCGCCGCCTGGGACGCCGCGACCGCTGACACCCCATCGGAGGAGGCGCTGGCGGCGTTCGCCGCCTACCAGAGGTTCGAGCAGGAACTGATCGCCACCGGCGAGTTCGTCAGCAGCAAGGGCCTCGGCCATCCCGCGGTCAGCACCACGGTCCGCAGGACCGCTGACGGCGTGGTGGCGATCGACGGACCGTTCGCCGAACTGAAGGAGGTCCTGGCCAGCTTCGCCGTCCTCGACGTGGCCGGTCAGGAACGAGCCGTGGAGATCGTCTCGCGGATCGTCGAGGTGCTGGGTGAGCCGATCGAGATCCGGCCGATCATGGGCGAGGACTTCACGGCGTGACCGATCATGCCGAACCGGCGGCCGACAGGGCGGCCGGAAAGGCGCACGCGAGCATGAGCGCCGACATCGAGCACCTGCTGCGCGTCGAGGCGCCACAGGTGCTCGGCGCGCTGGTGCGGCGTTTCGGCCGCTTCGACGTCGCCGAGGACGCGGTGCAGGAGGCGGTGCTCGCCGCGAGCCGCATCTGGCCGGCCGACGGCGTGCCGGACAACCCGCGCAGCTGGCTGATTCGCATCGGCTATCGGCGGATGGTCGATCTGCTCCGCGCCGACCAGTCCCGGCGCCGGCGTGAGCAGGAGGCCGGCGTCGCCGAGCTGGCCATGCGGGAACCGGACCGCCGGCCGGGCGCCGCGCGGGAGACCGACGACAGCCTCGCCCTGCTGTTGCTCTGCTGCCACCCGGCACTGAGCGCCACCTCCCAGGTGGCGCTCACGCTGCGGGCCGTGGGCGGCCTCACGACCGCCGAGATCGCGCACGCCCATGGAACCCCGGAGAACACCATGGGCACCCGGATCAGCCGCGCCAAGCAGCAGCTGGCCCGCGCCGGTGCCCGCTTCACCCCGCCGACCGACACCGACCGCGACAGCCGGATGGCCGCCGCGATGCGGGTGCTCTACCTGATCTTCAACGAGGGCTACACCGCCTCCACCGGCGACCGGCTCGCCCGCGTCGACCTGACCAGCGAGGCCATCCGGCTGACCCGCGTACTCCACGCCTCCGTGCCCGCCGACGCCGAGGTCACCGGCCTGCTCGCGCTGATGCTGCTCACCGAGGCCCGTCGTCCTGCCCGCACCGGCGGCCACGACGAGTTGGTGCCCTTGGACGAGCAGGACCGGACGCGATGGGACTGCGACCTCATCCGCGAGGGCACCGAGCTGATCGACGGCATCTGGAACCGCCGCGAAGTCGGCCCCTACCAGCTGCAGGCGGCGATCGCGGCCGTGCACGCCGCGGCGACCCCGCCGCAACAGACCGACTGGCCGCAGATCGCGGCGCTCTACCTGTGGCTCGAACGGCTCAACCCCATCCCGCCGGTACGGCTGAGCCGGGTGGTGGCCGTGGCCAAGGCGTACGGGCCGGTTCGAGGACTGGCCCTACTCGACGACCTCAACCGCCGCTTCCGGCTCGACCAGGACCCGCTGATCCGGCGACGCGAACGCGCGGTGCGCGCCCACCTGCTCCAGATGACCGGCGACGCGGCCGGCGCGGCGAGGCTGTACCGTGAGGCGGCTTCCCTGACCGGCAACCTGGTCGAGCAGCGATATCTGCTCGACCAGGCCGACCGTCCGGGCTGAGGACGCGGGCGTGGCGCGCTTTTACCGGCACGGGAATCCACGGTGCCGGCCGTCCGGCGTCGGCCCCCGATGATGCCCGTCATCACGCCCCGCGGCAGGGTGTTCGCCTTCTCCTGCCCCGTCAATGCCCTGCCCGTCAATCCTCATCGTCGGCTCAGGCGGAGGTCATCCGGCGGGCCAGGTCGTGGCCCTTTCGCTGCGCCGGGCGCTCTATCCAGCGATACGTCACCCAGCAGACGGGGAGCAGGATGACCAGGAAGAGGACCAGGGGAACGGGGTTGTCGTGGTCTCGCCAGCGGCCGACGGTCACGTCGGAGACCTTCAGCAGCAGGGGATGCAGGAGATAGACGGAGAAGCTCATCATCCCCAGCCGGACCACCCAGCCGGGCATGCTCCGGTGACGCGTGGCCATGCCCACGCCGAAGGCGCAGGCTGTGAGCACCAGCGTCACCGTCCAGGAGACCGGGCCGCCCTCGACGTCCTCCGGATGCCACCACCCCTGGGCCGTCGTGACCACGAGCACTCCCGCGCAGGTCAGCGCCGCCGTCCGCCACCGCAGCAGCCCGTGCTCCGCGCGGTGCAGCACGGTGCCGGTGAACATGACCGCCAGGATCGACAGCCCGAACCACGGTGAGAGTCTGCCGTTCAGGATCACCAGGGCCAGGGCGAGCACACCCCCCGCCACCATCCCGCCGCTGCGCAGCGACGGCCGGGAGAAGTACGCCGATCCGATCGCGATCGCCATGCCCAGGACCGTGAGGGCGACCACGACGGGAGCACCCAGCGCCCCGGTGAGGAGCGTCCCGGCTCCCACGGAGCCCAGGGTCAGACCGCCCAGCGTCAGAACGGCGACCACGGGCACCGAGCGCTCATGCCACCGGATCGCGAACAGGCCGGTGACCACGAGGTAGAACGCCATCTCGTAGGAGAGCGTCCAGAGCACGTTGACGGCGTTGGGCACTGTGAGCAGGTCCTGCATCATCGTCACGTGCGCCAGTACGGCGGTCACCGGGTCGAAACGGTCCAGTTCGCCCCGCAGCCGGCTTACCCCCGTCACCGTCAGCACGGACAGCACGACGGCCCCCGCGCACCAGAGCGGATAGATCCGGAACAGCCTGCCGGCCCAGAACCGCTCAACACGGCCGTGCCGTTCCAGCGAGGCCGGAATGATGTATCCACTCACCAGGAAGAACACCATCACGCCCCAGAGCCCGGGGTTGAACCACTCCAGCGTCGCCTCCCGCGCGTGGGGGGTGTACAGGAAGGTGGCGTGATGTACCGCCACCGCGACGGCCGCCACCCCCCGCAGGGCATCCAGCCATCCAAGCCTTGGGGCTCCGTTCCGATCGAAATGAGCGGTTCCCGTCAAGACGGACGAGGTCACTTTTGGTTACCACCAATCATCGGAACGCTCGTTCGGGGCTTATTCGTTGAGCAGCGACCGGATATTCTCGCGCTGGAAGACCATAATGACCCGCGTCCCTGAAGGTTTGGGGAAGGCAAAAAAACTGGGTGGCGGGGCGAGGCGCGCCCGGCCCTCCAATCTTTGAGAGTTGGAAGGGTTGAGCAGTCACCAAGGGTTTTAACTCTTGGACAGCCCCCATTCGGGTGCATGGCGTTTCGCTGATGGCGAAAGTCCCAGGTCGTTGTGTACAACTCCCTCCCCGAGATGTCGTCGACTCGGCACCATCACCGACAGGGCGACTCCGGAGGTCTTGGCATTGACCGACGGGATCCGCGTGACGTCTATCCGGGGGTGGGAACCGAGTCGGCGGCGACCGCGCTTCTCCGCGGTTCATCCGACCGAGCGGCGGCGAACGGCGCGCCGGAGGTGCGAGGGACGGCGCGCCGGGCGGGGCGTCGCCCCCGGCGGGACTCCGAGCTCAGCGACCTGACGACCGGCCGCCGTCGTCATGTGCCGTCAGCGCGAACTCCGCGGCGACTACAGCCGCGAGGACGTCAGTCGTAAAGCACTGTCGCATCCTAGGGTGTGCTTGTGCCGGTTGTCGCACAATGGAACGTGCGACTCCCACAGCGGCCCGGATTTCATCGGATCGACCGTTTCCGGTGATGGATGAATTCTACGGATCGGGTCGCCACCCAATCACGCTGAGTGGGAAACCGGCTCTTCGCCCCCGAGAGAGAAGCGCTCCGGTGCGGGCGGCATATCGGACCGTTACAATGCCGATTGCCAGGCGGTGATCGACCCTCCCGCAATCCTCCGACACCAAAGCGGCTATTATTCCTTTTTAAGGTGCGTTACGGACATCTCCTTGACTGCCGGCCTTCACTCTCTGAATGATCTCAGGGACAGATGGAGCAATACGAGCAACACTCGTTGGAGGTCCAGGTCATGACAGTACGGTTTCTCGGTGGGGACACCGGCAATGACGGTTCGCCGCGGCTTTATGAGGATGGGGAGGACTTCCTCGTTCAGGGGTACCTGATCGAGGACGCGTCCGTCCTCGCTCAGCTCAAGATCCCGGAGGGCGAGACCGTGGTCCGCATCCCGAAGGGACTGATGAAGTACCTTCCGGAGGAAGTCAATGGAGCAACTGTCCCTTGAGGAGTTCCGCACCAACTTCCGCCGACATACCCATGCCGTCCACCTGGAGATGAAGGAGCACTACGGCATCACCGAGGAGGACGAGCCATTCCGCAGATTCATGGCGGGGGAGGACGATGACTACGCGTGGCGAGCGGGATACTTCGCGGCCATTCGGGCCGCCACGGCGGCGGGAACCGTGGTCCGGCGGATTCGGGTCGTCAGAGAGCCGCTCAACGACTACGCCCGCTTCCTGCTGCACATCGCCCCCGGCAACATCGCGGCCGGGGAGCAGATCCGCTACCTCCCGCGGGACAGGGCCACCGGGGTGGAGTTCCCCTCGGAGGATTGCTGGTTGTTCGACTCCTCCAGACTCATCCTCGTGAAGTTCTTCGATAATGGGCGGATGGACGGCTTCTACGTGGCTGACGATCCCGAGCTTGTGCAGGTGTACCGGCACGCCTGTGCGCAGGCGTGGGAGCGAGCCACCCCCTTCGCTGAGTATGTCGACGGCTAGTGAGGCCAGAGCTGCTCTCGGCATTCGGCTCAAGAACATACGGATGGACGCCAGGCTGACCGGCCGCGCACTGGCCGGCCTGGCAGGCTGGCACTTCACCAAGGTCTCAAAGGTGGAGCATGGTCGCACCATGCCCAGCGAGACCGACTTGGAGCTGTGGTGTTTTCACTGTCGGGCCCAGAGTGAGCTACCAGATCTGATAGCCACAGTTCGGACTATTGAGAAGATGTATGCGGAGATACGGCGCTTGATGCGCTCGGGCACGGCCCGATACCAGCGCGAACTCCTGGACGAGCGCGCCAAGAGCCACCGGCTGCGTACCTTTCAGATCTCCCTCGTCCCGGGCGACCTCCAGACGCGCGAGTACACGACGGAGATCCTGACGGACGCCGCGAACATGCTCGGCCACCCGGCGGACATCGAGGCCAGCGTGGCCGGCAGAGCGGAACGGGCGCAGCTCATGCGCTCGGGGAAACGGCTCTATCACATTCTCCTCTGCGAGAACGTGCTCCGTTCCGGGGTGGTCTCCCCCGCCACGATGCGGGGGCAACTCTCCCACCTGGCCACATTGTTCTCGGTGGCGTCGGTGCATCTGGGGATCATCCCTGCCGGGGCGCGGCTCTACATGCCGATGTGCGCTTTCTGGATCTTCGATGACAGGCACGCGGAGATCGAGACGTTCTCCGCGATCATCAAGATCACTCAGCCTCGCGAGATCGGCGTGTACGCGAAGATCTTCGACCACTACTCCGGGGCCGCCCTGTACGGCCAGGAGGCGAGAGAACTGGTGATGAAAGCTCTTCATGATTTGGAGCAACATGGGGAAACCTCATAGTCCCCAGGTCTACCTTGCTTCTACCGTCTGATTTATGGCTTTTGGACAGACAGCAACGCCACCCCACACAGAGGTCCAGGAGGACGAAGGGGTAACCGAACTCACCGCTGAACAGCACGACAGGGCCCTGGCCGTTGTGCAGCGACTGCTGAAGGCGCGGGGAGTCCGCGCCCGATGCCATCACCGGATCGGCCTGAAACTGTTCGGCGACGGCAGGCCGTTCCTGCTGGGAGAGCGCCGACAGTACCTCCCCGAGCTGGTCGTCTACAGCGGCGCGGGACGGAAGAGCGCCGTGATCTCCATGGACAGGCAGTCCAGCCACTATCTGATCTCCCACCCGACGTTCGGCGTCGAGCGCCGGACCGTCAACGCCGACCAGCCCCAGGCGGTCGTGGAGGTGATCCTCGCGACGCTGTCCAGGATGGGCGACGCGGGGTGATCGAGGCGGCACGCCCGTGACCCCGGGTGGGCGGCGTGCACGATCGGCGACCAGGAAACCGTACGGGCCCGATCCGCCGACCTCGTGGAACGTGGCAGTCCCACGGGCCCGGTCCACCTGCTCCGTGGAACGTGTCAGCCGTACGGGCCGGTCCGATGGAAGGCGTCAGCCGTACGGGCCCGTCCCCCTGGAACGTGTCAGAGGCCGTCGCCGTTGCCGGCCACTCTGATTACCTCGACGAACCGGCGATAGCGGGACAACTCCTCATCCACCGGGGTCAGCACGAGATCACGGCCGACCTGGTCCACACTCGCGCGCAGCGCCCTGGCCGCCCTGCCCGCCCGGCGGCGCCCGCCGAGCCAGGCGGCCACCCGGGAGAGCAGTGCGATCACCAGCCCTCCGAGGACACCACCGGCCAGCAGGAGGGTGGGCCAGGGCAGTTCACCCGCCGTCGGCAGGTAGGGCGGGGGAAGCCGGAGGTAGTCCAGGGCGAGCAGGCCCAGCAGCCAGAGTCCGCCGGCCGACACGGCCGCGAACATCAGCCACTGTGCCGCCCCGGCCGGCCACCACCAGGCGGGGCGGCCGGACGCGCCGAGCGGGGTGGTGGCCACGGCACGGTCCAGACCGTCCTCCAGCTCGTCCCCGCGCGAGCGGGCCGCCTGCCGTACGGCCGCCGCCCACGGCTCGGGAAGTCCAGCCGAGGCGGCTCCGGCGACCTCCCGGATGGCGGTGTCCATCCGGGAACGTTGCACGACGGTCGTGGCGGGGATCGAGGTCCGTCCCACCGGCTCCCCGGAGTCGCGGATCGCGGAGGTGCCCAGGCGGAGACGGCGGAGCGGGTCGGGCCGGAACCGGCGGATCCACCGGGTGGGCGGCCAGCCGGTGGCGGCGACCGAGCGGTGCCGGTGGGCCTTGGCCACCGCCTCGACGACGAGGGGCACCCCCGCGGCCTCCGAGAGCGCGGTGGTCAGCGGCCGGGCGAGGCCGTCCACGCCGACGGCGCGGGGGCTCGACGGGGCCGGGGGCTCCGGCCGGTCGGGGAGGCCGGACGCCCTGCCGAGCGTGGCGGCGGCCGTACCGGCGTCGGCGGCCAGCCGGGCGGCCCACGACCTCCGGCCCGCGGCCCGCAGGGCGAGCACGGCGCGCAGCTCGGCGACCCCCGTCCCGGTGCGCGCCGAGACGCCGACCAGCGGCACCCCGGTCAGGCCGTCCTCGTCCAGGAGCCTCCGCAGATCCTTCAGGCACCGCTCGGCGGCGGCCGGTGAGAGGCGGTCGATCTGGTTGAGCACGACGACCGTCACACCCCGGTGCCGGGCCAGCGGCCGGAGATACCGCTCGTGCACCGCCGCGTCGGCGTACTTCTGCGGGTCGAGCACCCAGACCAGCAGATCGACCAGCTCGACCAGCCGGTCCACCTCCAGCCGGTGCGCGAGCCGGATCGAGTCGTGGTCGGGCAGGTCCAGCAGGATCAACCCGGCCGGATCCCCGTCCGCCCAGCCTCCCCCACCGGCCGCCACCCCCGGCCCGGCCACGTCGCCGCTCACGGGGGCGCGCGGAGCGGCGCCCTCCCGCCCGGCCCACGCCTGTACGGCGGACGCGCCGGGAGGCGACACCTCGTGGCGGCGGGGGATCCCCAGCCAGTCGAGCAGCGGCCCGGCGCCCTCACCGTCCCAGAGCGCGGCCTGCGCGGTCGAGGTGGTCGGGCGGGTGACCCCGACCGTGGCGAGCGCGGTGCCGGAGAGCAGGTTGAACAGGGAGGACTTGCCGCTCCCCGTGGCCCCGGCCAGCGCGACCACGGTGTGGCCGACCGACAGGCTCCGCCGTACCCCGGCGCGGGAGACCACCGAACGCGCCTCGGCGACCGCGTCGGCGGCCAGCCGCCCGTCGGCCAGGTCGGCGGCCTCGGCCAGCCCCTCCAGCCGGTCGTCCAGGGAGACCGCGCCCTTGCGCCGCAGCAGCTTCACGCCTCGCCCGCCTCTCGGTCGGCCGTATGAGACAGGGCGTCCCGGCGGCCGGGGGCGGGCAGCTCTCCGCGGTGCTCCCGTACGGCCCGCGCGGCGGCGCGGAGGGCGAGGGCGGTGTCCTCGGGGGGTTCGACGGCGTCGAGGAGGGCCGTGAACCGGGTGGCCTCGGCCCCCAGGAGGGCCGCGACGCGGGCCCGCAGGTCGGCGCGGGCCTTGACGGTGAGGGTACGGACGGCCTGGTCGCCGAAGACCGCCTCCAGGAGTTTCTGGCTCAGCACGCTGGTGCCGCCGGCGATGCCGATCTCGATCCCGGTCAGGCCGCCGGTGGAGGCGAACACCGCGAGCATCAGCAGCAGTCCGGCGCCGTTCACCCCGTAGGAGGTGACCCGGGCCGTGGTCCGCTTGTCGGCGCCCTCCTGGCTGACCAGGTCGAGCACGTATCCCTGCCAGCCCCTGACCGCCGTCCGCGCCCTCCCCTGCAGGTCGGCCGAGGCCCGGCCGAGACGCCCGGCCGCCGCGACCCCGGCCTCCTCCAGCAGGGCGCGCCCCGACGGGTGCGACGACCACGACTCCAGCGTCCGCTCGGCTGCGCCGTCGGCCGAGGCTCTGATCAGCGACTCCACCCCGCTCTCCAGCGCGACGCGCAGCTCGCTCTCGGGGGCGGGCCGCCCGGTGAACATCGCCACCACCCGGTCTCTGAACCGGCTCACCCGGTTCTCCAGGGAGCGCATCAGGTCACCGGTGCCGATGAAGTCCTGCCAGCGGGCCAGCACCTCGCCCCGGAGCAGCGAGCCGTCCAGCATGCCCTCGTCGAAGGAGGCGAGCCCCCCGGCGTAGGCGGCGCCCGCCATCGCGCGGAGCTCGTCGGCCGCGCCGTGCTGGCGGTCCACGGCGTCGGCGAGCGCGGGGACACGGACGGCGAGGCTCTCCAGGGCACCGGACAGGGTCTGGCGCACCACCTCGGCGCGGGCCCGCGAGTCGGCCGCGATGCCGGTCAGCCAGTCGACGACGGGCTGGACGGCCGGGCGCGGCAGCCGGGCGTTCTCCTCGGGTAGCACCAGCTCCGGCAGCTCGAACAGGAGTGTCCCGCCCAGCCCGTTGGCCTCCAGCAGGCGGCTCAGATCCCTCTTGACCACGCCGAGCGCCTCCGGGGGGACCCGCGACAGGATGACGGCCAGCGCCGTACTCCGCTCCCTGGCCGAGCGCAGGAAGCCCCACGGCACCTCGTCGGCGTAGCGGGCCGCGGTGGTGGTGAAGAGCCACAGGTCGGCGGCGGCGAGGAGCTGGGCGGCCAGTTCGCGGTTGGCGGTGACGACCGAGTCGATGTCCGGCGCGTCGAGCAGGGCCAGGCCGGGCGGGAGGGACGGGACGGTGACCACCCGGAGCGTGCCCGGGTGGTCACCGGCTCCCCCGGTGACGCGGGGAAGTCCCGGCAGGACGTGCTGGGCGGTGAACCACGCCTCGTCGGCGGGGCTGGTGACCAGGGTGGGGGCCAGTGTGGTGGGCCGCAGCACGCCGGGTTCGGAGACGTCGGCGCCGACGACGGAGTTCACCAGGGTCGACTTGCCCGCTCCGGTGGAACCGCCGACGACGGCGAGCAACGGGGCGTCGATCGAGCTCAGCCGGGGGATCAGGTAGTCGTCGAGCTGGCCGGTCAGCTCGCGCAGCGCCCGGCGGTCGGTCTCGGCGTCGCCGGTCGCCAGCGGGAACAGGTCGCGGTCGAGGTGACGGCGCAGCTCGCGTAGCGCCTCAAGCAGACCCTCGCTCAGACCCTCGCTCCGGTTCACAGGAGCGATCCTTCCCGTGAAAGAGGCTCCTAGACGTGTTTTTGCCCCACCGCTCGACCGGGTTACGGGGGCGAACCCACTTGAGCGATGGGGCCTTCCCCCGGTCTCACGTGGAGGCCGTAGCGGCCCGTCTCCCCCGCAGCTGGAGACGGACCCGAACCCGTCACATGATCACGGGGTGGTCGGGGGTCGAACACCGTCCATTGGAACATTCGAAGCTCAGTGTCAGATCAGGCCAAGCTGAAAGTAAGCTGAAAATTCAACCATTATGTGGAGCTCGTAGGACATATCCCACCCCGCGCAGGGTGTGGATGAGCCTCGGCCCCGTCATGTCGACCTTACGGCGGAGGTAGGAGACATAGGACTCGACGACCCCGGCGTCACCACCGAAGTCGTAGTTCCAGACGTGCTCCAGGATCTGCGCCTTCGACAGCACCCGGCCGTTGTTGACCATGAAGTAGTGCAGCAGCTTGAACTCGGTGGGCGACAGCCGTATCGACTCGCCGGAGCGCCACACCTGGTGCGCCTCCTCGTCCAGCTCCAGGTCGCCGACCCGCAGCCGGCTGGGCAGGTCGAGATCCCCCCTGGTACGGCGGAGCACGGCCCGGATCCGGGCGAGGACCTCCTCCAGGCTGAACGGCTTGGTCACGTAGTCGTCGGCCACCCGCAGACCGGCGACCTTGTCATCGGTCGCGTCCCGCGCGGTCAGGAAGACCACCGGCATCTGCGCGCCCATCGCCCGCAGACGCCCGGCCACGGTGAACCCATCCATGTCGGGCAGCATCACGTCCAGCACGACGAGGTCCGGGCGGACCCGCTCGGCGAAGTGCACGGCCTCGCGGCCGTCCACCGCGGTCACCACCTCGAACCCGGACCTGCGCAGGCTGGCCGAGAGCAGCTCGCGGATGTTCGGTTCGTCATCCACGACCAGCAATCTGGCCTCGGCTCTGTCCAGCACAACACGAGGCTTGCTCACCTCGCTGGAACACAGCTCAGCTCCGGCTGAACGTTTCCTGAAAACTCTGTCAACGCCGACCTCCGGCGCCGCCCTCGCCGAACAGGTCGCGGCGCGGGGCGTTCCAGTCGCCGGCCTCGTAGCCGTTGGTGGTGCCGTGCCTGATCAGATCAGTGGGGTTCCGGCGGATTCGAGGGTGAGGGGAAGTACGACGCGGAACGTCGAGCCCTTGTCCGGCTGGGACTCCACCCCCACGGTGCCGCCGTGGGCCTTGACCATGGCCGCCACGATGGCCAGGCCGAGACCGCTGCCGCCGCTCTCCGGCGCCCGGCGCCCCCGGGAGGAGTCGACGCGGTAGAACCGCTCGAAGACGCGCTCGCACTGCTCGGCGCTGAGCCCCGGCCCCTCGTCGGCCACCTCCACGACGGCCATGCCGCCCTGGGCCGAGAGCGCCACCCGCACGGGCGTGCCGTCCGGGGTGTGGGTGAGCGCGTTGGTCATCAGGTTGCCCACGACCTGGCGGAGCCGTACCTCGTCGCCGCAGACGATGAGGGCGGCGCCGTCCACCGAGAGCGCGACGTCACGGGCGGGGGCGAGGATGCGGGCGTCGTGGACGGCGTCGGCGGCGATGGCCAGCAGGTCCACCGGGCGCATGGCCATCGGCCGCTGCTGGTCCAGCCGGGCGAGCATCAGCAGGTCGTCCACCAGCAGCCCCATCCGGACGGCCTCGGCCTCCACCCGCCGCATCAGCGGCGCGGGATCGACGTCGGGCGCCTGCCGGCAGAACTCGGCGAAGCCCCGGATGGAGGTCAGCGGGGTACGGAGCTCGTGGGAGGCGTCGGCGACGAACCTGCGCATGCGCTCCTCAGACCTGCGGGCCGAGGTCTCCGACTCCGACCTGGCCTGGAAGGCGGTCTCGATCTGGGCGAGCATGCCGTTCAGCGACCGGCCGAGGCGGCCGACCTCGGTGGCCGGGTCGGAGTCGGGGACGCGGCGGCTCAGGTCTCCGGCGGCGATGGCCTGGGCGGTGCGTTCGATCTCCTCCAGCGGGCGCATGCTCCGCCTGATGACGACCACACCCACCCCGGCCAGCACCAGCACGAGACCGCCTCCGCCGAGCAGCTCGATCAGCGCGAGCTGGCCGACGATCTGCCGGACCTCGGTCATGTCCACGGCCAGGACGAGGCTGCCGCCGTCGTTCAGGAAGACGCGGTGGACCCGCCAATCACCGCTCTCGAACGGGCCGACCTCCCGGCCCTGCGGCACCTGCGGGCCGGGCTTGCCCTCGACGTCGGTGCCGTTAAGCAGGATGATGATGGTGCCGGCCGCGTCGCGGAGCTCCACCCTGGCGTCGGACGGCATCGGTTTGCCGATCAACGCGGCGTTGCCGCGGTGCAGGCGGCGCATCGAGGCCTGGGTGGTCAGCTCGATCTGGCCGTCCACCCGGTCGATCAGGTAGCCGTGCATGATCGATACGCTGCCGACGCCGATGAGGGCGAGGGCGATGGTCAGCAGGACCAGGATGACGGCGATCAGTTTTATCCGCAGCGACGGCCTGCCGGCCATCATGGCCCCGGTGGAAGGCGCAGCACGTAACCGACGCCGCGCAGGGTGTGGATCAGCCGGGGGTCGGTGTTGTCGATCTTCCGGCGGAGCACGGAGACGTAGGACTCCACGATTCCGGCGTCGCCCCGGAAGTCGTAGTCCCATACGTGATCAAGAATCTGGGTCTTGGACAGCACCCGCCCGGCGTTCGCCATGAAGTAGCGCAGGAGCTTGAACTCCGTCGGCGACAGCGCCACGGACCTCCCCTCACGCCACACCTCGTGGCTCTCCTCGTCGAGCTCTATGTCGGCGAAGGTGAGCCGGGGCGGCCTGGCGAACAGGTCTCCCTGGCCGGTACGGCGGAGCACGGCCCGGATCCGGGCCACGACCTCCTCCAGGCTGAACGGCTTGGTCACGTAGTCGTCCCCGCCGACCGTCAGCCCCCGGATCTTGTCCTCCACCGCGTCACGGGCGGTGAGGAAGACCACGGGCGTGTCGGTGCCGCCACCCCGCAGGCGTCGCACCACGTCGAAACCGTCCATGTCCGGGAGCATCACGTCGAGCACGATGAGGTCGGGGCGGTGGCGCTGGACGGCCGCGACGGCCTCTGTTCCACTGCCTGCCGTGTTCACCCCGAATCCGGCGAATCGCAGGCTCGCGGCCAGCAGTTCGAGGATGTTGGGTTCGTCCTCGACGATCAGGAGGCGGGCTTCCGGGGAGTCGGTCACAGGATTTATCTTCACCCGCCCAGATGAAAAAGGAGTTAACTGGCCAACACTGAGGTTAACCCCACGATATGCCGGGCAATCGCCAAACTGGACGTCGCCGCAGGGGAGGGGGCGTTCCTCAGCAGAACCACTCGGCCATGCACATCGATCGCGAAGTCATCCAGCATGCCGCCGTCCCTGGCCACGGCCTGGGCGCGGACCCCGCCCGCCGTCCTGACCAGATCGGCCCCGGTGAGCGCGGGAACGTAACGGCGCGCGGCCGTCAGGAAGGACCTCTTGGCCAGCGAGCCGAGCACCTCCCGCACCCCGGTCCGCCAGTGCCGGGCGGCGAGCCGCCGGGTGCCCTCCCAGGCCAGGATCCGGCGCAGATCGCCGAGGTCGACGTCGCCCCAGGAGTAACCCTCCAGCGCCAGGGCCATGACCGCGTTGGGACCGACCAGCACCTCACCGTCGATCCTGCGGGTCAGGTGCACCCCGAGGAACGGGTAGCGAGGGTCGGGCACCGGGTAGATCAGGCCGCGGACCAGATCTCTCGCCGCACCGGCCAGCGCGTAGTACTCCCCGCGGAAGGGAACGATCCGCACGTCGCCCGCGGCCCCGGCCATCCGGGCGACGGTGTCGGTGCCGAGCCCGGCGCAGACGATGAGCCGGTCGAAGCTGAGCTTTCGCCGTCCCGCCAGCACGTCCACCCCGCTCGCGGTCTCCCGCAGCGCGCGGACGGGGTGCGACAGCAGGACCGACCCGCCGGAGGCGGCCACGTCCTCGGCCAGCCGGCGGGCGACGGCGGGAAAGTCGGCGATCGCGGTGTGCGGGGAGTGCACGGCCGCCACCCCGACGGCGTGCGGCTCGATCTCGCGCAGCGCCAGGGCGTCCAGCTCCGCGATGCCGGGGACGCCGTTGGCGCGGGCGCGCTCGGCGATCCTCCGCAGCCCCGCCCTCTCGGCCGAGGTGGAGGCCACGA
Source organism: Streptosporangium sp. NPDC004631 (assembly GCF_053601935.1). NCBI lineage: Bacteria > Bacillati > Actinomycetota > Actinomycetes > Streptosporangiales > Streptosporangiaceae > Streptosporangium > Streptosporangium sp. NPDC004631. Next base: position 56,053 of record NZ_JBSGCR010000022.1, on the reverse strand, counting down.
CGAGCTTGCCGACCTCCTCGTAGGGGATGCGGTGCTCGGCGCAGTACTGTCTGAGCAGGGCCACGCCCTCCCGGCAGAGCCCCGCCTTGAGCGAGCCCGGCTGGTAGTAGATCCCCGCGTGGACGACCCCGCTGTTGTGCCCGGTCTGGTGGGCTCCGACGCGGTCCTCCTTGTCGAGGACGGTCACCCTGGCCCCACGGGTCCGTGCCACCTCCCTGGCGACGGCCAGGCCGACGATCCCCGCACCGACGACCCCGACGTTCACCGCGCCGCCCTCTCGATCACAACACCGACCATCGCAACACCGACCTTCGCCATGCCGACCATAGCCACGCCGGGCAACCGCGCGGGAGCCGACGGAACAGGACGCCCCGGTCAGCGGAGCGGACCTGCTCGAAAACCGGTGGCACCCCTCCCCGGCAGGGGAGGTTCATATCCGGCCATATTGGTGATCGTAGTCATACGACCACTGCCGCCTCGCCCAGATCGCAAGGTTCGGCCGAACCACCGGAGTGGCCGGAGTGGTCGGAGCGACCGGAGTGGCCGGACCATCAGGTCGTGGCCCCGTCGCCGGGTTGGGGATCCCCCCGGCGTCTGGCACGCTGTACGGCCCGCGCCCAAAAAAGCCCGCCCGGAGGGAATCACATGCGTAGGTATATAGTTAGCAAAGGTAATGACATATGCTAATGAACCACCCACCCAGGAAGGACCTCGTCGCGAACCTGCGCAGCGACGCCGGTCTGGCTTCGGCACTGCGCGTGTCACTGGCACGGCTGAACAGACGCCTGCGCAGGCAGGCCGCGGGGCACTCACTGACCCCCACCCAGGTCGCGACGCTCGTCGCGGTGGAACGGCATTCCGGGATAACCCCCGGCGAGTTGGCCGAACACGAGAAGGTACAACCACCTTCGATGACGCGCGTGATCACCTCCCTGGAAGAGCGGGGGCTGGTGTCCCGCAGCCCGCACCCGTCCGACCGGCGTCAGGTGACCGTGAGCGTGACCGAGCAGGGCGCACTGCTGCTGAAGGAGGAGCGCCGCCGCAAGGAGGCGTGGCTGGCGCAGCGGCTGAGGGAACTGTCTCCCGAGGAGAGGGCGGTGCTCCGGCAGGCGGCTCCGATCCTGGAGAAGCTCAGCCGGAACTAGCCGAGCCCGAGGAACCCAGGGCCTCGGCGCCCCCACTGGACGCCGAGGCGCACGTTTCCGACGCCGAGCGAGACGAGGAGAAGGACCACGGGGGAGACCTCTCCCCGGCGGGCGTCGAGGAACGTGCCCCCCAGAACGACACGGGGGACAAGGGCACCAGGGGTGTCGGAGGTACCTCCGACACCGGGAACACCGGGAACACCGCCGGGACCGGGGAAACTCTCAGGACCGGCGACGCCCCCGAGACCGGCGACACCCTCAAGACCGAGAACGCTCTCAAGACCGACGACACCCTCAAGACAGGCGACACCCCCGAGACCGAGGACACCGCGACCGCGACCGCGCGGGCGACGCCGGAGGCGCGGGGCGGCATGTTCCGCTCGCTGCGCATCCGCAACTACCGGATGTTCGCGCTCGGCGGGGTGGTCTCCAACGTCGGCGGGTGGATGCAGCGCACCGCGCAGGACTGGCTGGTGCTGGAGCTGACGCACGGCAGCGCCACCGCGCTGGGCGTGACGACCGCGCTGCAGTTCCTGCCGCAGCTGCTGTTCGGGCTCTGGGGCGGCATGCTCGCCGACCGCTACGCCAAGCGGCCGCTGCTGATCGTCTCCCAGTGCCTGATGGGCGTGCTCGCGCTCACCATGGGCGTGCTCACCCTGACCGGTCACGCGCAGGTCTGGCACGTCTACGTGATGGCCTTCACCCTCGGCCTCATCCTCTGCGTCGAGATACCGACCCGGCAGGCGTTCGTGGTCGAGATGGTCGGACGGCGGGATCTGTCCAACGCCATCGCGCTGAACTCCTCCAGCTTCAACCTGGCCCGCGTGGTCGGCCCGGCCCTCGCGGGTGTGCTGATCTTCGCGCTCGGCGGCACGGGACCGATCTTCCTGGTCAACTCGCTGTCGTTCCTCGCCGTGCTCGGCGGTCTGGCGCTCATGCGCACCTCGGAGCTGACCACCCCCGATCTGGTGCCCAGGGCCAAGGGACAGCTCCGCGAGGGGTTGCGCTACGTGCTGCACCAGCCGGACCTGCTGATGCCCATCCTGCTGGTCGCCTCCGTGTCACTCTGGGCGCAGTCGTTCTCGATGTCCATCGCGCTGATGGCCCGGGGGACCTTCGGCGCCGGCGCGTCGTCCTTCGGCCTGGCCTCCAGCATGTTCGCGGTGGGCGCGCTGGGCGGCGCGCTGATGGCGGCCCGGCGGGTACGGCCCAGCCGGAAACTGCTGATCGGCGGCGCGATATCGTTCGGCCTGTTCCAGATCGCCACGGGGCTGGCCCCCTGGTACCCGGTCTACCTGCTCCTCCTCGTTCCCGCCGGGATCGCGCTGATCTCGGTCAACACGGCGGCCAACACCAGCGTGCAGCTCACCGCCTCGCCGGAGATGCGTGGCCGGGTGACGGGCATCTACGTGCTGGTGTTCACCGGCGGCGCCCCGATCGGCTCGCCGCTGATCGGCTGGGTCTCCGAGCTGGGCGGCCCCCGCGCGGGGGTCGTGGTCGGAGGCATGCTCACCCTGATCGGCGTCGGCACGGTGATAATGCTGACCAAGGCCATCGGCAGGAGGTCGCATGCGGCTGTTCGTGGGGGTGCTACCGCCTTGGCAGGCGCGTGACGAGCTGACCCGCGCGCTCGGCCCCCACCGGGCCGCGTGGCCCGCTCTCCGCTGGCTGGATCCGGCGAACTGGCACGTGACGCTCTCGTTCCTGGGAGAGGTGCCCGAGGAGATCCTGCCCGAGCTGGACACCAGGCTCGCCCGTGCCGCGGCGCGCCAGGCGCCGATGACGCTGTCGTTCGCGGGGGCCGGCGCCTTCCCCTCCGCCCGTCAGGCGCGGGTCCTCTGGGCCGGCGTGTACGGCCCCCGCCCCCGGCTCATCCGCCTCGCCGGCTCCCTGGGGGCGGGGGCGCGACGGGCGGGAGCCGTACAGACGGACCGGCGGCAGCTCAAGCCGCACCTGACCCTGGCCAGGTCCCGCACCGATGTCGACGTGCGGGACCTGGTCGAGGCGTTCGAGGCGTTCGCCGGAACCGCATGGGAGGCGCGCACCGTACACCTGGTGAGAAGCCGTCTCGGGCCCGTGGTCCGCTACGAGCCGATCGCCGAGTACGCCCTGTCGGCCTCGGCACCCGGCGGGCGGAGCTAAGCTCCAGGACGTGGATCGTCCCCGTCGCTGGCTCCTCCCCCTGGTGCTCACCCTGCTCGTGCTTCTTGTGGTGATCGGCGCCTTCGTCTCCTAGTGCGGTGACCACACACCTTTCCCACCTGTCACCAGGCGTACTCCTCGGGGGCCGTCCTGAACCCCGGGAAGATCTCGTCGAGCTGGGTGAGGGCCTTCTCGTCCAACCTGATCTCCAGGGCCCTGGTGGTGCCGTCGAGCTGGTCGAGGGTGCGCGGGCCGATGATCGGGGCGGTGACGACCTTCTGGTGGAGCAGCCAGGCCAGGCCGACGTTGGCCGGCTCCTCGCCGAGCTCGTCGCAGAACGCCTCGTACCGCTCGATCTCGCCTCGGTGCTTCTCCAGCTCCTTGGTGATCTGCTCAGAGGCCGACCTCCCCTTGTCGATCTTCCTAAGGATGCCGCCGAGCAGGCCGCCCGCGAGGGGGCTCCACGGGATCAGGCCCAGCCCGTAGTCCTCGCAGGCCGGGATGACCTCCAGCTCTGGGGCTCTGACGATCAGGTTGTAGTGCGACTGCTCCGAGACCAGGCCGAGGGTGTTGCGACGGGCCGCCGTCTCCTGGGCCTTGGCGATGTGCCAGCCCGCGAAGTTCGACGACCCGACATACAGGATCTTGCCCTGCTGCTTCAGGATGTCCATGGCCTCCCAGAACTCCTCGAACGGAGTGTTCCGGTCAATGTGGTGCGCCTGGTAGACATCGATGTAGTCGGTCTGCATACGCTTCAGCGAGGCATCGGCCGCGCGGCGGATGTTGAGCGCCGACAGCAGGTCCTCGTTGGGCCAGTCTCCCATCGAGCCGTAGAGCTTGGTGGCGATGACGGTCTTCTCGCGGCGCCCGCCCCCCTTGGCGAACCACCGTCCGATGATGTTCTCGGTGACGCCCTCGCCCCGCTTCCAGCCGTAGACGTTGGCGGTGTCGAAGAAGTTGATTCCCAGCTCATGGGCATGGTCCATGATCGCGAAGGAGTCCTCTTCCGAGGTCTCGGGGCCGAAGTTCATGGTGCCCAGACAGAGACGGCTGACCTTCAGACCGGTACGGCCAAGCTGCGTGTAATCCATGAACACACACTAAGCATCCGGAGTGCGCCCCCGTCGAGTCCCGCTCCCCTCACGGCCGTGTCCCGCCCCTGAATCCGCCGACGACGCCGGGAGACCCGCCCCCGGCGGACGGGCGAGTCCGCGGAGGAGCGACGACGGCCGGGGCGCTCCCGGGCAGGTGAGTCCAATCCCGGCCCGCGACCGTGGTGGCTTCCGCCGGTACGGCGCCACGCAGGGCATGATGGCTGGATGGTGAGTAGACCGGGGTATGTCGTCATTCGCGTGCTTGTGGTGGCCGCGCTGCTCGGGGTGGCGGCTCCACTCGGCCCGGGGGCGCGGGCGGACGGGGAGTCGCCTCTCTTCACCCTCAAGGACAGGCGGATCAACGAGTCGAGCGGCCTGGCCGTCTCACCGACGCACAAGAACGTCTACTACACCCACAACGACAGCTCCGCCGGGCCGGTCTTCTTCGCGGTCGGCGCCGACGGGCGGACCCGGGCCACGTTCACCCTCCGGGGGGCGGCGGCCCGCGACTGGGAGGGCATGGCGGCCTCCAAGGACCCCGAGACCGGTCAGGGGGTGCTCTGGTTCGCCGACATCGGCGACAACTTCGACGGAGCATGGCCCGATATCTCGGTCTACAAGGTGACAGAGCCCACCGTGCTGCGCGACGCCGTCCTCCCCGCCGTCCGCTACCGGTTCCGGTACGAGGACGGCGGCCACAACGCCGAGGGCGTCATGGTGCACCCCCGCACCGGGCGGCTCTACATCGTGAGCAAGGAGTTCTCCGGCTCGGTCTACGCGGCCCCGAAGCGGCTGCGCACCGACAGAACCAACGTGCTCCGCAAGGTCGGCTCCGCGCCCATCATGGCCACCGACGCGGCCTACGCCCCCGACGGATCGAGTTTCGTGATCCGTACCTACTTCTCCGCCACGGTCTACCGCGCGCCGGGGGACCAGATCGCCCGGATCTCGATGCCCCAGCTGGAGCAGGCGGAGTCGATCGCCTACACCCTCGACGGCAAGGCGCTGCTGACCGGCAGCGAGGGGAGGAACAGCCCGGTCTACCAGGTGCCGCTGCCCGAGAGCGTCCTGCGGGAGACGGCTCCGCCGCCCGCCCCCACACCGACGGGCGACACCGGCCGGCGCGGCGGCGTCGGTCAGGGCGGGGGCACCCCGCTGGCCGCCGACGCGAGGGAGGACGACGCCGACGCCGGGGTGCCGAGTTCGGCGGTGGTTCTCTGGCTGGCGGCAGCGGCCGGAGCCACCGGTCTCATCACCTTCATCGCCCGCCGTACCCGATAAACCCCTTCGGTGCGGCCGTGGCGTCCGATGCCGTTCTCCGCCGCCCCGGAGCCGCGACCGCCCACCGCGGAGTCGGTGTCGGCCGTCACCGGCCGAGGGATACTCAGCCGGGATTGAGTACCTCGCTGCAAGCGCCTCGTAACCTGCGTCCGGCATTCTCCGTACCATGCACGATCAAAGTCCGGTGCCGGAGCCGCGTCGCCCGCGCCCGGGAGTGAGCTGCCCGGAATGCGGCGCGCCTGTCACGGGGCCGCAGGGCACGAGGACCCGGGATCGTTGCCCGCGCTGCGCGCTGCCGCTCCACGGACCGGCGGCGGCCCAGCTGTGGCAGGTGGACAGGGCACTGGCCGATCTGCGGGTCAGGGAGGCGGACCTGCTGACCCGGCGCGACCACCTGCTCGGCCTGCTCCGCGCCGACCGGGCACGCTCGGCCCAGGACGCCCTCCGGAGCCCGGCAGCCGGGGAAGGCCGGGGAAACCCGCCGTCCCCCCCGCCTCCACGGCACACGGCGGAGCCTCCGCCGCGTAAGGACTTCTCCCCCAAGGCCGCGCAGAACCTCCTGCTGGGCCTCGGCGGCCTGCTGCTGGTCGTCGCGGCCGTGGTGTTCACGGTGGTCAGCTGGGGACACATCGGTATCGGTGGACGGGCGGTGATCCTCGCCGGAGTGACGGTGCTCACCCTCGCCACGCCCGGGCTCCTGGTGAGGCGCGGACTCACCGCCACCGCCGAGACGATCGCGATGTTCGGTGTCGCCCTGCTTTTCCTGGACGGCTACGCGGCCCGCCGGGTCGGCCTGGCCGGAGCCGACGGCCTCTCCCCGCTCGACTACGCCGCCCTGCTCTTCGGTCTGGTCGCGCTCGTCATGGCCGGATACTCGCGGCTGCTGCCGTTGCGGCTGCCGCTGCCGGTGGCGATCGTGCTCGCCCAGTTCCCCCTCCCGCTGCTGACGCTGGGGAAGACGGCCCCCTGGGTCACCGCCGCCCTCACGGTGACGGCCGCCGCCGACGCCGCTCTGCTGATGCTGGGCGCCGGGGCCAAGAGGGGGGCGGCACCGGGGGTTCCGGCGACGGTGAGGGGCTGTTTCGGGGTGACGTGGGCGCTGGGCGCGGCCTGCGGAGTCCTGGACTCGGCGCTGAGGCTGGGGGATTTCTCCCAGGTCGAGGGCCCGGCGGTCACCTTGGTCAAGGGGGTTCTGCTGGTGGCGGCGGCCGGGCTCGGGGTGGTCGTCGCCCCGAGGCTAAGGACGCCGGGGCTCGAACTCCTCGCCGCCGGATCGGCGTTCACGCTGGTCGCCGGGGTGGCCGCGCCCGTCTGGCCGCTGCTCCCGCCCGGCTGGCAGGTCGTGCCGTACACCGCCGGGGCGCTGATCACCGTGGCCGCCGCCCGGTACCTTCCGGGCCTGAACGATCCCCGGGTCCGTTCCTCCGGCGCGGTCTCCGCCGGATGCCTGGCCGTGCTCACCGCCGTCCCCTCCGCGCCAGCGGTGATCAACACGTTGCTCGCCCCGTTCACCAGGTTGGACGATGTGTGGGCGGGGCCCTACGTCCTCACCGGCGACTGGCGGATCGTGCCGCTCCCCTCCACCCCGATCGTGCTGGGGCTGCTGGCGCTCACCTCGGCGAGGGCGGCGTGGCGTCGATCGGCGAGGCCGGAACCCGTGGAACCGGGATCCGTGAAGCCGGAGCCCGCGGAAGAGGGCCCCATAGAGCGGGCGCCTGCCGGACAGGGGCCGGTGAGACGGCGGCCGACTCCCATGGGACTGTTCGCCCTGGTCACCGGTACGGTCGCGACGGCCGTCGCCCCGGTCGCCCTCGCCTGGGGCCATCCGGCGAATCTCGCGGTCCTTCTCGCCTTGACAGCCGTGCTCGTGGCCTGCCTGACCTTGACCGGGAACCCCCGGTGGGCGCGTGCCCTCACGGTCGCGGCCGTGCCGGTGGCCTCGGTCGCGGCCGCCACCGCGACCGCCGACCGAACCGGCACATACCTGGCGCTCGCCGTCCTGCTGGTCGCATGGGGTGCGGCGACGTTCACCGCCCGGGTGCCGGAGGTCGCCGCGACGGCCCTGGTCGTGGCGGTGCTCTCGGCGACCGGCCTGATCTGGGCGGTGACCACCGGGATCGGATGGCAGCCGGTGAGCGACGGGCTGTCGCTGGCCCTGGCGGTCGGCGCGGTACTGGCCGCGCTTCTCCACCTCCACCGATCCCGGCCACAAGCCGGAACGGCGCCGGATGAAACCCCCCAGCCCGAACGGCGGTCCGGGCCGACGGCGGATGGAGTCTCCGATCCTCGGCGGCGGGCCGGGGTGGTGCTGAGTGTGGTGCTGGCCGCGTCCGCGGTGCCACCGATACACGACGCCCTCGCCGGGATCCTCGGCTTCTACGGCCCGCTCGCCCACCCGTGGTCGGCTCCGGCCGCCCCCCACGCCCGCTATCCGCTCCTCATCGTGATCGCGGTTCTCGTCGCGGTCGCGGCGGTGACGGCCTCCTGGCGGCTCGCCGGGCGCAGGGGCGCGTTCGGGGCCGGGCTGGTGGCCTGGCCGGTGGTGTCGGCGGCACTGCCGGTCTCGGTCGGCCTGCCGTACGGGCTGGAGGTGGGGCTGTTCGTCGCGGCTCTCGGACCTTCGGCGTGGATGGCCGCGCGCAGCCGTACGAACTGGGTGTTCGGTGCCGCGGCGGCACTGGCGACGGTCTCGCTCGCGCTCTCCTGGGCGCTTGCGAGCCGATCCGCCACGCTGGTCGCGCTCCCGTCGGTTGCGGTGATCGCCGCGGCGACGGCCTTCCGGGGGCGGGAGCGGGCCGTACGGGCCGGTGGGGCCGCCCTGGCGGTGCTGCTCGCCGGCGCGGAGGCGCTGTCCGCCGGGATCGCCCTGGAGTGGCCGGTACGGCACGCGGCGTTCGCCGTGCTCGCCGTGGCCTGCGCGGCGACGGCGGTGGCCGGCGGGTTCCGGCGTTCGTCGTTCGCGGTGGGGGTGGAGGGGGCCGGGTACACCCTGGCCGTCGTGGGCCTGGCTCTCGCCGCAGACGGCCTGCCCCTGGCCTCCCTGGCATGTGCGACCGTCGGTGTGCTGATGGCGGGTACGGCGCTGCGGCCCGACCGCCGGTGGGCCGGATACGTGGGGACGGGCCTCCTGCTGACCGCCTCGTGGCTGCGGCTGCTCGCCTCCGACATCACCGTGGTCGAGGCGTACACGGTGCCGTTCTCGCTGGTCCTGCTGGCGTTCGGCTGGTGGCGGGCGCGTGGCCGTGCCGTCTCCTCCTGGGCCGCCTACGGGACCGGGCTCGCCTCCAGCCTGCTGCCCAGCACGATCGCGATGCTCGTCGGCACCGGCTGGGTACGGCCGCTGCTGCTCGGCGTGGTCTGCCTGGCCGTACTGTCGGCCGGGGCGCGTCTGCGGCTTCAGGCTCCGGCGCTGCTCGGCGGCCTCACCCTGACGGTCGTCGCCCTGCACGAGCTGGCGCCGTGGATCGCGCAGGTCGTGATGGCCGTACCGCGCTGGGTGCCGATGGCCGCCGGAGGGGTGCTGCTCGTCGTGCTCGGCGCGACCTACGAGGCGCGGCTACGGGACGTGCGCCGCCTGCGGGCGGCCGTCCTCCGCATGCGCTGACCATCCCGCGCTCCGGCCCGTACCCGGTACCGCAGACCGTGAAGGCGCCAGGCTCGGGAGCAGGGCGCGGACAGGACGGCGGCCGTCCGCCTCAGGGGTGAACCACTTGACGTTGCCCGGTATCTCCCGTGGCGACGCCCTGGAGATCGATCCGCGGCTTCACCGGGGGCGTTCCACCTGCGGCGAGGCCGCGTCGCCTACGCTGGAGCACGTGAACCAGCCTCGCCTCCCGGATCTCCAGCCGTTGAAGACCAACGACTCGGTCACGATCGGTGTGGGAACCGGTCTGTGGGCGGCGGCCCTGGTGGTGCTTCTGATCGCGCGGCCGGCTCCGGAGCACCAGTGGTGGATCTGGACCTGCGTGTCGGGCATATGCGGCGGCCTGTTCGGCCTGTGGTTCGTCCGCCGCCGCGACCGGCGGGACCCGCCTCCCACCCCGCAGGCATCGGACGGACAGGGAACGGCGACGCCGCCCGCCTCCTCCACGCCTCCGCCGTCCCGCCACGGTGACGTGGCACGCTGACACGGCGGCCGGCCCCGACGCGGCGACCGGGTGCCTCCGGGGTGGTGGGATGACGGCCGCCTGACCCGCCGAGCGCTCCGACCGGCCGGGCGGTGTCACACCGCCCGGCCGGGACGCGTGGTCAGGTGCCGGTCGACGCGGTCCAGCTGTCCAGGTCGGCCTCGGCGAGCAGCAGCGGGACCGCGGCCGGGTCGCGCAGCAGGGCCGCGACCGCGAGCCGGTCACCCCACTGTCCCGAGGCCCACGCGAGTCCGCGCGCCAGCCCCTCCACGCCCGAGGCGTGCACGGTGCCCTCGAAAAACCGCCAGGTGGAGGGGACGCCGTCCACCAGCAGCCTCTCGTGCTCCACATAGGTCGCGGGCGCGGTCGGCAGCAGTGACCGGACCGCCGCCGGGACCTCGCGGACCGCGCCCGTGGAGGTCACCTCACCGGCTGCCTCCTCCCCGGCCAGCGGCAGGTCGAGCAGCTCCGACAGCGCCTCGGCCAGGTCGAACGGGGCCAGGATCAGCGGCCGGCCCGCGACCAGCGGAAGCAGGTCCGGGGCCTCGACCACGACCGGCTCACCCGCCCCGCCTCCGCCCCCCTCCGCCACGCCGGACAGCAGGTGGCCGTCCTCGACGTCGACGACGACGATCTCACCGTTGAGGACGGCACGCACCGCCCGGGGCGGGGCGACGCGGGCGGGGGCGACCCCGGCGAGGGCCACCCACAGGGCGCGGAGCTGGGCCCGGTCCACCTCGACGGCCGGATCGCCCAGCAGTTCAAGGACCTCGTCGGGACCGCCGTGCGAGGCGAGCAGGTCGGGCAGCGTGGTCCGGACGCCGATCATCGCCAGCGCGGCCTCGTCGAGCCCGGTGGGAGCGTCGCCGTACAGGCCGAACAGCAGGGGGTCGGCGGCCGGAAGCCGCAGCTGGGTGGGACGCCGCCCGCCGAGCACCGGGTGGGTGGAGAGCCACCACGCGGTGTAGGAGGGCACCTCCACGACCTCGCCGGCGACCAGGACGCGGAGCGGGTGCAGCACAGCGCGGAGCGGCGGGCGGACGAGCAGGGCGAGGGCCGCGGACCAGTCCGCGACGTACTCCAGGTCACGGACGGCGGAGAACTCCCTGGCGACCGGCGGCACGTCCACCTCGGGCAGCAGGTCGAGAACGGCCTCCAGCCACTCGTCCTCGCGGTCCAGGTCGTGGTCGCAGTCATCGGGGTCGATCATGGCGTCGGTGTCGTTGACCACGGCGAAGCCGTCGAGCACCCCGGCCGCGGCCAGCACCCGGGAGCCGTACCGGTCCACCAGCCCGGGCGCGGCCGTGCCGAAGTGCGTCTCCTCGCCCAGCAGCCCGGCCAGCGCCCCCTCGGCCAGGAGCAGCTCACCGGCGGGGTACAGCTCGCCGTCGGCGCCGCGCAGAGCCAGGTCCGACAGCCATGGCTCCTCACCGGCGACCAGCCCGGCGGCGTCCACCAGGGCGAGCACCGCCTGGGCCACCGCCTCGGAGTCGGGGCTGTCCAGCGACTCGGCGACGGCGGCGCGGGTCAGCGGGTCCTCCAGGACGGTCCTGGGCGTCGCCTCGCCCGCGCCCAGTCGCAGCAGCAGCGGGTGGGCCGCCTCGGGGTGGACGACGCGCAGCCCGAGCGGGGCCAGCACGGCCGGGTCCAGCGCGGAGCCGTCGGTCAGCAGCAGCGTGCCCCTCGGGCCGCGGACCAGGCGGCCGTCGGCCAGCGGCACCGGCAGCGCGCCCAGCGCCTCGGGGTCGTCGGCGGGCAGCACCTCGTACAGCGACCGCCACCAGGCGGGTGCCCTGTCCTTGACGGCGTCGCCGGAGAGCATGTCCACGACGTCGGCGAGCTCCACCCGCCTGACGCCGAGCGAGGTGATCGCGGGGTGCCGGGACGGCCAGCCCGCGGGCAGCAGACCGGGAACCATGTCGGAGATCTTCTCCAGCAGCTCGCCCGGGGCCGCGACCACGGACGCCTGCCGCCCGGCCACGACCAGCTCACTCCCCTGGCCCGCCTCTTGGCCCGTCCCCCGGCCCATGCCGTGATCCGCGTCGCCGACCGGCCGCCCTTCACGGTCGGCCTGCGGGCTCTGGCCGTCGACGGACTCGCCGTCCATGGACCAGCCGTCGGTGGGCGGACCCTCGTGGTAGCTCTCACGGCCGGCGGGCAGGCCCCTGTCGGCGGCGGGCGGGGAGAGCGCGGGCAGCAGCGGGGTGGCGGGGAGCCTGCGCAGGATCGCCCGGCGGATCTGGGCGTCGAGCTCCCCCTTGCCCATCAGGCCGGGGACGAGGTCGAGCAGCCTGGGCGTGCGGGGCAGCCCGGCGAGCAGTTCGAGGTAGGCGTCGGCGGCGCGCTCGACCAGGAAGTCGGTCAGCGGGCCCATGGCCACGTGCCGCCGGTCGGTGGCCATGGGGAAGGAGGCGATCAGCAGCGCGGGCAGGTCGAGCGGCTCGTCGCTCGGCGTCGGCGCGTGCACCACGGGCGGCACCCGCGCGGGCAGCGGACGCGGCTCGCCCTCCACTTCACCGGCGGACGCGGCTCCGCCGACGGGTACGGCCCAGCGGACCAGCCAGTACGGCCGGGCCCGCTCCTCGGTCGGCCGGTCGGCGAACAGCTCGGTCACCTGCTCGGGGGTGAACCCCCCGGAGGCCGAGACCACCCGCCAGCCGTCGGGCAGGACCGTCCTGACCTCGCCGCCCAGGTCGATCTCGATCGCCTCAAGCGCGGGCAGTCCCAGCAGCAGCGCGGGGCTGGTCTCCTGGAGCATCCGCCGGACCGCGTCCTCGGCGGCCTTGTCGCGCAGCGGCAGCCGTACCAGGGTGTCGAACCCCGCCGGCACCTCCACCGGCCCCGAGGAGAACGGCAGGCGCAGCAGCGGCACGTGCCCGCCGCGCTCGGCGAGCTCCTTGGCCAGCGCGGGCTCGGCGGCCACCAGGGCCGCGGTCTGGTCGCGGGACCAGCGGACGACACCCGACCTGAGCGAGCCGATGACCGGCTCGTCGCAGACCGAGACCACGGCCGCGAAGCCGACGCCGAACCGGCCCGCCGCGCCCGACTCTCCGCGTTTGCCGGAGACGCGCAGCGTGGACAGGCCCTCGATCCCGGTGGCGTCCACCGGGGCACCGGTGTTGGCGGCCGACAGCACCCCCTCGCGCAGCGACAGCCGGAGCCGGCCGGGCACCCCGGCCCGGAGCGCGGCGTCGGCGGCGTTCTGGGCGAGCTCGACGATCAGCCGGTCACGGTAGCCGCCGAGCGCGAAGTCCTCCTCCGCGTTGGCGTCCTCGCGGAACCGCGCGGGCGATGCCGTCCAGGCCGCGAGTACGGCGGAGCGCAGTCGGTCGGTGCCGAAGATGTCAGCAGTCACAGCGATGAGTCCAAAGGTCGGGGGCCCCACAGGTCACGTCGCGTCGCGGATCGCCGGATCACCGGGCCGCGGGCGATTCGGCGGCCCGGCGGCTCGGCGCCCCTGCGGCCGGTGAACGGCCTGTGAGGACGGCGTCGGATCAGGAGTGGCCCAGCGGCTCGGCGGCGGTGTCGTCCACGGAGCCGGCCAGGTCGGCCTCCGAGGAGTCCTCGGTGAGGTCGTAGGCGTGGTCGTCGAGGATCGGTGAGGTCGGCTCGACCTGGTGCGGCAGCACGGCGGCCTCGGAGTGCGCGCCGCAGCCGTGGTCGGCGGCGACCACCCGGCCGTCGTCGGGAGCGTACTCGTTGGTGCAGACACCGAAGCCGATGCCCAGCGCGCCGGCGAGCGGCCAGTAGAAACCGCAGGTGGAGCACTGGGCGGGGGCTGCGTGCGCAAGCGGGGTGTGCGGGCCGGACTCGCCGGCGTGCCAGCGCCGCACGGCGCGGTCACGGCCGATCGGGGAGAGCACCCTGGCCCGGCCGAGACCGTACTCGAAGATCATTTGATGGTCGAAGTCGTCGTCGGTCTCGGTGAAGCCGGGCGCGAGCCGGGCGTCGTCCGCGGGGGTGGGCAGCAGGTCGCCCACGCCGAGGTCGCCGGGGCGCAGCCGCTCACTCCACGGCACCCAGTCGGGGGGCAGCAGCGCGCCCGCGCCGGGCAGGAGCACGACCTCGCTGACCGTCACGTTGCGCGCCCGGGAGGCACGGACGACGGTGACGGCCCAGCGCCAGCCCCGGTAGGCGTGATCGAGGCAGGTGAAGTAGTGGGTGACGATCCGCTCACCCTCGGCCTCGGCCCCGAGGTGCTCACCCACCTGGTCGGGCCTGACGTTCTCCTGGATCACAGAACGGGCCAGGTCGACGGCGGCGGCGCAGGCCGGGTCGAGGACGATGGCGCGGGTTCGGGGGCGGTTCACGAGTCCTCCTCCGCCGGCTTCGCAACCGGACGGCTGCTGTGCCTACTGCCTAGCTCGCTGCGCTGACTCACAGTTCATTCTCACCTATGCCCGGAGCGAACGGCACCGGATACCCGTTCATCGGCGACGTGCCGCCGGGACGGCCCGCGGGTCCGGCTCTGCGGGGCGACGCTCTCGGGACCGAGGGTACCCGCACCGGCCGGGAACGGGGGCTACCGGGCGCGCCCCCACCGCACGGGGCATCCCATCCGGCATTCGGGTAAGACTTGATGCGTGGCAGGTGGGTGGGAGCGAACGCGTGAAACGGTGGGTGCCGCCTGCCGTCTGGTCGGCCGTTCGGCCGTCGGGGCGGGGCGGGCGACCGTGCGGGCGGGCAGGAGCGCGGGCCGGACGGCCGTGCGGGCGGGCAGGGGCGCGGGCCGGGCGACGGTGCGGGCCGGGCGCGGCACGGCGAACGGAACGCGGCGGATCGGCAGCGCCTCCAGGCGGCTGACCCACGCCCAGGGGGCGGGCCGTACCGGGCTGGGCCAGCTGATCGAGTTGACCGCGGCGCAGAGCGCGGGCGACGCGCTGGTCACCGCGGCCCTGGCCGGGACGCTGTTCAAACTCCCCGTCAACGAGGCCCGGGGCCAGGTCGCGCTCTATCTGCTGATCACGATGATCCCGTTCGTGGTGGTCGCGCCGTTCGTCGGCCCGGTCCTCGACCGGTTCCGCTCGGGCAGGCGCTTCGTGATGGCGGGCACCCTGTTCGGCCGGGGCCTGCTCTGCTTCGCGATGGCGGCGGCGATCGTCCCGGGTGACGTGTTCACCATCTTCCCCGCGGCGCTGGCCGTTCTGGTGCTGTCCAAGGCGTACAACGTCTCCCGCGCCGCGATCATGCCGAATGTGCTGCCGGCCGACATCGCTCTGGTCACCGCCAACGCCAGGGTCGCCCTGTTCGCGCTGGTCGCCGCAGGGGTCGCGGTCCCGATCGGCGCGGGCGTCAGCGCGTGGCCCGGCCCCGAGTGGGCGCTGCGCGGGGCGGTGGCGGTCTTCATCCTCCTGGGCGTGCTGGCCGTACGGCTCCCGCGTCACGTGGACTCCCCCGACTTCGAGGAGCGGGAGGGGGACGGGCAGGAGCGCCCGCACCGCTGGCGCACCCTGCTGAACGTGGGCCCGGTGGTCGCCGAGGGCGCGGGCGCCAACGTGGCCGTCCGCCTCTACTCCGGGTTCCTGCTGTTCTACCTGCTCTTCCTGGTGCAGGACGGGAACCTTCCGGGCCTCGCCCCGGCGGTCACGATCGGTGTGCTCGCGGTCGCCGCCGGAGCCGGGGGGCTGGCCGCCACGGCGGTGGCCTCCTGGACGCGCAACCACTCCCCGCAGGTCATCGTGCTGGCCACGCTCGCCCTGGCGACCGTGGCCACGGTGGCGGCGGCGATCGTGTTCACCCTGTGGACCGCGGTGGCCGTCGCGCTGACGGCCGCCTTCGCCCAGGGGCTGGGCAAGCTGGCGCTGGACGCGATCGTGCAGCGCGAGATCGGCGAGGAGGTGCGCTCGTCGACCTTCGGCGTGGTGGAGGCGTTCCTGCAGGTCGCCTGGGTGGTCGGCGGGCTGGTCGGGCTGCTGCTCTCCCTGTTCACCGACGGGACCGGAGGGCTGTCGGTGATGGCCGTGCTGCTCGGCGGCTCACTCGGCTGGCTGGTGGTACGGCGGCGCAGGCGGATCAGCGCGCGGGACGCCAGGGTCAGGGCCGCCAGGGCCGCCACGACCACGACCTCGGACGATCCGCGCTCCGGCTCCGGCGTTCCGGATGGCTCCGGCGCCTCACCCGCGGCCACCTCGCCGGCGGCCGAAAACGCCGCTCCGGCTCCGGACGCCGGATCAAAGAGCCCCGAGGCCCGGCCCGCGGGCTCCGACACCCGGCGTCCCGCCCCCTGGGAGAGGCGGCGGCCGGAGACCGGGGGAACGACGACCGCGATCGTGCGGCGCGACGATCCCCCGGCGGAGAAGCGGACCAAACCGCTGACCAACCCCCACGGCTGAGCCGCGAACAGGCCGGGCCGCGAACAGGGGGGAGGGTCGGCCACCCATCGGCCACCCGGACGGCCACGGGGGCGGGCGTCCGGTTCACCGGCCGCCCGGGGTGGCCGAATGGTCGTCCGGGTCAGTCGTCCAGGTCGTCGGCCACGGCGCGGAGCACCGCGGCGATCTTCCTGGCGTGCGTGGCCTCCGGGTGCTTGCCCTTCTGATAGGAGGTGGAGACCGTGTCCAGGAGCTTGATCAGGTCTTCCACGATCACCACCATTTCGTCGGGCTTCTTGCGCTTACCCTTCGGCTTTGCGGTCTTGGCGAGCGTGGGGGGCTGGTCGATCACGCGTACCGAGAGCGCCTGCTGACCGCGGCGCCCTTCGGCCACACCGAACTCGACCTTCTGACCCGGCTTGAGGGAATCCACGCCATCGGGCAGCGCGGAAGAATGCACGAAGACCTCACCGCCGTCGTCGCGGGTGAGGAAGCCGAAACCCTTGTCGGCGTCGTACCACTTGACCTTGCCACTCGGCACAGGGGTGACCTCGTTCAGACTGTCGTGAAAGGGAATGGATGTAGGTTATGCCCAGCGCGAGCCCAGGGCGACCGTCTAATCAAGTCTGAATTACACGAGTGCGGCGGGAATCCTCCAGCCGTCGAACCATTCCCCGAACTCGGTCAGATCACCGAGTACGACGTCGGCCCCGTGATCACGCAGTTTTCCTACCGGATAGTGGCCGGTCGCCACCGCCACGCTGACGACGCCTCCCGCCCGTGCCGCGTCGATGTCGGCGATGTGGTCCCCCACGTAGGCGAGGGCGCCGAAGTCGGTGATGGCCGGGCCCTTGGCGGCTCCGAACACCGAACCGGCGATCTCGTCCACCTCCAGGCCGAGAAACTCGACCGTCCTGGCCGCGTCGAGAGGGTTCTTCCCGGTCACCACGATGACCCTGCCGCCGGCCCGCCGTACGGCGTCGACGGCCTGGCGCGCGCCGGGCATCAGGGTGGTGGCCGGGACCGCGGTCGAGGGGTACAGCGACCGGAAGACGGCGACGGCGGCGGGGATCTCCTCCGCGGGCAGCCAGTTGGCCAGCTCCCACTCCAGCGGCGGCCCGAGCCTGGCCACCACGGCCGCGCTGTCGATGGCCACGCCGACGCGCAGCGCCAGCTCGTCGTAGACGGCGGCGATGCCGGCACGCGTGTCGGCCAGCGTCATGTCCAGGTCGAACCCCACCGAACCCATTCGGTCTTCACCGCTCCTCGTCCGCCCGGCGGCGGACTCCGCTCCGCCCGCCTATCGCAGGATGCCAAACCATCGGGGAAAGAGGTAACCCCGGAATGCCGTACGCGGCGACCTCCGCTCGGGTGAGTTCGTCAGTGGGTAGGGTCACGATGGAGGTATCGGCAGACAAATGACGAGATCAACGCGTGAGCGGATCATCGACGAAGCTCTGCGCCTGTTCGCCGAACGCGGTTATTCGGCGACCTCGGTGGCCGAGATCGAGGCCGCCTCCGGGCTCTCCCCGGGCGCGGGAGGTCTCTACCGGCACTTCAAGTCCAAATACGAGGTGCTGGCCGCGGCCGTGAACGAGCACGCCACCCGGACCCGGACGCAGATCGCCGAGACCCTGGCGGAGACGAGCGCCGCCGACGCCTCGATCGCCGTCGAGGAGCGCCTGGCACACCTGTGCAGGGCCGGGCTGTCCAAGGTCCGCGAGGAGAGCGAGCTGACACGCGTCTTCTTCCGCGACCTGAGCCAGTTTCCCGAGCTGGTGGTGGTCGTGCGCGAGGGGCTGCTGCAGCCCATGTTCGACGCGATCACCACCTGGTTCCACGCCCAGCCCGAATACGCCGGGACCGCCCCCGACTGGCCGGCGATCGGCGCGGTGCTCGGCGGCGCGGTGGTCCACTACCGGCTTTTCCAGGAGACCGTGGGCGAACCTCCGGGACGCGCGGAGCGTGATCGTTTCGTCGCCGCCTGGGTACGGCTCGCGCTCGGCCTGCTACCCCGGCCCCCGGTTCAGGCGATCAGCCGGGACGACGGATTTCCTCGGACGCCGCTCTGTCGGTCATGCCTCCTACCATTAGCGGAATGAGCACGGAGTTCACCGAATGGCTGCGCGGCCGGAGCGACGACCAGTTGCGGGCTCTCGTCGCCGTGCGACCCGAGCTCATCACCCCCGTCCCGGCGCACGTCGAGGGGCTGGCCGGGCGAGCGAGCAGTCCGTCGGCGATCGGGCGCGTCCTCGACCGGCTCGACCGCTTCACACTCTCGGTGGTGGAGGCGCTGGTCGTGCTTTCCGCGCCCGTCGACTACCGGCGGCTGCGCACCCAGATGGCCAGGGCGCTGCCGGAGGGCGTCGCGGCCCCGACGCTGCAGGCGGCCCTGAAGGAGACGGTCGAGCGGCTGCGGACCCTCGCCCTGGTCTACGGGCCGCACACCGCCCTGACCCCGGCTCCGGGGGTGCGGGAGGTGCTGGAGGCCCCCGCCGGGCTCGGCCCGCCCGCGGCGCAGGTGTTCCGGCACCACCCCGCCGAGCGCCTGACCGAGCTGGTCCAGGACATCGGGGGTGGGGGCGGTGACACCGGGCAGGCCCTCGCCGGGCTGCTCGGCGATCCGCAGGTCGTCGGACGGCTGATCCAGGAGATCTCGCCGCAGGCCAGATCCGCGCTGAGCGAGCTGGCCTGGGGGCCGGCCAGCGGCCGGGTGCCCAACGCGCGCCGGGAGGTGCGGGTCGCCGCCGCCCAGTCGCCGATCGAGGAGCTCCTATCCCGCGCACTGCTCGGTGCCACCGGCACCGAGACCGTCGTCCTGCCCCGCGAGATCGGCCTGTTCCTGCGCGGCGGCCGGATCCACCGGGAGCTGTCCCCGGTCCCGCCGGCGCTCAGCGGGGCCGCCCGTGACCGGAGGCTCGCCGACCGCACCGCGGCGGGGCAGGCGTTCGCGTTCACCCGGTCGGTGGAGGAGCTCTGCGAGCGGTGGGGCGCCGACCCGCCCGGCGTGCTCCGCAGCGGCGGTCTGGCCGTGCGCGACCTGAAGCGGACCGCGGGCCTGCTCGACCTGCCCGAGTGGGTGACGGGGCTGGTCATCGAGGTGACGTACGCCGCCGGACTGGTGGCCACGAGCGGCGGGGTTGACGGAGACTGGCTGCCCACCCCGGCCTACGACGGCTGGCGGGTGAAGAGCACCGAGGACCGCTGGGTGATGCTGGCCTCGGCCTGGCTGACCATGGACCGGGTGCCCGGGGTGATCGGTGAGCGCGACGAGCGCGACCGGCTGCTCAACGCCCTCCACCCCGACCTGCGGCGCTCGGCCGCGGCCGAGGTCCGCGCCACGACCCTGGGCCTGCTCCGCGCGGCCGGGCCCGGCGTCGCCCCCGCCCTGGAGTCGGTGCGCGGGCGCCTGGCCTGGGAGCAGCCCCGCCGTCGCGGCGGCCGGCGCGACCAGCTGGTGGAGTTCACGCTGCGCGAGGCCGAGCAGATCGGGGTGACCGGCCTGGGCGCGCTCACGGGCCACGGCTGTGCCCTGCTGCCCGGCGGGGGCCGCGCCGAGCCGGCGGGCGCGCTGCTGGCCCCGCTGCTGCCGGAGCCGCTCGACCACGTGCTCCTGCAGGCCGACCTGACCGCCGTCGCCCCAGGGCCGCTCACCGGCGACCTGAGACGCTGGCTGGCGCTGGCCGCCGAGGTGGAGTCCACCGGCGGTGCGACGGTCTACCGGTTCGGCGAGCGGTCGATCCGGCGGGTGCTGGACGCCGGTCAGGGCGCCGACGAGATACTGGCCATGCTGGAGCGCCATTCGACCACGCCCGTCCCGCAGCCGCTCAGCTATCTGGTCACCGACGTGGCCCGCCGCCACGGCCGCATGCGCGTGGGTACGGCGAGCGCGTACATCCGGTGTGACGACCCCTCGCTGCTGGACGAGGTGATGGCCGACAAGCGGACGTTCCCGCTGCGGCTGCGCCGGCTCGCCCCCACCGTGATCGCCTCCAAGTCCGCCAGAGCGACCCTGGTCGACTCGTTGCGCGCGATGGGTTACGCCCCGGCCGCCGAGTCCCTGGACGGTGACGTGATCATCGCTCAGCTCGACGTCCGCAGGACCGACTCCCAGCCCTCGTCGCGCTCCTCCGGAACGTTCAACGGCCCGGAGGCCGACGTCGTGGCGGCGGCGGTGCGCGCCGTACGCGCCGGTGACGCGGCTCATCGATCCCGCCGCGCCCCGGTGGACGCCCCGGAGGGCCAGGTGCCCCGCTCCCCCGCGACCGCCACGCTCAACGCCCTGCGCGACGCCATCCGGCAGGGCTCCCAGGTCTGGATCGGCTACCTCGACTCCCAGGGCAACGCCACCAGCCGGATCCTGGAGCCCGCCCGGATGGAGGGCGGCTACCTCACCGCCTACGACGAGACCCGTGCGGCGGTGCACCGCTTCGCGCTGCACCGCATCACCGGGATCTCCGACATCAACTGATTGCGCTGGTCGTGACCGTGCGAGCCACCCGGATCGACCGGCTCCACCACGGGGCGTAATCCCCATATCGTGATATGCGTTGACGTTCCAAGTTCAACAGAAGCGAGACGATCCAGAGTGAGCGGTCACCCCGAAGGTCCCAGCACCAACCCGGACGACTGGAAGAGTCCGTACAGCACCGGCCCCGGCCAGACCCCGGGATACGGGCAGGGGTACGGCGGACACGACCAGGGACAGCAGGACCACGGACAGCGGGGATACCCCGGACAGGACCCCGGCGGGCAGGGGCACCCCGGGCAGAGCCCCGGCCACCAGGACCACGGCGGACCGGGGTACGGCGGCCAGGATCCCGGCGCGCCGGGATACGGCGCCCAGGGGTACGGCGCGCCGGAGTACGGCACGCAGGGATACGGCACGCAGGAGTACGGCACGCAGGGATACGGCACGCAGGAGTACGGCACGCAGGGATACGGCACGCAGGAGTACGGCGGCCAGGGATACGGCACGCCGGGGTACGGCGAACGCCCCTACGGCGTGCAGGGCTACGACCAGCAGGCGTACGGCGAGCAGCCCTACGGCCGGTACCCCCCGCAGTACGGTTACGGGCCCGCGCCCCACCAGAACAACGAGGGCGTCAGGACCCACGCGATCGTGGCGCTGGTCATCAGCATCGTGCTCGGCCTGACCTGCTACATCAGCCTCGGCGGCATCGCCGGGGCCATCATGTCCGGTATCGCGCTCGGCAAGGTCGACACCGACCCCCGGGGCGCCAGGAACCTGCTCAAGTGGACCTGGATCGCCATCGGCGTCAACGTCGCCCTGCTCGTGCTGGGCGTCGGCGCCCTCATCGTCGTGGGCGTGGCCAGTTCCTCCTGAGGCTGAGCGGGACGGGGACTGCCGGCGGGCACATCCGTCGTTGGACATACGGAGCGGGGAAACGAACGGGCGAGTCTCCCGCGTGAGTGCGACCATGGGCTGGCCAGCCGTACACGAGGGAGAAGTCTGTGACTAATGGACCATTGATTGTCCAATCGGACAAAACCCTGCTTCTTGAAGTCGATCACGAGAGGGCGGACGAGTGCCGTAAGGCGATCGCGCCCTTCGCCGAGCTGGAACGCGCCCCCGAGCACGTGCACACCTACCGGGTCACCCCGCTGGCCCTGTGGAACGCCCGCGCGGCCGGGCACGACGCCGAGCAGGTGATCGACGCGCTGATCAGCCACAGCCGCTACCCGGTGCCGCACGCGCTGCTGGTGGACGTGGTCGAGACCATGGCGCGCTACGGCAGGCTCCGGCTGGAGAAACACCCCGTCCACGGCCTCGTCCTGACCAGCACCGACCGGGCCGTGCTTGAGGAGGTGCTGCGCTCCAGGAAGATCCAGCCGCTGCTGGGCGAGCGGCTGGACACCGACGGCGTGGCGGTGCACCCGAGCGAGCGCGGCAACATCAAGCAGCACCTGCTCAAGCTGGGCTGGCCGGCCGAGGACCTGGCCGGATACGTCGACGGCGAGCACCACCCGATCGCGCTGAAGGAGGAGGGCTGGCGGCTGCGCGCCTACCAGCGGGAGGCCGCCGAGGCGTTCTGGCACGGCGGTTCGGGCGTGGTGGTGCTCCCCTGCGGCGCGGGCAAGACGATCGTGGGCGCGGCGGCGATGGCACAGGTCAGGGCGACGACGCTGATCCTGGTGACGAACACGGTCTCGGCGCACCAGTGGAAGCAGGAGCTGCTCAA
Organism: Streptosporangium sp. NPDC004631; assembly: GCF_053601935.1. NCBI lineage: Bacteria > Bacillati > Actinomycetota > Actinomycetes > Streptosporangiales > Streptosporangiaceae > Streptosporangium > Streptosporangium sp. NPDC004631. The sequence continues at coordinate 33,750 of NZ_JBSGCR010000022.1, read as the reverse complement.
TCGCACCTCGCTCTCCGAGGACGAGATCGGCGAGTACACCGGTACCAAGAAGGAGATCCGGCCGGTCACCATCGCCACCTACCAGGTGATGACGACCCGCAGGCAGGGGGTCTACCGGCATCTGGAGCTGTTCGACGCCCGCGACTGGGGCCTGATCGTGTACGACGAGGTGCACCTGCTGCCCGCGCCGATCTTCCGGATGACCGCCGATCTGCAGGCCAGACGGCGGGTCGGGCTGACCGCGACGCTCGTGCGCGAGGACGGCCGGGAGGGTGACGTGTTCTCCCTGATCGGCCCCAAGCGCTACGACGCGCCGTGGAAGGAGATGGAGAACCAGGGCTGGATCGCTCCGGCCGACTGCGTCGAGGTGCGGGTGACGCTCAGCGACGAGGAGCGGCTCGCCTACGCGATGGCCGAATCCGAGGAGCGCTACCGGTTCTGCGCGACCACCCCGTCCAAGATCCGGGTGACCGAGGCGCTGGTCCGGCGCCACCTTGACGAGCAGGTTCTGGTCATCGGCCAGTACATCGACCAGCTCGACGAGCTGGGCGAGCACCTGAACGCGCCGGTGATCAAGGGGGAGACGAAGATCAAGGAGCGGGAGCGGCTGTTCCAGGCGTTCCGCGACAAGGAGATCCAGGTCCTGGTGGTCTCCAAGGTGGCCAACTTCTCCATCGACCTGCCGGAGGCGGCGGTGGCCATCCAGGTGTCGGGCACCTTCGGGTCACGTCAGGAGGAGGCCCAGCGGCTTGGCCGGGTGCTGCGGCCCAAGTCGGACGGTGGCGGGGCGCGGTTCTACTCGGTGGTCAGCCGGGACACTGTGGACCAGGAGTTCGCCGCCCACCGGCAACGGTTCCTGGCCGAGCAGGGATACGCCTACCAGATCATCGACGCGGACGACGTGCTCGCCGGCGATTGACGTCACATGGCGAACACGTCGTCGTCTGTGTCAGGTCCACGAGATACCGCAGGCTTTCGACAAAGCAAACACCCCCTCGCTAGGCCGCGATGGCCACTGGCGACATACCCCATGATCTGCGCGAGTCACTGGATTTGCCCGGCTTTTTAGCGTTTTTGGCGCACAAACACGGACCGTGCCAACGCGGTCACCCCGCCGACCCTGCCGGAGACGGACGGCGTCATCTCCTTCGGCCGCCGAACGGCCATCGCGTCCCATTGGGGAAACGCGAGTAATTCTTTTGAGCGGCGCGAAGGGCATCGGTAGGCTGGTCGATTCGCTGCCTTACGACCACCTCCGTTTATCGAATGGGAGGCGCTTTCGCGTGCCCGCACATCAACTGTCCCCCCGCATAACCGGCGGCCCATCCGGCGACGGCGCGGATACCGCCGACCCCGCGGAGATCCTCACCGCCGAACGCGAGCATCTGGCCGCCTCCAGGGCCGCGCTGCGCGCGATGCGCGAACACGCCCGATCCCTCTCCTCCGACGCCGCCGGAGACTGGGTCTCCCAGCAGATCCTGCAGGCGCTGCTGGACCAGCGGGTCGCGGCGCTGGCCGATCACTCAGGCACCCCGCTGTTCTTCGGCCGCCTGGACCGGTCGGCCGACGACGATCTTCCCGTGACCGTCCACGTCGGGCGCAGGCACGTCCACGACGACCGCAGCCGCCCCCTGGTGATCGACTGGCGGGCCCCGGTCTCGCGGGCGTTCTACCAGGCGAGCCCGTCCGACCCGATGGGCGTCGCGCTCCGCCGCCGGTTCGGCTACCACGCCGGCGACCTGACCGCCTTCGAGGACGAGCGTCTCGACCAGGGGGAGGTCATCCGGCAGTCGAGGATCCTGACCGAGGAGATCGAGCGTCCCCGCTCGGGGCCGATGCGCGACATCGTCGCCACCATCCAGCCCGACCAGGACGAGATCGTCCGCTCCGAGCCGGGGCTGACCGTGTGCGTCCAGGGGGCGCCGGGGACCGGGAAGACCGCCGTCGGCCTGCACCGGGCCGCCTACCTGCTCTTCACCCACCGGGAGAGGCTCGCCCGGTCCGGAGTGATGATCGTCGGCCCGAACCGGGCCTTCCTCGCGTACATCTCCTCGGTTCTCCCCGCGCTGGGCGAGGTCAAGGTCGACCAGACCACGGTCGCCGGCATCCTGGGCGACCACCGGGCGCCCGAGGATCCCGCGGTCGGCACGGTCAAGGGCGACGCGCGGATGGTGCCGGTGCTCAGGCGGGCCCTGTGGACGCACATCGTCAAACCGGACGAGGGCGTCCTGTTCACCAAGGGGGTCAACCGCTACCGGGTGGCCGATCACGAGGTCCGTGAGATCGTCGCCTCGCTCCGCGGCACCACGCGCTACGGTCCGGGCCGGGCGGCTCTGGCCCAGCGGCTGGCCCACCTGGTGCTCGTCCGGATGGAGCAGCGCGGGGAGGCCCCCGACGACCGGGTGCAGGACGCGGTCGCCCGGTCCAGGCCGGTCAAGCAGCTCGTGGACCGGGTGTGGCCCAAGGTGACCCCGGAGCAGGTGCTCCACCGCCTCTTCAGCGACCCCGGCTTCCTCGCCGCCGCGGCCAAGGACGACCTCACCGCCGACGAACAGGCCCTGCTGCTCTGGACCAGGCCCCCCAGGTCCTTCCGCTCGGCGAAGTGGTCGGCGGCCGACGGCGCGCTGATGGACGAGCTCGGCGACCTGATCGAGCGGACCACCCCGCTGGGGCACCTGGTCGTGGACGAGGCCCAGGACCTGTCGGCGATGCAGCTACGCGCCCTGGGGCGGCGCTGCCGTACCGGCGCGGCCACCGTGCTGGGCGATATCGCGCAGGGCACCACCCCCTGGTCGGCCCGCTCGTGGCGGGAGGTCCTGACGCACCTGGGCTTCGAGGACGGCACGGTCACCGAGCTCACCCTGGGCTTCCGCGTCCCCCGGGAGGTCCTCGACTACGCCGCGCGGCTGCTGCCCTCGATCGCGCCCGATCTGGCGCCTCCCCGGTCGCTCCGCCCCGGCGTGGGCTCGCTGTCCGTACGGCACGCGCCCGAACCGGCCACCGGCCTGACGGAGGCGGTGCTGGAGACGGCGCGGGAGACACTGTCCCGGGAGGGCTCGATCGGCGTCATCGTCCCGGACGCCTCGGTCGTCGCGGTGTCGGAGGCGCTCTCCGCCCTGGAGCACCGCGTGCTGAGCCAGGACTCGGCCGAGGAGCATCGTCTCCTGGTCGTCCCGGCGACCCTGGCCAAGGGCCTGGAGTACGACCACGTCATCGTGGTCGAGCCGGCCGACATCGTGGACGCCGAGCCACGCGGCCTGGCCCGGCTCTACGTGGTCCTGACCCGCGCGGTCACCTCGCTGACCGTCCTGCACACCCGGGAGCTGCCCGCGCAGCTGCGCTGACCGGGCTCCGCCGGAGAACACCGCGGACGCCAGAAGAGGCGGCCCCTGCACCTCGGGGTCGCCTCTTCCGTGAAAGCGTCAGGACTTAGAAGTCCATGTCGCCGCCGCCCGGCATCGCGGGAGCGGCACCGGCCTTCTCGGGCTTCTCGGCGATGACGGCCTCGGTGGTGAGGAACAGCGCCGCGATGGACGCCGCGTTCTGCAGAGCGGAACGAGTCACCTTGGCCGGGTCGATGATGCCCGCCTCGAACATGTTGACGTACTCACCGGTGGCGGCGTTCGGGCCCTCACCCGGGGTGAGGTTGCGCACCTTCTCCACCACGACGCCGCCCTCAAGGCCGGCGTTGACGGCGATCTGCTTCAGCGGCTCCTCAAGAGCCTTGCGCACGATCGCGGCACCGGTGGCCTCGTCGCCGGGGAGCTCCAGCTTGTCGAACGCCTTGGCGCCGGCCTGCAGCAGGGCCACGCCACCACCGGGGACGATGCCCTCCTCGACGGCCGCCTTCGCGTTACGGACGGCGTCCTCGATGCGGTGCTTGCGCTCCTTGAGCTCGACCTCGGTCGCCGCGCCGGCCTTGATGACGGCCACGCCGCCGGCCAGCTTGGCGAGACGCTCCTGGAGCTTCTCGCGGTCGTAGTCGGAGTCGGTGTTCTCGATCTCGGCGCGGATCTGGTTGACCCGGCCGGCGATCTGCTCGGCGTCACCGGCACCGTCGACGATGGTGGTCTCGTCCTTGGTGACGATGATCTGGCGGGCGCGGCCGAGCTGGTCCAGCGTGGTGGACTCCAGCTTGAGGCCGAGGTCCTCGCTGATGACCTGGGCGCCGGTCAGGATGGCGATGTCGCCCAGCATGGCCTTACGGCGGTCACCGAAGCCCGGGGCCTTGACCGCGACCGAGCGGAACAGGCCACGGATCTTGTTGACGACCAGGGTGGCCAGGGCCTCGCCCTCGATGTCCTCGGCGATGATCAGCAGCGGCTTGCCGGCCTGCACGACCTTGTCGAGGACCGGGAGCAGGTCCTTGTTGGCGGAGATCTTGGAGTTGACGACGAGGATGTACGGGTCGTCGAGAACGGCCTCCATACGCTCCGGGTCGGTCACGAAATAGGGCGAGATGTAGCCCTTGTCGAAGCGCATGCCCTCGGTGAGCTCAAGCTCCAGGCCGAAGGTGTTGCTCTCCTCGACGGTGATGACACCTTCCTTGCCGACCTTGTCCATCGCCTCGGCGATCATCTCGCCGATCTGCGGGTCGCCCGCGGAGATGGAGGCGGTGGAGGCGATCTGCGCCTTCGTCTCCACGTCCTTGGCCAGCTTGGAAAGCTCCTCGGAGACGCGCTCCACGGCGGCCTCGATGCCCTTCTTCAGGGACATCGGGTTGGCGCCGGCGGCCACGTTGCGGAGGCCCTCACGCACCAGGGCCTGGGCGAGCACCGTGGCGGTGGTGGTGCCGTCACCGGCTACGTCGTCGGTCTTCTTGGCGACTTCCTTGACGAGCTCGGCCCCGATCTTCTCCCACGGGTCCTCAAGCTCGATCTCCTTGGCGATGGAGACACCGTCGTTGGTGATCGTGGGAGCGCCCCACTTCTTCTCCAGCACGACGTTACGGCCCTTGGGGCCGAGGGTCACCTTGACGGCGTCCGCGAGCTGGTTCATACCACGCTCGAGACCGCGCCGGGCGTCCTCGTCAAACGCGATCATCTTGGCTGCCATACGGCTAGACCTCCCAAACACAGGGTGGCTTGCACCAGATCGAGCCGACGCCCGCGACGGCATACGGGTCCGCGACTCCGTTCGGCGGACCCCATCGTCTCGATCCAGGGTTTGGCACTCACCAATGGAGAGTGCTAAGCAACTGTTTAGCACTCCCCCCTGCCGAGTGCAAGCCAGAGTCCCCCTGACCTGGCCCCAGCCTAGACGAAGGCCCGGCCCGCCGATCGAAACGACGAGCCGGGCCGACGCGCGGGAGGATCCGCACGGACTGCGCTGCCGCGGGGTCCACCGGCACTTCCCGACGAACTGACGGACGAATCAGACCGCCCTGACGGATTCCGCCTGGGGGCCCTTCTGTCCCTGCGTGATCTCGAACTCGACCCGCTGGCCCTGTTCGAGCGCACGATAGCCATCCATCAGGATCGCGGAGTAATGGACGAAAACATCCTTACCACCGTCTACCGCGATGAAGCCGTAGCCCTTGTCCGCGTTGAACCATTTGACGGTGCCTTGCGCCACTTCCGACTCCTCTTACTGGACTTGAGGACGCCGCCCATTCCTCCGCGAAGTCCTCAATCTCCGAGGCGGAGACATCGCCTACGTCGATCGTCCTCGACCATACCTGTGATAGAGCATTGGGCAACAGAGCCAATCAGCAAACTACTGCTTTACGGACGCATTCAACACGCAGGCAGAGTTTTGCTATCACGATTAGTTAGTTAAATATTGCACCATGTCCCGGCTCAACAAATATGAGCTTGCGTCATAAAACACGACACCCGCACGCGGCCGGGCCGGTGCGGGTGTGGTGGACGGGATGTACGGGGACAGATCGCCGGGACAGGAGACGGACCCGCCGGCGGACGGCATCCGACCAGGGAGGGGTCAGCCTCCGGCGACCGCCGGGATGATGGAGACCTGAACGCCGGCGGGGGTGGCCGTGTCCAGATTGTCAGCGAATCGGACATCCTCATCACCGACGTAAACATTGACAAAACGACGAATCTTCCCCGTTTCATCAAGAATTCGGGCACCGATCCCCGGGAAGTCGACGTCCAGCTTCTGGAGAACATCACGCAGGGTCTCGCCCTCTCCGCCGACCTCGGCGGAGCCGCCGGTGTACGTACGGAGAATCGTCGGAATCCGCACAGAAACGCTCATAATTAAGTACCTTTCACGAGTTCTAGGCGATAGCCGCACGGAATGCGTCAAGAGACGGCCGGATGACGGCGGTGGGGCGCGCCTGGTCGGCCACCGCGTCGAGGGTCTTCAGGCCGTCGCCGGTGTTGAGGACCACGGTCTCGGCGTCGGGGTCGAGCCGCCCCGAGGCGACCAGCTTGCGCAGCACCCCGACGGTGACGCCACCGGCGGTCTCGGCGAAGATGCCCTCGGTCCTGGCCAGCAGCCGGATCGCCTCGACGACCTCGGTGTCCGTGACGTCCTCCACCGCGCCGCCGGTGCGCCGGGCGATGTCGAGCACGTAGGGACCGTCGGCCGGGTTCCCGATCGCGAGCGACTTGGCGATCGTGTCGGGCTTGACCGGGCGGATCACGTCGTGACCGGCCCGGTAGGCGGCGGAGACCGGGGAGCACCCCTCGGCCTGGGCGCCGAAGATCCGGTACGGCGTGTCCTCGACGAGACCGAGCGTGATCAGCTCCTTGAACCCCTTGTCGATCTTCGTGAGCTGGGAGCCCGAGGCGACCGGGATGACGATCTGGTCGGGGATCCGCCAGCCGAGCTGCTCGGCGATCTCGTAGGCCAGCGTCTTGGAGCCCTCGGCGTAGTAGGGCCGGAGGTTGACGTTGACGAAGCCCCACTTCTCGCCCAGCTCGTCGCCGATGAGCTCGGAGCAGAAGCGGTTGACGTCGTCGTAGCTGCCGTCGATGCCGACGAGCCTGCCACCGTAGACCGAGGCCATGACGATCTTGGCCTGCTCCAGGTCCGACGGGATGAACACGCAGGCGTCCAGCCCGGCCCGCGCTGCGGCCGCGGTCACGGCACCGGCCAGATTGCCGGTGGAGGAGCAGGAGAGGGTGTGGAAACCGAAGTTACGGGCCGCCTCGACGGCGATGGCCACCACGCGGTCCTTGAAGGAGTGCGTGGGGTTGCCGGAGTCGTCCTTCACGTGCAGCGAGCGGATGCCCAGCTCACGCGCGAGGTTGCCGGCCTTGACGAGCCTGGTCCAGCCGGGCGCCATGTTGGGCTTGGTGGCCACGTCCGCCGGGACCGGCAGCAGGGAGCGGTAACGCCAGATGCTGGCCGGCCCCCGGGCGATCTGCTCCCGGGTCACCCGGCCGAAGTCGTAGGCGACCTCCAGAGGACCGAAACACTCGGCGCAGGCGAAGTCGGGGCCGAGTCCGGAGCGGGCACCGCACTCGCGGCAGGACAGCGCGACGGCCGGGCCGAACCGCGGGCTCCGCGGGTCGTCGACATGGTCGGCCTGGTCGAGGGGGACGGTGGTTTCAGTGTTCGCGAGCGCCATGAAGCGAGGCCTTTCCCTCATCTTCGTCTGCGACCACCCTGGTCACAGACCGGAATTGGCACCTGTCCCGGCCGACCTCGCCAGATCGCGAGTCTTGAACCGGGAGGGTTGCCGGGGCTTCGCAGGGCCGGTCCCTCCACCCCTCTGGATGAGCAATATGCAGTTGTGGACCTGACGCGCAGGTCTCATGCACTCTACCCCGACCCGCGGCCACCCTGACCAGTCGTCTCACTCCGCGAGACGCATCGTGTTATCTTTCGGACGGCGCTTCCCGGGCCACAAGCCGTTGAACAGCCGCTGGACCGAGGGCGCCCTCCCGTCCCCGGTGAATCGGCGACCGCTACGGCACGGCCGGCACGCGCGGCGGGGTCAGAAGCCGTAGGCGTCGCCCAGCGCTCCCTGGACGTACTTACGGGCCTGATGGATACGGGACTTGGCCGTGCCGAGCGGGATGCCGAGCTGCTCGGCCACCTCGCTGTAGTCGAGCTGGCAGATGTCGCGGAGCACCAGCGCCTGGGCCAGGTCGGGCTTGTCGGCCTCCAGCGCCTCCATCGCGTCGAGCAGGTCCAGCCGGGAACCGGCGATCACGCTCACCCGGGCGACGTCGGGCTTGTGCAGCGGCAGCTCGTCGGAGGCCTGCTCGGCCGAACGCCGCTTCAGCGAGCGGTAGGTGGTACGGGCGCAGTTGGCGGTCACGATGTGCAGCCACGTGCTGAACCTGGCCCGCCCCTCGAAGCGGCCGATGTTGCGGGCCACCGCGAGCAGGGTGTCCTGGGACGCCTCCTCGGCGTCCTGCCGGTAGGGGAGGATCCGCCCGCAGTGCCGCAGCACATCGGGCTCGATCCGCTTGAGCAGCTCACCCAGCGAGCGGTGGTCGCCTCGGGCTGCCGCGCGCGCCAGTTCCTCGGTCGTCTCGTCCAGCGCCATCGCGAGCCCCCATCAGCGGTCACAGTCGCCCGACATCCTATGGTCGCCGGTTATGTTTGGTTAACCTTCAGGACAAGCACCTCCCCAGGCGAGGGGATCCATATGAGCGCGATCCTGGTGGCCTCGAACCGCGGCCCCGTCTCCTTCACCCTCTCCGAGGACGGCTCGCCGACCATGCGCCGGGGCGGCGGCGGCCTGGTCTCCGGCCTGTCCGAGGTGGCCAGGGGGCTCGACATCCTGTGGGTCTGCGCCGCCCTGTCCGACGGCGACCGCGGCGTCGTACGGCTGGCCCCCGGCGGCCGGCTGGACGAGGCCGGTTACGACACCGGGGCGCTGCGGATGCTCGACATCCCCCCGGCGACCTTCCAGCGGGCCTACAACGCGGTCGCCAACTCCACCCTCTGGTTCGTGCACCACCTGCTGTACGACGCCCCCAACCGGCCGCAGTTCGACGCCAGATTCCGCCGGGAGTGGGAGTCCTACCGGGCGTACAACGAGGCGTTCGCGACGGCGCTGGCCGAGGAGTCCCCGCCCGGGGCCAGGGTGATGGTGCAGGACTACCATCTGGCCCTGGTCCCGGCCATGCTCAGGGGCGAGCGGCCCGACCTGCGGATCGCCCACTTCTCGCACACCCCCTGGGCGCCGCCGGAGTACTTCCGCCTGCTGCCCGACGAGGTCGCGGCCGAGTTGCTTGAGGGCATCCTGGGCTCCGACCACGCGGGGTTCCTGACCCACCGCTGGGCCGGGGCCTTCATGGACTGCTGCGAGACCGTGCTCGGCGCGAAGGTCGACCGCGCCCTCCGTACCGTCGCCCACGGTGGCCGGACCACCCGGATCGGCGTGCACGCCCTGGGAGTGGACGGCGACGCGCTCTGGGCGCGGGCGTCGGAGCCCGACGTGGAGTCCCACATGAGGGCCCTGCGCGAGCTGGTCGGCGACCGCAGGCTGATCGTGCGGATCGACCGGACCGAGCTGTCCAAGAACATCGTCAGGGGCCTGGCCGCCTACCGGGAGTTCCTCGCGGCCCACCCCGAGTGGCACGGCAGGGTGGTGCACCTCGCCTTCGCCTACCCCTCCCGCCACGACCTGCCCGAATACCGCGAGTACACCGCGGCGGTGCAGCGCTGCGCCCTGGAGATCGAGGACGAGTACGCCACCGAGGACTGGGATCCGCTGATCCTCAACGTGCAGGACGACTACCCGCGCTCGCTGGCCGCCTACCGGCTGGCCGACGTGACGCTGGTCAATCCGATCCGCGACGGCATGAACCTCGTGGCCAAGGAGGCCCCCGTCCTGTCCCCGCGCAGCGCGCTGGTGCTCTCCCGCGAGGCGGGCGCCGCGGCCGAGCTGGGTGAGCACGCGCTGCTGGTCAACCCCTACGACGTCTCCGCCACGGCCCGCGCCATCCACCGGGGCCTCACCATGCCGGAGGACGAGCGCGCCCGCAGGGGCGTCCGGCTGGCCGGCGCCGCCACCGCGCTCCCCCCGCACCGCTGGTTCGCCGACCAACTCGCCGCACTCCAGTGATTTTCAATCGACCATGAGATAGTTCGGGGGACTTCTCACGACAACTGCCTTACCGGGGAGACCCTTGGCCTCGATCGCCCCCGTCCGGCTCACCCGCGATCGCGCGACCTGGCTCATCTACCTGCAACTCGGCGTCTTCGCCACCTACCTGTACGGCCTCAGCGCCGCGCTCCCGATGCTCCGCGCCGACCAGGGGGTCTCGCAGACCGTGGCCGGCCTGCACGGCACCACGATGGCGATCGGCGGCATCCTGACCGGGTTGGCGCTCCCTGGGCTGACCAGGAGGATCGGCCGCAGGGCCACCACCTGGACGGGCCTGACCGGAATGAGCGCCGGGGTGCTGCTGGTGTTCTCCAGCGACGCGCTGCCGATCACGCTCCTCGGGTACGGCGTCGCCGGCGGGATGGGCTCGGTCAGCCTCTACACCGGCATGTCGGTGCTCAGCGACCACCACGGCCCGGCGGGTCCCGCGGCGATCAGCGAGGCCAACGCGGTCGGGGTGAGCGTCGGCCTGGGAGCGCCGTTCGTGGTCAGCGTGGCGGCGCAGAGTGTGCTCGGCTGGCGGGCGGCCCTGCTGGTGACCCCGGCGCTGACCGTACTGCTCGCGCTGGTCCTGGGCCGCGTCTGGGTCCCCGAACGCGGAAAGACCGCCCCCGGGAAGACAGGGCACGGAAGGCGCGGGGACACCGGAGACGGAGGCACCGAACGCGAAGACACCGGACAGGAGAACACCGGGCACGGGGACGCCGGGCACGGAAAAGCGGAGCGCGGGGACGCCGAGACTCGTACCGCTCAGAGGAACGGGAAGGGCGCCGGGGCAGGGCTCGGCCGGGGGTTCCACCTGGCCGGGGCGGTGCTGTTCTGCTGCGTCGCCCTGGAGTTCTCCTTCAACCTCTGGGCGGCCAAACTGGTGGCCGACCAGACGGGACTGTCGGCGGCGGTGGCGGCCACCGCGCTGACCGCGTTCACGACCGGCCTGGCGGTCGGACGGTTCGGCGGGGCCAGGCTGGCTCTGCGCGTCCCACCCGCCCCCCTGCTCGTCGGCGCGCTCGCGCTCACCGCCGCCGGATGGGCGCTCTTCTGGGTGAGCACCGACCCGGTGCCGTCCTACGCGGGGCTGGTCCTGTCCGGGATCGGGGTCTCGCTGCACTTTCCGCTGGCGCTCTCCCTGGTGCTGACGGCCGCGAGCGCGCGACCGGAGCGGGCCGCGGCCGCGGCCTCGCTCTTCGCCGGTGCGGCGGTGGGCGCCGGGCCGTTCCTGCTGGGTGCGCTGGCCGACTCGTTCGGCACCCAGCAGGCGTTTCTCATGGTCCCGGCCCTGATCGGGCTGGCCGTCGGCGGGATCCTGGTCAGCTCCAGGTGGCGTACTTGAGCCTGCCGGCCAGCCCCGGCGTGTTCCACACGTCCACGACGAGGATCTTGGACTTGGGCAGGTACCACTCACGCTGGTTGAAGGTCGCGGTCTGCCGGCCGTCGCTGAACGTGACGCACCGTCCGGCCCAGGAGCGGTAGTGCGCCCTGTGCCCGGGGCCGACCTGCCGGAGACCTGCCACGGTGGCCTTCCCGAGGACCTGACCGTACTTGCCGTTGAAGGGGCAGCGCTGCACGTCACTGGCGGGATAGAAGGGCCGGTCGGGCGTGTAGGCCGAGAAACCCTCGTGCCCGCGCTTGAGCACCTTCGGGCCGAACAGCCAGAAGGCATCACACCTCGGTGTGAAATATCCGGAGGACGGCTTACGGCACGCCCCGGTTATCACCTTGACCCGGTCGCTGTCGCGGTAGACCGTCCAGCCGACGGGGATCGTCAGGTGCAGGCCGCGGAAGGACAGGGTCTGCGTGACCGAGGTGGAGACGGAGGAGGTCGAGGCGGAGGCCGAGGCGGTCATCGGGGCGACGAGCACCGCGGCGCCGGCCAGCGCAGCGAGGGCGAGGGAGCTCTTTCTCATGCCGGGCAAATTACCCGCCTTCGCTTGCCGACGGCTTAAGACTCGATGGCATCGGCGATCGAGCGGAGCAGTTCCATGATCCCGTCGGGGCCGTCCACCACGATGTCGGCCTCCACGGTGATCTCCGCCGACCCGCTGAACACCGTCACCCCGGGCAGCCCGGACTCCCGCACGGCCGCGAACGCCGCCAGATCGCCCAGGTCGTCCCCGGCGAACAGCACCGACCGCGCCGACCGCTCCCGCAGGAAGGCGCCGAGCGCCCTGCCCTTGTCCATCCCGGGCGGCCGCAACTCCAGCACGAACTTGCCCGGCTCCACCGCCAGTCCGGCCTCGGCCGCCAGCGTGGCGACCGGGCCGCGCAGCGCGTCGAGCGCGGCCCGCGGATCGGCGGCCCGGCGGGTGTGCACGGCCACCGCCCGCTGCTTGTCCTCGATCCTGACGCCCTCGATCCCCGAGACCAGCGCGGGCAGCTCGGCTCGGACCCGGGCCAGGCCGGGGTGGACGGGAGGCGCGGTGAGCCCGCCGGCCTCCCAGCGTTCGAGACCGTAGTGCCCGAGCACCACCACTCCCGGCACACCGGCCAGGGAGCCGTACTCGACCGCCGTGGCAGCCGGGCGGCCGGTCACGATCACCACGGCGCCGACCAGCCCGCCGAGTCTGGTCAGCACCGCGGGGCCGTCCGGGTGGATCCTGGCCGCCTCGGGGTCGGGCACGATCGGGGAGAGCGTGCCGTCGAAGTCGAGGCCGATCACCGCTCCCGCGGGGTCGGCGAGAATCGCCCGCAGTCCTCCGGGGGTGTCCATGGTCACGCCTCTCCCGATCCCTCGTCGTCTCGCGGGGCCGTTTTCGGGCCCCGACGGCCCGCTCCGCGGCGGGGCGGCCAGCGACCCGGTGGCCGCCGTGCCCCAGGGCCCGCGTGGCCGCCGTACCCCGAAGGTCCGTGCCCTGCCGTACCCAAAGATCCCATGTGCCCTGCCGCGCTCCGTGCCGGGATCCCGTGGCCCTGCCGTACCCCAAAGGTCAGGGGCGCAAGCCCGGCCTCCTGGCGGCGCGGTCGTCTCGGCGCGTCTCGCGGAGCCGGCGCAGGCGCTTGACCAGCATCGGATCGTGGGCGAGCGCCTCGGGCCTGTCGATGAGCTCGGCGAGCAGCTGATAGTAGCGGGTGGCGGAGATGTCGAAGATCTCGCGGATGGCCTGCTCCTTGCCCCCGCTATACCGCCACCGGCGGCGCTCGAAGGCCAGCAGCTCCCGCTCCCGGTCCGTCAGAGCCCGCGGGGCCGGCCGGTGCGCGGCCCCGTCCGCGGGGGTCCGCGTGGTCTCCCCGCCCCCGGGAGCCGGCTCGGCGTTCCCACCGCCGGGGGGCGGTGCCGTGTCCCCGCCGCCGGGAGTCGGCGCGGTGTCCATTGCTCTCCTCCTCGGTCGGCCATGCGGTGACCACACCGCGTCCACAGAGCCGATGCCAGGATAGTCGGGAATTTCCCGCTGTTCACGGCCGAGGTCCAGACGTACAGTCACCAGATGTGACCTCTGTCATCACCCTTCTCACCGACTACGGCCTGGCGGACGGCCATGTCGGCGCCTGCCACGGCGTGATCGTCGGACTCTCCCCGGAGTCCCGGATCATCGACGTGTGCCATCTGATCCCCTCCGGGGACGTACGGCGAGCCGCCGCGATCCTGGCGCAGACGATCCCCCATCTCCCCCCAGGAGTGCACATCGCCGCGGTGGACCCCGGGGGCGGCTCGCGCAGGGCCGTGGCGGTCGAGGCGGGCGACCACGTGTTCCTCGGCCCGGACAACGGGGTGCTGTCATGGGCGGTGCACGCCAGCGGCGGCGCGAAGGCGGCCCACGAGCTCGCCAACGAGGATCTCTTCAGGAGACCGGTGTCGCCGACCTTCCGCGGGCGCGACATCTTCGCCCCCGTGGCCGCGCACCTGGCCATTGGGCGCCCCCTGGCAGACCTGGGACCGGAGGTCCCGCCGAACCGGCTGGTCTCGCTGCCCCCGCCGACCTCGCTGGTGCACCGGGACACGGCGGAGGGCGAGGTGCTCTCGGTGGACGGCCACGGCAACGCCCAGCTGTCGATCAGCGCGGGCGACCTGGCCACGCTGGGGGTGCGGCCGAGGGGCAGGCTGACGGTCTGGCTGGGCAGAAGGCACCTCTCGGTGCCCTTCGGGGAGACGTCCGGCGCCGCACCCCCCGGAGAACTGATCGCCTTCACCGACTCGGCGGGCCTGGTCGTGCTCGCCGTCGGCTCCGGCAACGCCTCCCAGCGGCTCGGGCTTCCGCCCGGAGCGCGCGTGCGACTGTCCCGAACCCCGTGACACCCGCGCCACGCCGGGGGACGGCGGGGAGGTCAGGGGGTGTGCGCCGCGCCGTGGGTCTCCGCGAAGTGACAGGCGCTGGCGTGCGCGACGCCGGGCCGGATCCGCAGCGGCGGCTCCTCGGCGGCGCAGACGTCCCGCGCCTTCCAGCAGCGGGTGCGGAACCGGCAGCCCGACGGCAGCCCCGCCGGTGACGGCGGGTCCCCCCGGAGGACGATCCGCCGGCGCCGCTCCCGCCCTTCCGGGTCGGGCACCGGCACCGCCGACAGCAGCGCCTGGGTGTAGGGGTGGGCGGGCCGGCCGTAGACCTCGCCGTTCCCGCCGAGCTCGACCAGCTTGCCCAGATACATCACCCCGATCCGGTCGGAGATGTGGCGGACCACCGACAGGTCGTGGGCGACGAAGACGTAGGCGAGGCCGAACTCGTCCTGCAGCCGTTCCAGCAGGTTGACGATCTGGGCCTGGATCGACACGTCGAGCGCGGACACCGGCTCGTCGCAGATCAGGATCTCCGGCCGGAGCGCCAGCCCCCTGGCGATGCCGACGCGCTGGCGCTGGCCGCCGGAGAACTGGTGGGGATAGCGGTCGATGTGGTCGGGGTTGAGGCCCACCACCTCCAGCAGTTCCCGGACCCGGCGACGGCGGTCGCCCTTGGGGACGACCTCCCGGTGGATCTCGTACGGTTCACCGACGATGTCGCCCACGGTCATCCGGGGGTTCAGTGAGGTGTACGGGTCCTGCATGACCAGCTGGATGTCGCGGCGGATCCGCCTGAGCTCGCCTCCCCGCATCCGGGCGACCTCCCGGCCGTTGACCCGCACCGAGCCGGAGGTCGGCCGTTCCAGCGCCATCAGAAGCCTGGCCAGGGTGGACTTGCCGGAGCCCGACTCGCCCACGATGCCGAGCGTCTCACCGCGTCTCAGGTCGAAGGAGACCCCGTCCACGGCCTTGATGGAACCGATCCGCCGGCGCAGCAGGGCGCCCTGGGTCAGCGGGAAGTGCTTGACCAGGTCGCGGACCTGGAGGATCGGCTCACCCGTGACTGCCATGGAGCACCTCCCGCCAGTAGTGGCAGGCGCTGCCGCGGGTCGGGCCGATCGGGTGGAGCGGTGGCGCGTCCGTGACGCAGTTGTCCTGACGGTAGGAGCAGCGGGGGTGGAAGACGCAGCCCGAGGGCATGGCCAGCAGGTCGGGCGGCATGCCCTTGATGGTGTACAGCTCCCCCGGGCCCCCGCGGTCGCTCCGGGGGACGGAGTCCAGCAGGCCCTTGGCGTACGGGTGGGCGGGGGCCCGGTAGATGTCGTGCACGAGGGCGTTCTCCACGATCCGCCCGCCGTACATGACGGCGATCCTGTCGGCCACGTCGGCCACCACGCCGAGGTCGTGGGTGATGAGGATCAGGCCCATGCCGCTCTCGCGCCGCAGCTCCGTCAGGAGCTCCATGATCTGGGCCTGGATCGTCACGTCGAGCGCCGTGGTCGGCTCGTCGGCGATCAGCACCTCCGGGTCGAGCGCGATCGACATCGCGATCATGACGCGCTGGCGCATGCCGCCGGAGAACTGGTGCGGATAGTCGTGCACCCGCTGCCTGGCGCCGGGGATGCGGACCCGGTCCATCAGCTCGATCGCCGTCCTCTCGGCGTCCCGCCTGGAGGAGCCCCGGTGCACCCGGAACATCTCGCCGATCTGCGCGCCCACGGTGAGCACCGGGTTCAGCGCGGAGAGCGCGTCCTGAAAGATCATCGCGATCCGCCGGCCACGGACCTGGGAGCGGGCGTCCTCCCGCAGTCTGAGCAGATCTGTGCCCCGAAAGCGGATCTCCCCCCGGGTGATCCTGGCCGGCGGCATGTCGAGAATACCCATGATCGCCTGTGCGGTCGTCGACTTTCCCGAACCGGACTCGCCGAGCACGGCCAGCGTCTCGCCGGGGTTCAGCGAGTAGCCGACCCCGTTGACCGCCTTGACCACGCCCCGCCTGGTGACGAACTCCACGTGCAGGTCGTCGACGACGAGCAGCGGCTCACCGCCCGGGACCATCCCGGCGGGCGACGTCGCCCCCGGCGCCACGGTCTTCTTCACGGCGGTCCCCTAGCGCAGTTTCGGATCGAGGGCGTCGCGCACCGCGTCACCCAGCATGATGGCGGCCAGCACGGTCAGGCTCAGGAACAGCGCCGGGAAGAGCAGCGGCCCCGGAGCCTCCAGGAAGCGCTGCCGGGCGTCGGAGATCATCAGTCCCCACGAGATGTCGGGCGAGCGCAGTCCGACGCCGAGGAACGACAGGCCGGCCTCCGCGGCGATGAAGCCGCCCAGGTTGATCGTGGAGACCACGATCACGGAGGCGACCGCGTTCGGCAGGATGTGCCGGAACATGATCCGGGGGGCCGAGGCGCCGAGCGCCCGGGCCGCGACCACGTAGTCCTGTCCCTTGACGGTGATCACCGCGGCCCGCATGACGCGGAACGTCATCGGCCAGGCCAGTACGGCCAGCGCCGGCACCACGGTCCAGACGTCACCGGTGCGGAGGATCGACAGGATGAGCAGGGCGCCGAGAATCGAGGGGATCGCGAAGAAGATCTCGGTGACCCGGGAGAGCAGGGTGTCCGCCGCCCCGCCCCCGAACCCGGCGACGAGGCCGAGCAGGCCGCCCACCAGCGCGGTGACGACGGTGGTGGTCACGCCGACCACGATCGAGTTGCGGGCGCCGTAGACGGTGCGGGCGTAGACGTCACAGCCCAGGTTGTCGGTGCCGAACCAGTGGAGGTCGCTCATGCCCTGCCGGGCGTCGCCGAGCAGGCAGGTCGTGGCGTCGAACGGATCCACCGAGGTGAACAGCCGAGGGAATGCCGACATGAGCAGAAAAATGCCGATGAGAAGGGCGGAGCCGATGAACATCGGGCGGCGACGCAGGTCGTCCCAGGCGTCGCCCCACAGGCTCGCCGGTCTGAGAGGCCCGGACGGTCCGGACGGTACCGGCGCCCCCGATCCCCCCGACGGCCCCGGCCACCCCGGCGACTCGAACAACCTGGACAGCCTGGACAGCCTGGACAGGCCGCCGTGCCCGCCGTACCCGGGGTGATCCGAGTGGCCGGGACGGCCGGGGTGGTCGTCGGCGTGGGCAAGGACGTCACTCATAGCGAATCCTCGGGTCAAGCGCGGCGTAGAGCAGATCGACGACCAGGTTGGCCAGGATGTACACCAGCACCAGGAGGGTCACCGTGCCGACGACCACGGGCTGTTCACGCAGGTAGATCGAGTCGAACAGCTGCCGGCCGACACCGGGCAGGTTGAAGACGGTCTCGATGATCACCGTGCCGCCCATCAGCGTGCCGAGGTCGGCGCCGAGGTAGGTGATCAGCGGGATCAGCGCGTTGCGCAGGGCGTGCCGCCCGATGACCCGGCGCCGGGACAGCCCCTTGGCCACCGCGGTGCGGATGTAGTCGGCGCGCAGCGTCTCCATCAGATTGGCCCGGGTGAGCCGGGTGAGGTAGGCGATCGACGTCCCGGCCAGCACGGAGCCCGGCAGGAGATAGCCGCGCCAGCCCTCGGCGATGCCCGCGACGGGGAAGAGGTCGATTCCGGCCTGCCTGAGCCTGACCCCCAGGAGGAGCTGGAGCACGAAGCCGGTGACCAGCGCGGGAACGGAGATCAGCACCAGGGTCGACGCCAGGACCAGCGAGTCCTGGGCCCTGCCGTGCCGCAGCGCCGCGTACAGGCCGAGGCCCACCCCGATGACCGCCTCCATGACCAGGGCCGTCACCGTGAGGTTGACGGTCACCTGGAACTTGCCGGCCATCAGATCGGCGACCGGAACACCGGCGGAGGTGACGCCGAAGTCGCCGTGGAACAGGCCGGTGAGATAGTGCCAGTACTGGACCAGGAACGGGTCGCCCGGACGGTGGTGCTCCCGCAGGACGGCGGCGACGCCGGGGTCCACCCGATCGCCGGCCGCCGCCGCGGCGAGGGGGTTGCCCGGCAGCGCGAAGACGACGGCGTAGATGAGCAGGGTGGCACCCAGCAGGACAGGTATCGCCTGGAGCAGGCGCCTGATGATGTAACGGCCCATTCAAGCCTCCCGTACCCACCGCCCGAGACCGCCCCCGGCGGCGGATCGCACGGCGCCGGGGGTGCGCCGAGGGGCCGACGACGCCGGGGCGCGCCAGGATGCCGGGGCGTGCCGGAGACCCCGGCGCCGGGAGCCGGCGCACCCGGCCCCCGCGGTCCGTCAGCGAGTCTTCTCGATCTTGGCCCACTCGACCTGGTTGAGCATGTTGATCTTGAGTCTCCTGATGTTCTGGGAGAACGCGGCGTTGGTCCGGTAGAAGTAGACCGGGATGTACGGCAGCTGCTTGATCAGGATGTCGTCGGCCTGCTGGTAGTACTTCAGGCTCTCCTTCTGCGACGGGGCGGCGTCGCCCTTGGCGAGGAGGTCGTCGAACTCCTTGTCGGACCAGCCGGAGAAGTTGGAGCCGGTCTTGATCGCGACCGTGGAGAACATCGGCGACAGGTAGTTCTCCGCGGACGGGTAGTCCATCGCCCAGCCCGCCCGGAACATGCCGCCGTACTTCCGATCCGCCAGATCATTGAAAATCGTGGCGAACTTCTCGAAAGGCTTGACCTTGACCTCGACACCGAGGTTGGCGCGGAGGTTGTTGGCGACGGCCTCGACCCACTCCTTGTGCGCGTCGTCGCTGTTGTAGCCCAGCTCCACCAGCTTGGGGCCGTTGTTCTCGGCGTACTGCCTCCTGGCCTTGGCCGGGTCGTAGGTGCAGACCGCGCAGGCGTTCGGGCGGTAACCGTCGATCAGCGGGCTGACGAAGTCGTCGGCCAGGGCGCGGGTGCCGGAGAAGACCGTCTCGGCGATCGTCCTGCGGTCGATGGCCATCGAGATGGCCTCGCGGACCTTCACGTTGTCGTAGACCTTGTTGAACTGCAGCGGGAAGCCGATGTAACCGACGCCCGCGTCCTCCTGGTCGATGTAGCGGTCACCGAACTCGGCCCTGGCGCTGGAGATCGCCGCCGGGGACAGGGAGTCATGGATGTCCAGGACGCCCGCGCGCAGATCGTTGAACGCGACCTCGGAGTCGGTGTAGATCCTGAACTGGAGCTTGTCGAACTTGGGCTTCTCCCCGGGGAACCTGTCGTACCGGCTCAGCTCGATCACCTGGTCGACACCCTTGTTGTACGGCTTGTCGAACTTGAAGTACCCCTGCCCGATCGGCTTCTTGACGTACTCCTGGGTGATCTTGCCGTCGGGACCGAAGGCGGCCTTGGGCGCGGGGAAGAACACCCCGTAGCCCAGCATCGTCTTGAACTGGGAGAACGGCTTGCTGAGCGTGACCTGGAAGGTGTGGTCGTCGATGACCTTCAGGCCCCGCATCTTCTTGGTGGAGAGCGCCTGGCCCGCCGGGGGGTTCAGGTCGGCCCAGCCGTCGACGCGGCTGAAGAAGCCGTTGGCGCCCTGGGCGTTGTCCCGGTTGGCGTTGTAGTTCCACGAGTCGACGTAGTTCTCCGCGATCAGCGGCTCACCGTTGTGCCAGGTGTAACCAGGTTTGAGCTTGATCGTCCAAACCTTGCTGTCGGAGGACTTGATCGACTCGGCGACGTTGTCGACCACCCGCCTGTCGTCGGTGTAGTTCACCAGCGGGGCGAAGACCGCGGCCATGACCTCGGAGCCCTCGGTTTCGATGCTGTCGCCGGGATAGAAGAGTTTCTGTGGCTCACGGAGCTCCATGCTCACGGGCTGGTCGCCCGTGGCCCCGCTCGTGGCGGCCTGCCCGCCGCACGCCGCCGCCCCGAGAGCGAGCAGCGCACTGCCGGCGATGATCCGTGCGCCTCTGGTAACGCGCATTACGGTGTTCCTCCCTCTACAGGCGGACGTCGCCATGAGCTCCCGAAGTCCGGGCGACCCGGCGGGGGATCTCACGGTCCCCCGGTCCCTGCCGTCCCGGCCGACGCACCAACGCCACACCAGTCGGACGCGACTATTCCGCACCGCTCCACACCGAGCCGTCTCTGTGATGTTGCAGTTCGGTCACGCGCGTACCAGTCGGACACCATGCGCCTGTCAACATGGCCGTCCCCGGCCCTCAAGAAGACATAAAACCGACATAGAGCTATATGTGGGAAGGGAACGGCCACGCCAAAATACCTCGGACCCGGGGATGCTCGCGTCCATCGCCCTCGGGCGACCCACGCCTGGGCTAACGTTGACGGCGTCGCAGGGGCCGGAGGCTCGCCGGCGAACCGCACAATTACCCTGGAACCTCCTGTCCAATGTGTTCGGCGGAGCACCGCCGCAGGCACTTCATCCACTCGCATCCAATAGAGTCCTTGCCATGAGCCAGCCGGAATCCGCGGTCGCGGACGCCCAGGCGGGCGGCCCGAATGACGGCACCCCTGCGAACCGACAGGAGCCGCTGGCCAAGCTCGCCGAGCGTTACGGACTTCGGCGTGCCATCGCACGCCCCAGCCTGCCCGCCTACCTGCGCCAACTGTGGGAGCGGCGACACTTCGTCACGACGTACGCGACCTCGCGGAACGTCTCGAAGTACAGCGCCTCGGCCCTGGGCCAGCTCTGGCAGGTCCTCACGCCCCTGCTCAACGCCGGCATCTACTGGGTGATGTTCGGCCTGATCCTGGGCGCGAGCAAGGCGATCGAGAACTATCCCGCGTTCCTCATCACCGGGATGTTCGTCTTCACCTACACGCAGCGCTCGGTGAGCGGCGGCGCCAAGTCGATCTCCGGCAACCTGTCGCTGATCCGCGCCCTGCACTTCCCCCGCGCGGCGCTCCCGCTCGCCTACACGATCCAGGAGTTCCAGCAGCTCCTGATCTCCATGGGCGTGCTGCTCACGCTGGTTCTGGTCACCCAGGAGCCGATCACCTGGCTCTGGCTGCTGATCCCGGTCGCCCTGCTGCTGCAGACGATGTTCAACATCGGCGCCAGCCTGGCCCTGGCCCGGATCGGCTCCACCGCCCGCGACCTGAACCAGCTGCTGCCCTTCATCATGCGCACCTGGCTCTACGCCTCCGGCGTGTTCTTCTCGATCCAGTTCAAGGTCGTCTCCCCTCCCCCCGGGACGGGCTCCGCCACCGGGGCGGGTCTGCCGCAGTGGGTCGCGGACGTCATGTACTTCAACCCGGCCGCCGCCTACATAGAGCTCATGCGAGGTCTCCTCATCGGGGGCGGTGTACGCCCCTGGGTCTGGTTCGTCTGCGTATTCTGGGCGGTGTTCGCCCTGATCGGCGGCTTCTGGTACTTCTGGCGAGCCGAGGAGAAGTACGGCCGTGGCTGAGTTGACCGAGGAGCTGCCCCAAGTGAAGGCCGACGATCCCGGCGCCGAGAACACCGACGTGAGAGTGCACCCCGCTCCGGAGCCCGCCCCCGACTCCCCCCCGGGCACCCCGACGGTCGTCGTGGACGACCTGCACATCATCTACCGGGTGTACGGCGCGGCCACCGAGGCGGAGAAGGGCAACGCGGCCAACGCCCTCATGCGCCTGCTGAAGCGTCAGGGCAGGCCGCAGATGAAGGAGGTCCACGCCGTCCGCGGCGTCTCCTTCGTGGCCCACCACGGCGACGCCATCGGCGTCATCGGCCGTAACGGCTCCGGCAAGTCCACCCTGCTGCGCGCCATCGCCGGGCTGCTGCCGCCGCACTCGGGCGCCGTCTACACCAACGGGCAGCCCTCCCTGCTCGGCGTCAACGCCGCGCTGATGCGCGAGCTCACCGGCGAGCGCAACATCGTCCTCGGCTGCTACGCGATGGGCATGAACCCCGCGCAGGTCAAGGAGAAGTACGAGGAGATCGTCGACTTCTCCGGCATCGGGGAGTTCGTGCAGTTCCCCATGTCGACCTACTCCTCCGGCATGGGGGCCAGGCTCCGCTTCGCGATCGCCTCGGCCAAGGCGCACGACGTGCTGCTCATCGACGAGGCGCTGGCGACCGGCGACCGCGACTTCAAGCGCAAGAGCCAGGAGCGCATCAAACAGATGCGCGACGAGGCCGGCACCGTCTTCCTGGTCGCGCACAACCTTGACGTGATCGAGGAGACCTGCAACCGGGTCATCTGGTTGCACAAGGGCAAAATCAAGATGGACGGCGACCCGCAGACGGTGCTCACCGCGTACAACAGCGTCTGATCGCAGGGCAGGATGAGGAGCGACCGACAAGACGCTCCCATCGGAGGTGAACCGTGCCCTCACGAGCACCGATTCCATATGACTTCCTGCCCAGGGTCCCGGCGCTGACCGTCGAGAGCGACGACGTTCACGACGGCCGGCCCCTGTCCGAGGCCCAGGTGTTCGACGGCTGGGGGTTCAGCGGGCGGAACATCTCGCCTCGGCTGCGCTGGTCGGGTGCCCCGGACGGCACCCGTGGCTACGCGGTGACGTGCTTCGACCCCGACGCCCCCACCGGCAGCGGGTTCTGGCACTGGCTGCTGTTCGACATCGCCGCCGACGTGACCGAGCTTCCCGCGGGCGCGGGGAGCCCCGGCACCTCCTTCGGCGTGCACGGCCCCAACGACTACGGCATCAAGGCGTACGGCGGCGCCGCCCCGCCCCCCGGCCCGCCGCACCGCTACGTCTTCGCGGTGCACGCCCTTGATGTGGACAGGCTCGGCGTGGGTCCCGACGCCTCGGCGGCCGCGGTGGGCTTCACCGTCACCGCCCACACCCTGGCCCGCGGATACATCACCCCCGTGTACGGAGGCTGAGCGCCCGCCGATCGCGGAGCGTCCCCACCGGCAATCAACCGACACCGCGATCGACCTTCCGCTATGATTCGAACGTTGTTTCGAACCTAGGAAGCCGTCATGGAGTGGGGGCGCGCGATGCGAGAGCTGTCGACCGCGATCGACCACCTGGCCGCGGAGGACCCGTCCGGGGTTCCCCGCCTCCAGCTCACCGAGCAGCTCATCGAGCTGCACTGGCAGATGGCCAGACTCCAGGCGCAGATCGCCCGCCGCACCTCCGTGCGCCCGCCGGGCCGGTAGGCCACCGGGCGGCCGTGGCGGGCCGCCCGGCTCCGCCCATCCGGGCGGGTCAGGCGAACATCGGCCGGACGGTCGCCGCCGACTCGAAGGGGAAGCGGTCGGCGAACGCCGGCCGCAGGTCGGTGAGCCACACGGCCGTCGGGTCGTACCGGGCGAAGAAGGGGCGCCCGACCAGGTCCGGGTCGCGCGCCTGGATGAAGTGGAGCACGAAGACCTCCTCCCCGGCGATCTCCGCGACACCGTCCACGCAGACCTTCCCCGGTGTGGCCGACATGGAGGGCCCCCGCACCGTGCGGCAGAGCCCCGAGACGCTCGCGTAGGCGTCCCTGAAGATCTCGTATCCCCTGGCCAGGGGCACGGCGAAGTAGTCCTGCGGCCCGGTGTCGCGCTCGACGAACATGTAGTAGGGCACCATGCCCATCGTGAGCTGCCTGCGCCACATGGACGTCCAGGTCCCGGGGGTGTCGTTGATCGACCTGATCAGCGGCGCCTGGGTCCTGATCACCGCGCCGGTGGCGAGGATGCGGGAGACCGCGGTCTCCACGACGGGGGACTCCATCTCCCTCGGGTGTGAGAAGTGCGCCATGAAGGCCAGGTTCTTGCCCGCCCCCACCACGGAGGCGAACAGGCGCAGCGTGTCGTCGGCGTCCGGATCGGAGACGAAGCGCTGCGGCCAGTAGCCCAGCGACTTGGTGCCGATGCGGATGGATTCAAGCTGCTCAACGGCGAGCAGCGGCTCCAGATAGCGGCGGAGCACCGGCTCCCCCATGATCATGGGATCTCCGCCGGTGAGCAGCACGCTGGTCACCTCCGGATGATCCTTCAGATAGCCGACCAGACCTTCGACGTCGTCGGAGGCGAACTTCAGGTCGGGCTCCCCGACGAACTGCGCCCACCGGAAGCAGTAGGTGCAGTAAGCGTGACAGGTTTGCCCCTGCTTTGGAAAGAAAAGCACCGTTTCTGGATACTTGTGCTGCATGCCGGGGATCTGTTCTCGGCCGACCATCGGGACGTTGAGGTCGAGCTGGCCGGCCGGGTGCGGGTTGAGCCGCATCCTGACGTTGTGCGCCGCCGCCTGGATCTCGGCGTTCGAGGCGCCGTTCCCGAGGAGACCCGCCAGCCTGGTGACGTCCGCCTCGGGCAGCATGTCCTCCTGGGGAAAGACCAGGCGGTACATGGGGTCGTCGGGCACGGCCGACCAGTCGATGAGCTGGTCCACCACATAGGCGTTGGTGCGGAAGGGCAGGACGGTCGCCACCGCCCTGACCCGGATCCGCTCCTCCTCGTCGAGACCGGCTCGGCAGAGCAGGTCGTCGAGATGCTTCGCGGTATAGGCCCGGAATCCGCGCGTGGGGCCCTCTTTCAAGATCACTGAGGCTTTCCCTCCGATTTTTTGTTGCTCTTGGTGTAAACCTCTCCAACCAGTCGCGCGTCCTCGGCGCTTATATACCCGACGTAATCACCCTTACATCGGTTCCATTACCCCACAAGATTTCTATCGCGATATATCTCGAATAGCCGTACAATCCCTCCCATGACGTCCCTAGCCCCCGTCCCTCACACATCCGGCGTCGACCCCGGTCTGCGCGCGTCCGACGCCGACCGCGACCGCGTGGCGGGCGTGCTGGCCGAGGCCCTCGCGACCGGCCGCCTCACCAGCGTCGAGCACGCCGACCGCCTGGAGGCGACCTACAACTCCGTGACCGTGGGCGAGCTCGCCCCGATCATCCGCGACCTGCCCGAGGCGGCACCCGCGGCCGGTGGGCCCACCGCCGTCCGGCAGGAGGTGAGCGCCGTCTTCAGCAAGGTCGTCAGGGGTGGTCGCTGGATGGCCGGGCGCCACACGACGCTCAACGCCACTTTCGGGGCGCTGATCGTGGACCTGTCCGACGCGGTGCTCCCGGGCCGGGAGATCACCCTTGAGGTGAACTCCCGCTTCGGCAAACTGATCGTCAGGGTTCCCGAGAACGCCCACGTCATCGACGAGGTTAGCGCGCTCTTCGCAAAGCGCAGCATATCGGGCGGTCATGGCATGGATGGCGGCCCTGTCATCAGGGTCACCGGTCAGGCCGCCTTCGGAAAGATCATCGTCTCCCGGGAGAGAAGCGACTGGAACCTCCCGGACAGGCCCTGATCCCCCCGACTGCACCATCCAGCGTCAACCCCGCCTACGATGCGGACAAACCATCCCGCACGAGGTGACCGCTTGCCTGATACCCACGCTCCCGGCGTCATGCCGATCGCCTTGGACGCGATGGGCGGCGACCACGCCCCCGACGAGATCGTGGCGGGAGCCGTACAGACGGTCAGAGAACACGGCATCCCCGTCGTCCTCGTCGGCGCGGCCCGCCCACTCCAGGACGCGCTCTCCCTGCACGGCGCGACCGCCGAAATCCCGATCATCCGGGCGGAGGAGGCCCTGGCCATGGACGAGGGCGCCCTCGCCAGCCTGCGCCGCCCCCGCTCCAGCATCGCCGTCGCCTGCCACCTGGTACGGCGGGGCGACGCCTGCGCCGTGGTCTCCGCCGGATCCACCGCCGGGGTCGTGGCCACCGGCAAGCTCAGGCTCCGCAGCCAGCCGGGAGTGCTCAGACCCGCCATCGCCGTCGTCCTGCCGACGCTCCCCACCCCCACCATCCTGCTGGACGCGGGGGCGAACGCCGAGGTCAAACCAGAGATGCTGGTGCAGTTCGCCCACCTGGGCGCCGCCTACGCCGAGGCCGCCCTGGAGATCGACCGCCCCAGGATCGGCCTGCTGACCATCGGCAGCGAGCCGGAGAAGGGCAACAAACTCGTCAAGCGGGCACACGAACTGCTCTCGGCCACCCCGGGGCTGGACTTCGCGGGCAACATCGAGGGGCACGACCTGCTCACCGGAGCCGTGAACGTCATCGTCACCGACGGCTTCACCGGCAACGTGGCGCTCAAGACCATGGAGGGCAGCGTCCGCTACGCCTTCGCCGAACTCCGCGAGGTGATCAAGGAGAGCCGTACGGCCCGGCTCGGCGGACTGCTGCAGCGAAAACAGCTCAGGGAACTCCACCGCAGGCTGGACCCCGATGTCCACGGCGGGGCCGTACTGCTCGGGCTGAACGGCACCGTGGTCATCGCGCACGGCGCCTCGCGGGCGAAAGGGGTGAGCGCCGCCTGCGTACTCGCCGCCACACTCGCCCGGCAGGGGGTGGTGGCCCGCATCGGCGAGCACCTGGCCGCCTCCCATCGCCCCCACCGCCTCTGGTGATCCCGCGTATCGTGATAAGGCCGCACAAATCTCGGGGGGTCGCGTGGATCGGCTGGCGGAGCGGGGGCTGACCACGGGGGAGGTCGCCGAACGGGTGGCCCGCGGACAGGTCAACGAGGTCCGTCGCCGATCGAGCAGATCCCTGTGGGCGATCATCCGCGCCAATGTCCTCACCCTGTTCAACGGCGTGATCGCCGCCCTCTGGGCCCTGATCATGATCTTCGGACAGTGGCAGGACGGCCTGTTCGGCCTGGTGATCGTCGCCAACTCCGCGATCGGCATCGTCCAGGAGCTCCGGGCCAAACGCACCCTGGACCG
This sequence comes from Streptosporangium sp. NPDC004631, assembly GCF_053601935.1. Lineage (NCBI taxonomy): Bacteria > Bacillati > Actinomycetota > Actinomycetes > Streptosporangiales > Streptosporangiaceae > Streptosporangium > Streptosporangium sp. NPDC004631. Next base: position 6,934 of record NZ_JBSGCR010000022.1, on the reverse strand, counting down.
GCTCGCCGTGGTCAACGAGGCCCCGGTCAGGGTCCGGCGGGACGGCACGGACGTCGAGATCCCGCCCCGCCGGATCGTGCTCGGCGACCTCATCCTGCTCGGCCCCGGCGACCGCCTGCTGGTCGACGGCGAGATGACCGGCTCCGACGGGCTGGAGGTGGACGAGTCACTGCTCACCGGCGAGGCCGACCCCGTGCACAAGGACCCCGGCGACCAGGTGCTCTCCGGCAGCTTCGCGGTCGCCGGGACCGGATGCTACGTCGCGACCCGGGTGGGCGGCGACGCCTACGCGGCCAGGCTCGCCGAGGAGGCCAGCAAGTTCAACCTGTCCCACTCGGAGCTGCGTGCCGGCATCACCCGGTTCATCACATACATCACCTGGCTGGTGATCCCGATCGGCGCGCTGCTCGTCTGGAGCCAGCTCAAGGAGGCCGACGACTTCGGCCAGGCCATCACCGGCGCGGTGGCGGGCATCGTCACCATGATCCCCGAAGGCCTGGTCCTGATGACCAGCATCGCCTTCGCCGTCGGAGTGGTCCGCCTGGGCCGCCGTCACTGCCTGGTCCAGGAGCTGCCCGCGATCGAGGTCCTGGCCCGGGTGGACGTGCTCTGCCTGGACAAGACCGGCACGCTCACCGCGGGTGGCATGAGCCTCGGCGAGGTCCGCCCGCTCCGCGACGACCTGCCGGTGCGCGACGCCCTGAGCGCGCTGGCCAACCTGGACCGCGACCCCAACCCCACCGTCCAGGCCATCCGCGCCGAACATCCGGGCCCGTCCGGCTGGACTCCCACCGCCAAGGTGCCCTTCTCCTCGGCCCGCAAGTGGAGCGGGGCCGAGTTCTCCGGGCAGGGCGCCTGGGTCCTCGGCGCCGCCGACGTCCTGCTCACCCCGGACACCCCGGCGTACGCCGAGGCCGACGAACTGGCCGCCACCGGCCTGCGTGTGCTCGCCCTGGGCCGGGCGGCCTCCCTGCGCGACCCCGACGACCTCGGTCCCGTCGAGGCCGCGGCCATCGTCGTGCTCAAGCAGCGGATCCGCCCGGAGGCGGCCCAGACCCTGCGCTACTTCGCCGAGCAGCACGTCACCATAAAGGTGATCTCCGGCGACAACCCCGAGTCGGTGTCGGCCATCGCGACCTCCCTGAACATCCCCGGAGCCGAGCACGCGGTGGACGCCCGCACCCTGCCGGAGAACGATCCCGGCAAACTGGCCGAGATCCTGGACGCCAACACCGTCTTCGGCAGGGTCACCCCGCAGCAGAAACGGCTCTTCGTCGGCGCCCTGCAGTCACGCGGGCACACGGTCGCGATGACCGGCGACGGCGTCAACGACGTCCTCGCGCTCAAGGACGCCGACCTCGGCGTGGCGATGGGCTCGGGCAGCGGCGCCACCCGGGCGGTCGCCCAGGTCGTGCTGATGAACGACGACTTCAGCAGCCTGCCCTCCGTGGTGGCCGAGGGACGGCGGGTGCTGGCCAACATCGAGCGCGTCTCCAGCCTCTTTCTCACCAAGACCTTCTACGCGCTCGTGCTCTCCCTGCTCACCGGGGTCATCGGATTCGCCTTCCCGTTCGCCCCCCGGCACTCCACGCTGGTCAACGCGCTGACCATCGGCATCCCCGCGTTCTTCCTCGCGCTCGCGCCGAGCAATGAGCGGGCCAGGAGCGGGTTCGTGCCACGCGTGCTCCGCCTGGCGATCCCCGCCGGAGTCGTCTGCGCGACCGCCGTCTACCTGTCGTACCTGCTCGCCCAGAACGGCGGCTCCAGCCTGGCGGAGAACCGCACCGCGGCGGTGATCACACTGTTCATCACCACCTGGTGGGTGCTGGTCCTGATCGCCCGGCCGTACGTCTGGTGGAGGGTCGCGCTGGTGGCCGCGATGGCCGCCCTGTTCGCACTGGCCGTCACCGTCCCGTTCAGCCGCGAGTTCTTCGCGCTCGCCCCGGGTGACCTGGGCGACGACCTCGTCGCGGTCGCGGTCGGCGTCCTCGCCTCGGCCGTGCTGACGGCCGTTTTCAAGATCGTACGATCGTCCGACGGGACGGTGGTCCACAACGGGCCAACCGCTACCCTTAGGTCATGACCGACCCGCAGCTCGTACTCACCGAGCGTGTCCAGCAGGCGCTGGCAGCCGCCTTCGGTACCGAGTACTCCGACGCAGACCCGCTGATCCGTCCCTCGCAGTTCGCCGACTACCAGGCGAACGTCGCGATGAGCCTGAGCAAGCGACTGCGACGAGCCCCGCGGGAGGTCGCCCAGGCGATCGCCGACCACCTCACCGACTTCCCGGGAACGGTCGAGGTCAGCGGTCCCGGCTTCCTGAACCTCACGCTCTCCGACGACTGGATCGCCGGCCGGGCCGGGGAGGTCCTGAAGGACCCTCGGAGCGGCGTCGCCCCGCCCTCCTCACCGCAGACCGTCGTGATCGACTACTCCGCGCCCAACGCGGCCAAGGAGATGCACGTCGGCCACCTGCGCACCACCATCGTCGGCGACGCGCTGGCCCGGGTCCACGAGCACCTGGGCAACAGGGTCGTCCGGCAGAACCACCTGGGCGACTGGGGCACCCCGTTCGGCATGCTCATCGAGCACCTGCTGGACATCGGGGAGAAGGCGGCCGTCGCCCAGCTTGAGGCCGGTGAGGGCAACGCCTACTACCAGGCCGCCCGGGTCAAGTTCGACAGCGACCCGGAGTTCAACCGGCGCGCCCGCACGCGGGTGGTGACCCTGCAGGCCGAAGACCCGGAGACCATGCGCCTGTGGCACATCTTCATGGACGCCACGGTCCGCTACTTCAACAAGGTCTACACCCAGCTCGGCGTGACGCTGACCAACGACGACATCGCCGGTGAGAGCATGTACAACCCCATGCTCGCCCAGGTCTGCGACGAGCTGACGGAGCGCGGCATCGCCGTCGTCAGCGACGGCGCGCTGTGCGTCTTCCCGCCCGGCTACACCGGACGCGAGGACCAGCCCCTCCCCTTCATGATCCGCAAGAGCGACGGCGGGTACGGCTACGCCACCACCGACCTGGCCACCATCCGCTACCGCGTCCAGGAGCTCAAGGCCGACCGGCTGCTCTACGTGATCGGGGTGACCCAGGCCCTGCACATGTCGATGCTGTTCGACTCCGCCAAGATGGCCGGCTGGCTGCCCGAGCACGTCCGGGCCGAGCACGTCCAGATCGGCAGCGTGCTCGGCGGCGACGGCAAGATGTTCAAGACCCGTAGCGGCAAGTCGATCAAGCTCCTGGACCTCCTCGACGAGGCCGAGACCAGGGCCGCCGAAGTCGTCCGCGACAGCGAGTACGGCGAGGTGGAGCGGAGGGAGATCGCCCACGCCGTCGGCATGGGCGCGGTCAAGTACGCCGACCTGTCGGTCAGTCACGACAGCGAGTACGTCTTCGACTTCGACCGCATGCTCGCCCTGACCGGCAACACCGGCCCCTACCTGCAGTACGCCCAGGCGCGGATCCGCTCCATCTTCCGCAAGGGCGGGGTCGACCCGGCCGAGGCGACCGGCCCGATCGTCATCGGCCACCCGGCCGAGCGCGCCCTGGCCCTGCGGCTTCTCGGGTTCGGCTCGGTCGTGGCGGAGGTCGCGGAGGGCTCGGCGCCGCACCGGCTCGCCGCCTATCTCTTCGACGTCGCGAGCGCCTTCACCGCCTTCTTCGAGAACTGCCCCGTCCTGAGGGACGACGTCGCCCCGGCCACCCGCGCCTCACGACTCGCCCTGTGCGCGCTCACCCTGCGTGTGCTGGAGACCGGCCTGGACCTGCTCGGCGTGCCGGTGCCCGAGCGGATGTGAGCCACCCAGCGGATGACAGATAGCGGATGATCGCCTTGATTCACCAAATCAAGGCGATCATCCGGCAAAGTTGGGTTCGGCGCGCCTCCCGACGGGAATGACCGAATCGCATTACGCTGGCGCGGTCATCGGTCACAACTTCGGAGAGTTCTCTGCCTTGAGCACGGACCTGACCGCGAACCCTCACGCCAGGACGGAGTTGCGCCGTTACGCCAAGGCGCTCCTGGCGGAGCTGGCCGTCGACGCCACCTGCCCCCCGATGCCACCGGGGATCACCCACGTTCCCGACTACTGGCTGGCCCCGGCCGTCGAGGCGCTCACGCTGCTCACCCGCGGTGAGGACGCGCTCGTCCCCCTGGGCCGCGCCGGCCGGCTCGACGAGCAGCGAACCGCCCTCTTCCTCTGCCTGGCCCTGGCCTCCTCCGGGCAGGGCGACAGGATCCACGCCTCCTGGCTCGGCATCGCCTTCGGCGAGCTGTCCCTGGAACGTCAGGTGACCCCCGGCCAGCGCGCACTCTGGGTAGCCGCCGCCGGAGGCGCCTACGGCCCCGCGGGCAAGATCTTCGTGCTCCGCAAACTCGACACGGTCAACGTCCCCTCACACTGCGAGCCCGGCCGGTGGCTGGGCGCGCTGACCCCGCACGAGCCGGCGACGGTGGTGCCGCCGTCCCTCGCCGACTTCCCCGAGCTCGCCGAGATGCCGGAGCTCGCCCAGCCCGTCCAGGCCTCGGCCCAGCTGACCCGGCTGCTCGGCCGCTGCACCGAGATCACCTCGACCCAGGTGGGGTCGGCGGAAAGTCCGGTTCGGCGCTCGGGCGGGGCCGCCCCCGTCCGGGGCGAGGACGAGCAGTCGGCCGTGCTGCGGCAGCTGATCGACACGGACGGCCCCGAGCCGCCGACGAGCTCGCTCACCGATCACCTCATCGCCGACCTGCGCCCCGGCTCCGCCCCCTCGCTCGCCGCCCTCGCCCTGCACGTGGCCGCGCCGATCGTCCGGGGTGCCGCCGAGGAGCTGGTGAAGGCCACCCAGGTCGACCCGCCGGAGTCCGTCACCATTCCGCTGCTCGGACACCGGGTGGTGCTGCGCCCCGAAGGTCCGGACCCCGAGTCGCTGGCCGCCGCCGAGGGACGCATCACCGGGGAGGGCCTTCCCGCACGCGGCAGGCCCTGGCTCGCCCACGTGCTGCTCGTTCTCGGGGTCGCGGCGCTGCTGACCGCGCTCGTCATCCCGGCCACGCTGCCACTGGCCGCGCTGGCGCCGGTCCTGGTCTTGGGAGGGGTCCAGCAGCTCTGGCGCCGCCGCAGGCGTGAGCGGGCGGACGTCGAATACGTCACCGCCCAGCTCTCGGAGCTGAGGGAGCTGGCCGACAGCGCGGTGTGGGCACTCCATGAATACGCGCGCGAGGCCGAGAAGCGGGCCCAGGGCGCCACCTCTGACCTGGGCGAACTGACCCGCCTGCTCCGCAGGGGCCCCCGGGCCGGCTGATCGGGGGCGTCGGTCCGGAAGCGGAGCGCTCCATTCCGGAATCAGCCGGTGGTGATCTCCACCTCTGCGGGGGCCAGCAGGAAGACCTTCTCGGCGATCCGCTCGATGCGGCCCTCACAGCCGTAGGCCAGTCCCGCGGCGAAGTCGACCATCCGGGTGGCCTCGGCGGTGCTCATGCCGTTGACGTCCATGATGACGGTCTGGCCCTCGCGGAAGTGCCGTCCAATGATCGGTGCGTCGTTGTACTTACGCGGTGTGAGCATGACGATCCGTGACGGCTCTACCATCGCTCGCCAGCGCTTGGCCGCACGCTCCGAGGCCGGCTGCCAGTCCTCACTCTCGTCGTCGACCTCGTCCTCGTAGTCATAGGACTCGTCGTAGTCCTCTGCACCGCCCAGGCCAAGGTAGCTAGCCACCTTACGCACTGCCCCCATCGGCTCGTCCTTTCCTCAGGACCACGCCGCGCCCGGCCTGTCCTACACACCTTGGACGGTAACCGACGAACTGAGGTTCGCCCTGCGACACGCCCAGCGCATATTCCCACTTTGTACGGCTAGCGCACTGGTCTATATGTCCTCCATACCCGTTTTGGGCCGTATATCCCCGAACAGACTAGGGTTACGTCATGCGTATCTATACAGTCGATTCGTTTACGGACCAGATTTTCAAGGGTAACCCCGCAGGGGTCTGCCTACTGGACAATCCAGTTCCGGACGCCTGGATGCGGTCCCTCGCCGCGGAGATGCGGCACTCCGAGACAGCCTTCGTGCTCGGCGGGGAGGACGGCGAGCCGTACTCGCTCCGCTGGTTCACGCCGACGGTCGAGGTGGCCCTCTGCGGGCACGCAACCCTGGCGACAGCGCACGTGCTGTATTCCACAGGATCCGCTCCAGAAACCCTCAAGTTCACCACGAAAAGTGGCATCCTGTCCGTGACCAGGGACGGAACAGGTCTAATCAGCATGGATTTCCCAGCCAAGGTCCTTGAAACGGCGATACCTCCGGCGGGGCTGGCGGGGGCGCTCGGGGTCGAACCGCGCTGGGTCGGCAGGAACGAGTGGGACTATCTGGTGGAGGTCTCCTCCGAGGAGGAGGTGCGCACCGTCTCCCCCGACTTCGCCGCGCTGGCAGCCCTGGACGCCAGAGGGATCATCGTGACAGCCCGAGCATCGCAGCCCGGCGCCGACTACGTCTCCCGGTTTTTCGCCCCCCGGGTCGGTATCCCCGAGGACCCGGTGACCGGCTCCGCGCACTGCGCCCTGGCTCCCCACTGGTCGGCCAAACTCGGCGCGGCCACCCTGCTCGGCGCTCAGCTCTCCGAACGCGGCGGCCGGATCCGCACAACCCTGCGAGGCGACCGGGTCGAACTGGCCGGCCGTGCGGTAACCGTACTCTCCGGCGAACTTCACCTCTAAAACGAAACCTCGGTAGCTCCCCACTCCGCACCCCGACGGTTCACCGCGTCGCCCCCGCCGGGGAAACCCGTCCCTCCCCCACACCCCCGGGAACATCCCCCCGACAACGCGAAAAAGGGCCACCCCCCACCAAAGGGGGGTGACCCTTCCTCTAAAGATTGTCCGGCGGCGACCTACTCTCCCACACCGTCCCCGGTGCAGTACCATCGGCGCTGAAGAGCTTAACT
>NZ_JBSGCR010000021.1:0-114530 GCF_053601935.1 Streptosporangium sp. NPDC004631 | reverse complement strand
TGGGGGGCGAAGTATCTCAAGGAGACCCATTACCTGCGTCAGTACATGGCTCAGCTCCGTAAGAAGCTGGAGCCGGATCCGGGCCGCCCGGTCCACCTGCTCACCGAGCCGGGCATGGGCTACCGCTTCCAGCCCTGAGAACCGCTCGCCCGCCGGCTCCGATGCCGTCCGGTCAGGGGTGGGCGACCTCGCGGACGACGTCGGCGTAGAGGCGGAAAAGCACGGCCGGTGAGCTGTCGTCGCCCCTCCGCAGGAGGTGTGACCAGCACCGGGCGAGCATGGCGCGGGCCTCGGCGCCCGGCCACGGCTCCGGCAGCAGCTCGGCGGGGAGCAGCGGGTCCGGTTCCATGGCCCGGGTGAACTCCGAGGCGAGTTCGATCGCGACGGTGAGCAACTCGGCCCGGGTGAGCTCGCCCGGACCTCGGAGCCGGTCCAGGCGGGGACGGGCAACGGAGACGAGCCTCCGGTGCCGCTCGGCGATCTCCTCCAGCGGCCAGAGCAGCGCGGCCAGCCGGCGCGGGTCCTCCTCGCCTCCCACGCGCAGGTTCGCGCTGGCGACGCAGGTGAGCCCCCCGGCGACGCCCAGTTCCCGGGCGCGCGCCTCGACGCGGTCCTCCCAGGCGTGGGCCGAGACGTACAGGCCGCCCTGGAGCTGTGCCCCGCCGAGCCCCAGGATCGTCTCGCGCAGCGCGTCGCGTGCCGCCCTCGCCGACTCGGGGACCGCGAAGGCGGCGAGGTGCCAGGTGCGGTCCCACGGGGCCAGGCCGCGGTCCTGGTGAAAGGCGTGGCGGACGAACTCGACGGCCGGGGTGAACGATCGCCAGGCGTCGGCGGTGACCCGGAGCAGGGCTTTCCGGCCCCGGCCCTCCAGGGTGAAGCGCCCCTCCTCGACGAGCCGCTTGACACAGAGACGGACCTGCTGGTCGCTCATCCCCAGGGTGTTCGCCACCGTGTAGAGCTCGGCGGCGTCGACCGTGGCGTCCTCGCGGACCATGCCGTGGACGAGCGTGCGGGTGGGGATCTCCACGGGTTCGGCGGTCACCGGCGGTGCGCCTCTCCGGCGGCCGGGCGGGACATCCTGGTCACCGCGCCGAACCCCAGGAGCCGGCGCAGAAAGGGCGTCCGCTCGGTGCCGGCGGCCACGAAGCCGCGCCGCTCGTACAGCGCGCGGGCGCGTGGGTTGGCGTCGACGACGTCGAGCCGGACCCGCTGGTAGCCGAGCTCGGCCGCGACGGCGACGACCTCCTCCAGCAGCAGGCCGCCGATGCCCCCGCCGCGGAGATCGGGGTCGACGGCGATGCCGTCCATCGTCAGCTCCCCGGCGGTCTCCTCCCGTTCGAGCAGGGCGAGCAGCGCGAGCCTGGGCAGGCCCCTGAGCCATCCGTAGGCGTCCAGGATTTCCCGGGAGGATCCGCCGGTGAAGGCCCGCCCGGCGTGCCGGTAGCCCGCCACCCCGACGAGCCGCCCGCCGGCGAGCGCCGTGACGGCCCTGGCGCGGTTCAGGTGGGCGGCGATGAACGCGATGCCCTTCTCCGGCGGTCCCAGCGCGGGGCCGAGCTTGCGGCCGAACGCCTCCCAGTAGAGCTCCGCGGCGCGGAACTCGGCGCCGGGCGGCATCTCCCGCCGGATCTCGACCATCTTGTCTCCGCTCATATCGTTCAAATATAATACTATCGTTCAAGAAACGATAGTTTACCTGGTGTTTACGTCTGGGGAGGATGATGATGGATCGCGTTTCCCGGCCGGAGCCCGCGCGGTGAGCCGGCGTCTGCGCGGGCTCGTGGCGGCGGGGGCCGCCCTGCTCCTGCTGGTGATCGCGGGAGCCGCCGCGGTGGTCTGGCGGAACACCTACGACCTCCGTGAGGAGCGGGTCTCGATCCCGTACGGCCCGCGGTCGCTGGACGGCGTGCTCGCCCTCCCGGCCACGGGGCGGGGGCCGTACGGGCTGGTCGTCTTCGTGCACGGCGACGGCCCGGTCGACGCGACCCACGACGGCTTCTACCGTCCGATCTGGGAGGCGTTCGCCCGCGCCGGCTACGCCTCCCTGTCGTGGAACAAACCCGGGGTCGCCGGTTCGAAGGGCGACTGGCTCGGCCAGAGCATGGAGGACCGGGCCCGTGAGGTCACCGCCGCCGTCACCTGGGCCAGGGCCCGTCCAGGCCTCGACGGGCGCCGGATCGGGCTCTGGGGAGCCAGCCAGGCCGGCTGGGTGATGCCGAAGGTCGCGGCCCGCACCCCGGACCTGCGATTCGTCATCGCGGTCTCACCGGCGATCAACTGGCTCCGCCAGGGCCGTTACAACCTGCTCGCCGAGCTCAGGGCAGAGGGCGCCTCACCCGCCACGGTCCAGGCGAGACTGGAGCGCAGCGAGACCACCCGCAGCCTGCTCCGGCGGGGGGCGACCTTCCAGGAGTACCGCGCCGCGGTGGGCGACAGCGGGGACATCACCGAGGCCCGGTGGGGGTTCGCCCTCAGGAACCACACCGAGGACGCCACGGAGGACCTGTCCCGGGTGCGGGTGCCCACCCTGCTTGTCCTGGCGGGTCACGACCTGAACGTCGACGTCGCCGACACCGAGGCGGTTTACCGGGCGAGCCCGGCGCCCCTGTGGGTCAGGCACTATCCCGGCGCCGACCACGCGCTGCTGCGCGAGGAGGTCGCCGGCTCGGAGATCAGGACCGTTCTCACCGCCCTGTTCGCGCCCCGGGACCTTTTCGCCGACGGCTTCCTCGCCGACCAGGCCGGGTTCCTCCGGCGGGAGATCGGCTGACCCGCCCGGAGCACAGGGAGGAGGGTACGCGCCCGGCGTCCGGTTGACAGCGGCCTCGACGGGCGGGAAAAAACAAAGTTGCATGGCGTGCAGGTCTAGGTATGGTCGAACAAGGAGGCACCATCCACTGTGATCCACCACAGGAGCGCCGATGACCCGTCCCGCAGCCGAGGTCTCCCACGCCGAGCAGCCCCCGTCGCCTGATCGAGCCAGGTTGCGGGTGCGGCTGCCCGATGAGCTGACGGTCCGGCAGTGCCCGTTCGACCCGCCGCGGGCACTGGCCGGAATGCATGAGAAGGCGCCGGTAAGCCAGGTGAGACTGGGCACCGGTGAAGAGATATGGCTGGTCACAGGCATGGATGAGGCCCGTGCCGTGCTGTCCGACCCCCGGTTCAGCGCCGACCGGTTCAACCGGCGCAACGCCCTGATCTCGGTGCCCGACGAGATGCGCGAGAAACTGCTCGACGCACGGGCCATGGCCGGGCAGTTGTTGTTCATGGACCCGCCGGAGCACAGCCGCCTGCGCAGGCTTCTCATCGGTCAGTTCACCCTGCGCCGGATGCGCGCCCTCATCCCGCGCATCACCGAGATCGTCGAAGCCCACCTGGACGCGATGGCGGAGGCGGGCACCTCGGCGGAGCTGGTCGGCGCGTTCGCCCTGCCCGTGCCGTCCATGGTGATCTGCGAACTGCTCGGCGTCCCGTATGAGGCCCGCACCGACTTCCAGCGCCGCACGGCGACCCTCATTCGCATGGACACGCCGCTGGAGGAGGTGATACGGGTCCGCGATGAGATGCGGCGGTTCATGCACGAACTGGTGGACGCCAAGCGCGCCCGGCCCGACGACGGACTGATCTCCGAGCTGATCCACGGCGACCACGCGGGGGAACTCACCGACGACGAGCTGGTCGGCATCGCCAACCTGCTGCTCGCCGCCGGACACGAGACCACGGCCAACATGATCGGCCTGGGCGTCTTCGCCCTGCTGGTCCACCCCGACCAGCTCGAACTGCTGCGCCGCGACCCAGAGGTGGCCGACCGGGCCGTCGAGGAACTGCTGCGTTACCTCTCGATCGTCCACCTGGGCCCGTTCCGCGTCGCCACCGAGGACGTGAGGATCGCCGGCGAGCCGATCCCGGAGGGAGGCACGGTGATGATCTCGACGCCGCAGATCAACCGGGACGCCGCCCACTGGGACGACCCCGCCACCCTCGACCTCGCGCGTGCGCGCAACCCGCATCTGGCCTTCGGGCACGGCGTTCACCAGTGCCTGGGACAGCAACTGGCCCGTGCGGAGATGACCGTCGCCCTGCCCGCCCTGCTGCGCCGCTTCCCGAACCTGCGGCTGGCCTGCCGTCCGGAGGAGGTATCGCCGCGCGACAACATGTTCATATACGGAGTGCACTCCCTGCCGGTCGCCTGGGACGTCCCCTGAGGGCGGCGACGATCTCCGGTGGCGGCTCCCCCGCAGGCCCGCCGCGCGGGGGAGCGCCGGAGGTGAGGAAGAGGGAGGGTCAGTCCGGTGCGGGGGCGGGCAGGATCCGGCGGGGGCGGCCCGGCGGGGTGGGACGAGGCCGCCACTCGCGGGGATAGCCCAGCGAGACCTCCTCGAAGCGCACCCCGTCGTGCCAGGTGGTCCGGGGGATGTGCAGGTGGCCGTAGACGACCGCGACCGCGTCGAAGCGCAGGTGCCAGTCGGCGGTCCGCTCGGTGCCGCACCAGATCGCGAACTCCGGATGGCGCAGGATCAGGGTCGGCTCGCGGACCAGCGGATAGTGGTTGACCAGCACGGTGGGAACGCCGGGAGGGCGGGCCGCCAGCCGCCGTTCGGTCTCGGCGATCCTGGCCAGGCACCAGGCGGTGCGGGAGGGATGGGGGTCGGGATGCAGGAACATCTCGTCGGTGCAGACCACCCCCTTGTCGTAGGCCAGGGCGAGCGCCTCCTCCTCGGTCGCGACCCCCGGCACGCGGAAGGTGTAGTCGTACAGCGTGAACAGCGGGGCGACGGTCACCGGCCCGCCCGGCCCCTCCCACACCGGATAGGGGTCCTCGGGGGTCACCACTCCCAGGGCGCGGCAGACCTCCACCAGGTGCCGGTAGCGCTCCTCGCCGCGCAACCGGACCGGATCGCTCGGATGGGTCCACAGCTCGTGGTTGCCCGGGGCCCACACCACCTTCGCGAAGCGCCCGGCCAGCAGGCCGAGCGCCCACTCGACGTCGGCGACCGCCTCGGAGACGTCCCCGGCCACCAGCAGCCAGTCGGATCCGGAGGCGGGCCGCAGCTCCTCGACGATCCGCCGGTTCTCCCGGTAGCCGACGTGCAGATCGCTGATGGCCAGCAGAGACGTCATCCGCGCACCGCCCGCGAGGCCCCGGGCCGTGTCCCGGGCGGCGCCCCGGACGGTGCTCCGCCGTCCGCCCGGGCCGTGGTGGCCCGGCGGGCGGCGGGTGCCGTCACAGAGATCGGTTCCAGTGGTTTCCCGCCGTCCAGCACCGCAGCCTCCGTCCCCACCCGATGTCAGGAAGATAACCGGGAACGTGCGCGATGACCAAGGGGGCGAACCCGCGGGCGCCGATGGGGTGTCAGAGCGGGCCGAGCTCGTCGCGCGCCGCGGCCACGGCGGCCTGGCCGAGGCTGATGCCGCCGTCGTTGGGCGGGACGTGACGGTGGGTCAGCACCCGGAAACCGTGGTGCCGGAGGACGCGGACCAGCCGGTCGAGCAGCAGCCGGTTCTGGAAGACCCCGCCGGACAGGGCGACGGTGCCGACGCCGCTGTCCGCGCGCAGCCGTACGCAGCCCGCCGCGGTCGCCGCGGCCAGGCCGTTGTGGAAGCGGGCGGAGACCACCGCCGGGTCGGTCCCGCACCGCAGGTCCTCGACGACGGCCCGGACGAGGTCACCGGCCTGGATCAGCAGCGGGTCACCACCGGAGAGCCGGACCGGATAGGCCGTCACCTCGGCGGGATCGGCCCGCTGTTCCAGCGCGACCGCGGCCTGCCCCTCGTGGCCGGCGGTGTCACGGAGGCCGATGATCGCCGCGACCGCGTCGAACAGCCGCCCGGCGCTGGAGGTGAGCGGGGAGTTCACGCCGGACCTGGCCACGGCCACCACGTCGTCCCAGTTCCGGCTGTTCCGTGAGCGCACCGGGAGGTCGTCGGGCGGCGTGCCGTCGTAGGCGGCGTCCAGGTGCGCGGCGGCCATCCGCCAGGGCTGCCTGACCGCGGCCGTGCCGCCCGGCAGGGGCACCGGCGCCAGACAGCCGGCGCGGGTGAAGCCGGTGAGGTCGGCCATCAGCAGCTCACCGCCCCACAGCGTGCCGTCGGTGCCGTAGCCGAGACCGTCGAAGGCCACCCCGATCACCGGTCCGGTCTCCCGGTTGTCGGCCAGGCAGGAGGCGATGTGCGCGTGGTGGTGCTGGACCTCGACCAGCTCCACCCCGCCGCCGTCGTACAGGTCGCGGGCGTACTTGGTGGACAGATACTCCGGGTGCGGGTCGTGGGCGACCAGTTCCGGGGTGATGCCGAACAGCCGCCGGAAGTGGTCGATCCCCGCGGCGAAGGAGCGCAGCGTCTCGTAGTCCTCCAGGTCGCCGATGTGCGGGGAGACGAAGGCGCGATCCTCGCGGGCCAGGCAGAAGGTGCTCTTCAGCTCGGCCCCGCAGGCGAGTACGGCCCGCCGTACCGGCCGGGCGAGCCGGAGCGGCTCGGGGGCGTACCCCCGCGACCTGCGCAGCGGGAGCTCGCGCCCCCTGGCCACGGCGACCACCGAGTCGTCGGCGCGGACGTGGATCGGGCGGTCGTGGGTCAGGAAGCCGTCCGCGACGCCCGCGAGCCGGGTGAGCGCCTCGCCGTCCCGGTAGGCGATGGGCTCGCCGGAGAGGTTGCCGCTGGTGAGCACGTACGGCCCGGCGAACTCCGCGGCGAGCAGGTGGTGCACGGGCGTGTACGGCAACAGCACACCGAGCCTGCGTTCGCCCGGCGCGACCGCCTCGGCCAGTGGGGCGCCCGGCAGGCGGGGGAGCAGCACGATCGGCGCCCGGGGGCCGGTGAGCAGCCGCTCGGCCTCCCGGTCCACCTCACACAGGGCCCGCGCGGCGTCGAGGTCGGCGACCATGACGGCGAACGGCCTGTCCTCGCGGTGCTTGCGCGAGCGCAGGGCCCGCACGGCCTCCTCGTCGCCGGCGCCGACCGCCAGGTGATAGCCCCCGAGACCCTTGACGGCCAGCACGCCGCCCGAGTCCAGCAGCCGGGCCGCCGCGGCGATCGGGTCGTCGTCGCGGGGGCGGCCCCGGCCGTCGAGTATCCGCAACGTCGGACCGCAGGCCGGGCAGCAGATCGGCTGGGCGTGGAAGCGGCGGTCGGCCGGGTCGTGGTACTCGGCCGCGCACCGCTCGCACATGGCGAAGGCGGCCATCGTGGTGGCCGGACGGTCGTACGGCAGGTCCCTGACGACGGTGAACCTCGGCCCGCAGCCGGTGCAGTTGACGAAGGGGTGCCGGTACCGGCGGTCGGCCGGGTCGAACAGCTCGGCCAGGCAGTCGGCGCAGGTCGCGACGTCGGGGGAGACCAGCGCGGCCCGCCCGCTCCCCTCCTTGACGCCGGTGACGCCGGTGACGTCCTCGGTGACGCTGTCGGCGATGTGGAACCCGATCTCCCCCCGCGCCGGTATCGCGGTCGAGGTGATCCGGTCGATCACCGCCAGTGGCGGCGCGTGCCCCCGCAGGTCCTTCTGGAAGCGCGCGACGTCCGCCGCCGCGCCCTCGGCCTCGATGAACACGCCCCGCCCGTCGTTGCCCACCCAGCCGGACAGCGCCAGCCGCCGGGCCAGGGAGTGGACGTGCGGGCGGAACCCCACCCCCTGCACGATCCCCTCGACCTGGATCCTGACGCGGGTCGGGGACTCGGCCGGTGTCCGTCCGCTGCTCATGCGGTCATCCTCCGGCCCCTTTACAGGCCGCCGGGGGCGGGCGCGCGCGACATGGGGGAAAGGTCACCTCTGTGATCAGACCTTTACCCCGGGTTGTGGTGCCGGAGGTGTCAGCGTGCCGACCACGCAACGTAGCCTGGCGACTACCGTAGACAACGGAGTGTTCACATGCCAGTGACATCGACCATGCATCCAGCAGTCGGCGAGGCTTTTCTCAGGCGCGACTCGGCGGGCCACGCGCTCGCGGCGGACTCCGAGCGCATCGCCCAGGCGTGCCGGGAGATGGCGGCCCGCTTCCGCCGCGGCGGAAAGCTGATCGTCTTCGGTAACGGCGGCGGCGGCACGGACGCGGCCCACATCACGGTCGAGTTCATGCACCCGGTCATCGTGGGCAAGAGGGCACTGCCGGCGGTGGCGCTGAGCAACGACTCGGCCACGGTCAGCGGGGTGAGCGGCCGTGAGGGGCTCGCGGAGACCTTCGCCCACCAGGTGCGCCAGTGGGCGGACCCGGCCGACATGGCGCTGGGCATCTCCCGCGACGGCGGGTGCGAGAACGTCCTGCGCGGTTTGGAGACGGCCCGGGAGCTGGGCCTGTTCACCCTCGCCCTGGTCGGCGGCGACGGCGGCGCCATCGCGCGGGACGGGGCGGCCGACCACGTCCTGATCGCCGCCTCCGACGACCCCGCGGTGGTCAAGGAGATCCACGTCACCGTCTACCACGTCCTGTGGGAGCTGGTCCACGTGCTCTTCGAGCAGCCGGGCCTGATCGGCGACGGGGCGGCCGGATGACCGGGCTCGCGGACTGTTCCGGCGGCACATGCGTCACCTGCGCGGACGAGGCGGTGCCGGTCACGGTGGTCCGGCTGTCGGAGCGGGACCTGGCGATCGTCGTCGACGTCGGCGGCGTGTTCCAGGAGGTGAGCGTCGCGCTGGTCGACGCCTCGGTCGGTGACACCGTTCTGGTGCACGCCAAGGAGGCGATCGCGGTGGTCTCCGGGGGGAGTGGCGATGAGCATGCTTGAGGAGCCGAGAGCCGAGGGGGTGCGCGGGCTGTACCCCTTCCTCTATCCGGGGCAGGCCGACCTCGACTCGGTGCTGGCCGAGGCCCGCCGGTCCACCGAGGAGAAGGCCGCCGAGATCATCCGGTTGCGCTGGCAGGTGGCCGAGGTGGCGGGGGACGAGCTCGTGGAGTGCGCCGAGGAGATGGCCATCCGGTTCGCCTCGGGCGGCCGGCTGTTCGCCTTCGGCAACGGCGGGAGCAGCACCGACGCCCAGGAGGTGGCGACCACCTTCCTGTACCCCGACTACGGCCTGTCCCTGCCGGCGCTCTCCCTGACCAGCGACGTCGCCGTGGTCACCGCGCTCTCCAACGACGTGGGGTTCGACGTCGTCTTCGCGCGCCAGCTCGCCGCGCTCGGACGGCGCGGTGACATCGCCGTCGGCCTGTCGACGAGTGGCGGCTCCTTCAACGTCCTGCAGGCGTTCGAGGAGGCGGCCCGTCAGGGCATGCTCACCGTCGGCCTGGCCGGGGACCAGGGGGGAAGGCTGGCCGACCTGGACCTGCTCGACTATCTGTTCGTCATCCCGTCGTCGTCGGTCCACCGGATCCAGGAGGCGCAGACGACGGTCTACCACGTGCTCTGGGAGCTCACCCAGCACGCGCTCGGAGCGGTGACCGCCCCGCGGGCCCACAACACCGGCTGAGCCGGCCGGCCCGGCCGGAGCCCGCCACGACACGCCCCCACCGCACAGTCCCCCGACTCGATCAGGATCCATCGCCATCGACGAAGAACGGGGAGGCGCCATGGCAGCGTCGACGGAACGGGCAGGGAGCGGGCCTCGGCAACAGGACGAGCCGCCGGTGCACATTCTGTGGATCAACGCGGGGCTGAGCTGTGACGGCGACTCCGTCTCGCTGACCGCCGCCACCCAGCCGAGCATCGAGGACATCCTGCTCGGCGTGTTCCCGGGGCTGCCGAAGGTGGAGGTGCACTGGCCGCTGCTGGCCTTCGACTCCGGTCCCACGCAGGGCGCCGACGTGTTCATCGAGTGGTTCTTCAAGGCCGCGCGGGACGAGCTGGACCCGTTCGTGCTGGTGGTGGAGGGGTCGATCCCGAACGAGTCGATCAAGCAGGAGGGGTACTGGTGCGGGTTCGGCACCGACCCGGCCACCGGCCAGCCGATGACCACCAGCGAGTGGCTGGATCGGCTGGCGCCCAAGGCGACGGCGATCCTGGCGGCGGGCACCTGCGCCACCTACGGCGGGATCCACGCGATGGCCGGCAACCCCACCGGGGCGATGGGGGTGGCCGACTACCTGGGCTGGGACTGGCGGTCGAAGGCGGGGCTGCCGATCGTGAACGTGCCGGGGTGCCCGATCCAGCCGGACAACCTGTCGGAGACGATCCTGTACCTGCTGTACCAGCTGGCCGGGCAGGCGCCGATGATCCCGCTGGACGAGGCGCTCCGGCCGACCTGGCTGTTCGGCCAGACGGTGCACGAGGGCTGTGACCGGGCCGGCTACTACGAGCAGGGGCAGTTCGCCACCGAGTACGGCTCGCCCGAGTGCCTGGTCAAGATCGGCTGCTGGGGGCCGGTCGTCAAGTGCAACGTGCCCAAGCGGGGCTGGATGAACGGCATCGGCGGATGCCCGAATGTGGGCGGGATCTGCATCGCGTGCACGATGCCGGGGTTCCCCGACAAGTTCATGCCGTTCATGGACGAGCCGCCGGGGGCCCGGATCTCCTCGACGGTCAGCACCGCCTACGGCGGAGTGATCCGCACCCTACGCGACATCACCCTCAGAACAGTCGACAAGGAGCCGAAGTGGCGCAGGAAAGGCCATCAGCTGCTCACCGGATACAAGGCGCCGTGGAGCTGACATGACGACCTCATCGCAGCGGAGCGGCTCGTCGCAGCAGAGCGACGAGCTGGTGGAGATGGCCTGGGATCCCATCACGCGGATCGTGGGAAGCCTGGGCGTCTACGCCAAGATCGATTTCAAGAACAGGAGGGTGGCGGAGTGCTACAGCACCTCGTCGATCTTCCGGGGCTACAGCATCTTCATGAAGGGCAAGGACCCCAGGGACGCGCACTTCATCACCAGCCGGATCTGCGGGATCTGCGGTGACAACCACGCCACCTGCTCGGTCTACGCCCAGAACATGGCCTACGGGGTGCGCCCTCCCGCGCTGGGGGAGTGGATCCTGAACCTCGGCGAGGCGGCCGAGTACATGTTCGACCACAACATCTACCAGGAGAACCTGGTCGGGGTCGACTACTGCGAGAAGATGGTGCGCGAGACCAACCCCGGCGTGTGGACGCTGGCCGAGCGCACCGAGTGCCCGCACGCGGCCGACCACGGCTACAAGACGATCGCCGACATCATGCGGTCGCTGAACCCGCTGGAGGGGGAGTTCTACCGGGAGGCGCTCCAGATGAGCAGGCTCACCCGGGAGATGTTCTGCCTGATGGAGGGCCGCCACGTCCACCCGTCCACCCTGTACCCCGGCGGGGTGGGCACGGTGGCCACCGTACAGCTGTTCACCGACTACCTGTCGCGGCTCATGCGGTACGTGGAGTTCATGAAGCGGGTCGTGCCGATGCACGACGACCTGTTCGACTTCTTCTACCAGGCGCTGCCCGGCTACGAGGAGGTCGGCCGCCGCCGGGTGCTGCTCGGCTGCTGGGGCAGCTTCAACGACCCGGCGCACTGCGACTTCACCTATCAGAACATGAGCGACTGGGGGCGGCGGATGTTCGTCACCCCGGGCGTGATCGTCGACGGCAGGCTCGTCACCAGCGACCTGGTCGACATCAACCTGGGCATCCGGATCCTGCTGGGCAGCTCCTACTACGACGACTGGCAGGGCCGGCAGCCCTTCGTCACCCACGACCCGCTGGGCAACCCCGTCGACATCCGCCACCCGTGGAACCAGCACACCATCCCGCACCCGCAGAAACGCGACTTCAACGACAAGTACAGCTGGGTGATGTCGCCGCGGTGGTTCGACGGGAAGGACATGCTCGCCCTGGACACCGGCGGCGGGCCGATCGCCAGGCTCTGGTCGACCGCGCTCTCCGGCCGGGTCGACATGGGCTACGTCAAGGCGACCGGCCACAGCGTGCAGATCAACCTGCCGAAGACCGCCACCATGCCGGAGAAGACGTTCGAGTGGACGATTCCCCAGCACAACGGCCAGCCGCTCTCCAACGCGCTGGAGCGCAACCGGGCCCGCACCTACTTCCAGGCCTACGCCGCGGCGAGCGCGCTGTACTTCGCCGAACAGGGGCTGGCGGAGGTGCGGGGCGGCCGGACCGAGACCTGGGCGCCGTTCACCGTGCCGGACGAGGCGATCAGCTGCGGGTTCACCGAGGCGGTGCGCGGGGTGCTCTCGCACCACATGGTGATCCGGGACGGGAAGATCGCCAACTACCATCCGTACCCGCCGACGCCGTGGAACGCCAGCGTCCGGGACGTCAACGGGGTGCCGGGCCCCTACGAGGACGCGGTGCAGAACACCCCGATCTTCGAGGAGAACCCGCCGGAGAGCTTCAAGGGCATCGACATCATGCGCACGGTGCGCAGCTTCGACCCCTGCCTGCCGTGCGGGGTGCACATGTACCTCGGCGGCGGCAAGGAACTCCGCAAACTGCACAGCCCCCATGCCTTCAACACCACGTGACCCGTCGGCCGCCGGGGAGCCGCCCGCTCCCCGGCGTCAGGAGAGGAAGCCCGAGCAGATGCCGCCAGCCCATGACGTCCAGGCCGCCGGGAACCGCGTCGAGGCGCTGCTCGCCGAACTCGCCACGCTCGGCGAGCCGGTCAGGACCAAGGCCGAGGAGCTCGTCCGGGCCCTCGTCGAGCTGTACGGCGCCGGCCTGGAGCGCGTCGTCGAGATCGTCACCGAGGCCGAGGCGGCGCGGGTCCTGCACCGTCTCACGGCCGACGACCTCGTCGCGGGCCTGCTGGTGCTGCACGACCTGCACCCGCTGAGCACTCAGGAGCGCGTCCGCGCGGCCCTCGAAGAGGTCCGGCCCCACCTGGGCGGCCACGCGGGGGACGTGGAGCTGGTGGCCGTCGAGGAGACGGGCGTGGTACGGCTGCGCCTGCGGGGCGCCGGCCCCGGCTGCCCCTCCTCGCGGACCGCCGTGACCAGGGCGATCGAACGCGCCGTCGCGCGCGCCGCGCCCGAGGTGTCCAGGGTGGACGTCGAGGGGGTGGCCGCCGGACCCGCCCCGCTGCTGCAGATCCGGCGCCGCCCGCCGGGACCGCACCCGGTACCGGAGGGGGTCTCGTGACGGCCACCGGACTACGGCGGTTCCGCGAGCCGCCGAAGACGGAGACGGAGACCAGGGCGGAGGCGGCGCGATGCGACCTGTGCGCCGAACCGGCCGGTGGGGACCACGGCCACGTGGTGAACACCGAGAGCCGGGCGCTGCTGTGCGCCTGCCGGAGCTGCTATCTGCTCTTCACCCACGAGCAGACGGGCCGGCGCCGCCACCGCTCGGTCCCGGAACGCTACCTGCACCTCCCGTCGTTCCGGCTGACCTCGGCCGACTGGGAGGAGCTCCAGATCCCGGTCCGCACCGCGTTCTTCTTCCGCAACTCCGTCCTGGACCGGACCGTCGCCCTCTATCCGAGCCCCGCGGGGGCCACCGAGTCCCTGCTGCCGCTGGAGACCTGGGAGCGCGTGACGGCGGAGAACCCGGTGCTCGCCGACGTCCGGCCCGACGTGGAGGCGCTGCTGGTGGATCGCGGCCCCGAGGGCGGCTTCGCGTGCCACCTGGTGCCGATCGACGCCTGCTACGAGCTGGTCGGCCTGGTCCGGCTGCACTGGAAGGGGTTCGACGGCGGCCAGGAGGCGTGGCGGGCCATCGACGGCTTCTTCGCGGAGCTGCGCCGCCGAGGTCACCCCGCGTCGCCCGGCACGGCGCCGTTCAGCACGGCGCCGTCCAGAAGGGTGGCGTCCAGAGGGGTGCCGTCGGCACCCGTGCCCTCAAGAGAGGACGACGAGGGTGAATGAGCTCCAGTTCGACTGCCTGGGCGCGCGGGCGGAGCCCCACGCGGCCTTCCCGACGCTGGTCTTCCGGCTGCGCGTCACCGAACCCTCCCCCGACGGGGTGCACGCCGTCGCGCTGCGCTGCCAGATCCGGGTGGAACCCCACCTCAGACGGTACGGCCCGGCGGAGGTCGAGCTGCTCGGCGACCTCTTCGGCGACCCCTCGCGGTGGGGCGACACGCTGAAGCCCCTGCAGTTCGCCAACGTCTCGATCATGGTCCCCTCGTTCAGGGGGGTCACCGAGATCGACGTGCCCGTGCCCTGCAGCTACGACCTGGAGGTGGCCGCGGGCAAGTACTTCGCCGCACTCGACGACGGTGAGATCCCGCTGCTCATGCTCTTCAGCGGCACCGTGTTCGCCAGGTCCGAGCACGGCTTCACCGTGGGCCAGGTGCCCTGGCACTGCGAGACGCGCCACCGGCTGCCGGTGCCCGTCTGGCGGGAACTGATGGACCGCTACTTCCCGGAGACCGGCTGGCTACGGCTCCGCCGGGACGTCCTGCGGGCCCTGCACCGGTTCAAGTCCGAACGCGCACTGGCCACCTGGGACGAGGCCGTGGAAGTGCTGCTCAAGGAGACGCCCGGATGAGCGTGCCCATGGAGATCGCCCGCAGGGTGGCCGACGCCGTGCTGTACGAGGGGTACCTGCTCTACCCCTACCGGGCCTCGGCCGCCAAGAACCGGGTGCGCTGGCAGTTCGGGGTGCTCGTGCCGCCCGGCTTCACCGCCACCGCCGAGCCCTCGTACAGCGTGACCGAGTGCCTGCTCGAACGGGCCGAGGACGCCACGCTCCACCTGTGCCTGCGCTTCCTCCACGTCAAGGCCCGCTCCGTCGAACGCGCCGAGGGCGGCGGCTACCGGCCGGTCGCCGAGCTGACCAGCGGTGGGACGGACTACCTCACCTTCGACGAGGCGACCGAGCGTGAGACCGAGGTCGTGCTCCCCCTCGCCACCCTGCTCGACGGCGAGCGGACGGTCGAGGTGCGCGTTCCCGGAGACCGCTCGGCCGAGCCGATCCTGTCGCCCTCCGGTGAGCAGGAGGGCCGCGTGGTCTCCGAGCACCTGCCGGTGCGGGCGCTGCTCAGGATCGGGATCGACCGGCACGCCGGGCCGTACGGTCTCACCCGGCTGCGCGTCCAGGTGGAGAACACCGTGAGCTGGGACGAGCCGGACGCCCCGCGCGAGCACGCGCTGCGGCGCTCGCTGATCTCGGCGCACCTGATCATCGGGGTGGACGGCGGGGCCTTCGTCTCGCTGACCGACCCCCCGGAGTGGGCCCGGCGGGCCGCCGACGCCTGCCGTAACGAGCGCGCCTGGCCGGTCCTGGTCGGTGAGCCCGGCCACCGCGACGTGGTGCTGTCGTCACCGATCATCCTGTCCGACTATCCGGACATCGCCCCGGAGAGCCCGGGCGAGCTGTTCGACTCCACCGAGATCGACGAGATCCTCCACCTGCGCACGCTCACCCTCACCGACGAGGAGACGCGCCAGGCCCGCGCGACCGATCCCCGGGCGGCCCGGCTCATCGACATGGTCGGCGACATGCCGCCCGAGATGGTGGAACGGCTGCACGGTGTGATCCGCTACCTGGGTGAGCCCGCCCGGCGGCCCGACACGCCGTGGTGGGATCCCGCGGCGGACCCCGGTGTGTCGCCGGAGACCGACAGCGTGATCGTCGCCGGGGTGGCGGTCGCGAAGGGCAGCCGGGTCCGGCTCGCCCCCGGAACCCGGCGGGCCGACGCCCACGACATGTTCCTGGCCGGCCGGACCGCGCTGGTGGAGGCCGTACTCCTCGATCTGGACGGGGCGCGGCACCTGGCCGTCACCCTGGAGGAGGATCCGGGGGCCGACCTGCACCGCTCCCACGGGCGGTTCCTCTACTTCGCCCCGGACGAGGTCGAACCGCTGGAATCACCCGGCACGCCCGGGGCGCTCGGGGACGAGGAGGTCAGCGCGTGAGGATCCTCGTCGCGGGCGTCGGCAACGTCTTCCTCGGCGACGACGGCTTCGGCGTCGCGGTGGCCGGGCGCCTGGCCACCGCGGAGCTCCCCGACGGGGTCGTGGTCACCGACTTCGGCATCCGCGGCGTCCACCTCGCCTACGAGCTCACCGGCGGCGGCTACGACCTCGTCATCCTCGTCGACGTCGTCTCGCGCGGCGGCCCGCCCGGCACGCTGTACGTGATCGAGCCGCGGCCCGGCGACCGCCCGGAGTCCTTCGTCGACGCGCACGCGATGACGCCCGAGGCGGTCCTGGCGCTGGCCGGCACGCTCGGCGGCGAGACCGGCAGGGTCCTGCTCGTCGGCTGCGAGGGCGCCGACCTCTCGCCCGGCATGGAACTGAGCGAGCCGGTCGCCGACGCCGTCGGCCCGGCGGCGGATCTGGTCGCCGGACTGATCCGGGAACAGATCGCGACGATGCTCACCAGCGCAGGCCGGAAGGAGGAAAAATCATGCTGAAACGCCTGGTCATAGTGGCCTTGGTGGTGGGGGTGGCCGTGGTGGCCTACCAGACGCTGCCCGACGTCAAACGCTATCTGAAGATGCGGAACATGTGACGGCTCCGGGTCCGCGGGACCGTCCGGCACCGGCCGTGGCACACGGCCCGGCGGGACCGCACCCAGCGTCCAGCAAGGGATATTCGACAAAAACGAGGTGAAGTCAGTCATGCATGAGTTCGGGATCGCCGAGGCGATCCTCGCCGCGGTGGAGAACCGCGCCGACGGCCGGCGGGTACGGCGCGCGCGCGTACAGGCGGGCGCCATGCTCCGCATCACGGAGCCGGCGATCAACCACGCCTTCGCCCTGGTCGCCGACGGCTCGCTGGCCGAGGGCGCCCAGGTGGACCTGGTCATCGTCCCGGTGCAGCTCGTCTGCCGCTCCTGCGGCCAGACCGCGGCCTCCGTGGACCCCTTCGTCACCTGCCCCGAGTGCGGTGGCACCGATATCGAAACCGAGGGCGGCGACGATCTCGTCCTCGAATCCATCCAGATGGCGGAGGCGGCTCATGTGCCTGGGGATTCCCGGGGAGATCGTGGAAATCCTGGCGGACCGTCCTGATCTGGCGATGGTCGACGTCAGCGGCGTCCAGCGCGCGATCAACGTCGGCCTGCTGGAGGACGAGTCCCTCCTGCCCGGCGACTGGATTCTCATCCACGTCGGGTTCGCGCTGTCGAAGATCGACGAGGTGGAGGCCAAGGCGGCGCTCGACTTCCTCGAAAGCATCGGCCAGGCGTACGAGGACGAGATCGAGGCCCTCAGAGAATCCATGATCGAAAAGGAGTGAGGTCCGATGCGTTTCGTCGACGAGTACCGCGACGCCGAGAAGGCCGAGGCCCTCGCCGCCCGGATCGCCGCGCTCTGCGAGCCGGGCCGTGCCTACAAGTTCATGGAGGTGTGCGGCGGGCACACCCACACCATCTACCGGCACGGGCTGGAGGACTACCTTCCAGAGACCGTCACCCTGGTGCACGGCCCCGGCTGCCCGGTCTGCGTCATCCCCATGGGGCGGGTGGACGACGCCATCCACATCGCCGGGCAGCCAGACGTGATCATGACGTCGTTCGGCGACATGATGCGGGTGCCCGGCGGGAACGGGTCCTTTCTCGACGCCAAGGCGCGGGGCGCGGACATCCGCATGGTCTACTCCCCGCTGGACGCCCTGAAGATCGCCCGGCAGAACCCCGCCAGCCGCGTGGTCTTCATGGCGATCGGGTTCGAGACCACCGCGCCCTCGACCGCGATGACCGTCCTGCGCGCGGAGGCCGAGGGGATCGGGAACTTCTCGGTCTTCTGCAACCACGTGACGATCATTCCCGCGATCAAGGCGATTCTGGACTCCCCGGACCTGCGCCTGGACGGGTTCATCGGGCCGGGCCACGTCTCCACCGTGATCGGCTGCCTGCCGTACGGGTTCATCGCCGGGGACTACGGCAAGCCCCTGGTGGTGGCCGGGTTCGAGCCGCTCGACGTGCTGCACTCGGTCTACCGGATCCTGGTGCAGCTCGCCGAGGGGCGGACGGAGGTGGAGAACCAGTACGCCCGGGTGGTCCCCTGGGAGGGCAACCTCAAGGCGCTCGGCGTCATCAACGAGGTGATGGAGCCGAGGCCGTACTTCGAGTGGCGCGGGCTGGGGTTCATCTCGCACTCGGCGCTCAGGATGCGGGAGAGGTACGCGGCCTTCGACGCCGAACGGATCTTCCAGATCCCCGGCAGCCGGGTGGCCGACCCCAAGGCGTGCCAGTGCGGCGAGGTGCTCAAGGGCGTGCTCAAACCGTGGGAGTGCAAGGTGTTCGGCACCGCGTGCACCCCGGAGACCCCGATCGGCACCTGCATGGTTTCGTCCGAGGGCGCGTGCGCGGCGTACTACAACTTCGGCCGGTTCTCCCGCGAACGGGTCAGGGAGGCGACCCGGGGCTGACCCGCGTCCCGGCGTCCCCGGCGCGAGGCACCGGGGACGCGGGGACATCGGGGCACGGGGACATCGGGACACGGGGATGGGGACGGGGAGGCCGTCCGGAGAGCGGCACCGGGGCGGGATCCGCCCGGCGCGGCCCAGCGAGAGGAAACGACGGATTTTCGATGGACGCCGACGAAGGCACCGCCCTCCGGGCGGAGACCACGACGGGCCGGACCGGACACCCGGACTCCGAGGCACGGACCACGGAGGAGACCGGGCCCGGGGCCCGCCCCTCGGGGGAAGGCGGGACCGGAGCGCGCCCCCCGGCGGGAACCGTGACCGGGACGCGGGCTCCGGCCTCGGCCGGGACACGCGCTCCGGGAGAAGCCGCGCGCCCGAGCCGGGAGGAGGAGGTCCTGGCGCGGATCTCCCGGGTGCGCCGCCGCAGGGCCCGCGTTCGGGAGGACCGCGTCACACTCGCGCACGGCGCCGGGGGCAAGGCCACCCACACCCTGATCGAGGCGGTGTTCCTGGAGGCGTTCCGCAACCCGCTGCTTGAGCCGCTGGAGGACGGCGCGACCGTCGACGGGCTGGCCTTCACCACCGACTCGTACGTGGTGACGCCGCTGTTCTTCCCCGGCGGGGACATCGGCGACCTGGCCGTCAACGGCACCGTCAACGACCTGGCGATGTGCGGGGCACGCCCCAGACACCTGTCGGCCGCCTTCATCCTGGAGGAGGGCTTCCCCATCGCCGACCTGCGGCGCATCACCGCCTCGATGGCGGCGGCGGCGCGGGCGGCGGACGTGTCGATCGTCACCGGCGACACCAAGGTGGTGGAGCGGGGCAAGGCCGACGGCTGCTACATCACCACCTCGGGTGTCGGGACGCTGGAGCGGCCGATCCGGCTCAGCGCCGCCTCGGCACGCCCGGGCGACGCGGTCATCGTGTCCGGCCCCGTCGGCGAGCACGGCGTCACCGTCATGCTCGCCCGGGGCGAGCTCGACATCCGGGCCGACCTCGCCTCCGACACCGCGCCACTCAACGCCCTGACCGCCCGGCTGCTCGACGCCTGCGACGACGGGGAGGTCCGCTGCCTCCGCGACGCCACCCGGGGCGGGGTGGCGACGATCGTCAACGAGATCGCCGAGGCGTCGCAGGTCGCGGTCGTGCTCGACGAGGAGGCGATCCCGGTCTGCCCGCCCGTACGCGGGGCGTGTGAGCTGCTGGGGATCGACCCGCTCTACGTCGCCTGCGAGGGCCGGATGGTCGCGGTGGTGGCCGAGCGGTCGGCCGAGGCCGCGCTCTCCGCCCTCCGATCCCACCCGCTCGGCTCGGCGGCGGCCGTCATCGGACGGATCGGTGACGACCCTCCGGGGCTGGTGCTGCTGAAGACCTCCTTCGGCGGCACCCGCATCGTCGACCTGCTGGTCGGCGACCCCCTGCCGAGAATCTGCTGACCTCCCACGGCGGGTTCCGGCCCGCCGCGGACACGCCGATCGTCGGCCTGTCCGGCCCGTCATCGTCCGGGCGCATCCGAACGCGGTCCCGCTCGCGAAGTTATCTCCATCGACGCAGAGGAGCGATGTGATGGTCACCACCGCCGGTAGACCCGTCGGAGCCGACCCGGGACCGGGCGGGCCGGCGCGCCCGTCGGCGGGGGAGGATTCGTGAGCCCGGTCGTGGTGATCGGCGCCGGGCTCGGCGGCCTGGCCGCGGCGGTCAGACTGGCCGCGGCCGGACGGGAGGTCACGCTGGTGGAGGCGCTGGAGACGCCGGGAGGCTGCTGCGGGACCGCGAACCTGGGGGAGTACCGCTTCGACACCGGCCCCTCGGTGCTGACCATGCCGGACGTGCTGGCCGACGTCTTCGCCGCCGCGGGTGAGGACATGGAACACCTGCTCCCGCTGCGGCGGCTGGACCCGTACTACCGGCTCCGCTACCACGACGGCTCCCACCTGGACATCGTGCCCGGCGAGGAGGCCATGACGGAGCGGGTGCGCGAGCTGTGCGGGGCGGCCGAGGCCGACCGGTACCGGCGGTTCAGGATCCGGCTCGGCGAGCTGTTCGCCGCCGAGTGGCCCTCGTTCATCGACCGCGACATGACGCGGCTGCGCAGTCTGGCCCAGCCGAGGGTCCTCGCGAGGCTGGCCGCCCTGGGCGGTTTCAGACGGCTGGACCGGCTCGTGGAGGCACACCTCACCGACCCCCGGCTGATCAGGGCGCACACCTTCCAGGCCCTGTACGTGGGCCTGTCGCCCCGGCAGGCCCTCGGCATCTACGCCGTGATCGCCCACATGGACACCGTCGGCGGTGTCTTCTTCCCCGAACACGGCGGCATGCACGCCATCCCCCAGGCCCTGGCCGCCGTGGCGGAGAAGGCGGGCGCGCGGATCAGGTACGGCACGCGGGCCGTCAAGGTCGAGGCCGACTCCTCCGGGGTCTGTGCCGTCCGGCTCGACACCGGGGAACGCCTGACCGCCCGGCACGTGGTGGTCGCCTGCGACCTGCCCCGCGCCCACGCCGGGCTGCTGCCCGCCGGCGCGGGAGACTGGCGGCTCCGCCGTCCCCGCCACTCGCCGTCCTGCCTGGTGCTCCACTTCGGCCTCGACCGGAAACTCTCCGGCCAGGCCCACCACACCCTGCACTTCGGCCGTCAGTGGGCGTCCACCTTCTCGGCGCTGAGCGCCGGCAGGCCCCAGCCCGACCCGAGCCTGCTGGTCACCTACCCCGAGTCGGACACCGCCGCCGCGCCCCGAGGCCACGCCACCCTCACCGTGCTGGAGCCGACCGCCAACCTGGACGGCGGAAACGACTGGCACCGGCTCACCCCGCAGCTGGAGGACCGCCTGCTCGGCAGGCTGGCCGACCTCGGCTACGGCGACCTGGCGGACGCTCCCAGGCTCACCTTCGACCCACTCGTCTGGGCCCGCCGCGGTCACTCGGCGGGCACCCCGTTCGCCCTGGACCACCGGTTCTCCCAGACGGCCTGGTTCCGGCCCGCGGGACGGGCCCGGCGCGTCCCCGGCCTGCACTTCGCGGGCATGCACACCGCGCCCGGCGTCGGGGTGCCGCCGGTGCTGATCTCCGGCCGGCTGGCCGCGCAACGCATCCTGGAGACCCCCCGATGACCCTGACCGCCAGTTACGAGTTCTGCCGCAGGCTCAACGCGCGGCACGGCCGCTCCTACTATCTGGCGACCCTGCTGCTGCCCGCCTGGAAACGCCCCCACGTGCACGCCCTGTACGGCTTCGCCCGCTACGCCGACGAGATCGTGGACTCCTTCACCATGACGGGCGACCGGGCCGCGGCGCTCGACGGCCTGACCGCCCGGCTGGCCCTGGCACTGGACGGCGCCCACACCGACGACCCGGTGCTCCCCGCGTTCACCCAGACCGTGCGCTCGTTCGGCATCGACCACGCCGACATCGACGCCTTTCTCCGCTCGATGCGCGCGGACCTGACCGTCGGCCGCTACGCCACCTACGACGACCTGCTCGGCTACATGGAGGGGTCGGCGGCGGTCATCGGCACCATGATGCTGCCCGTTCTCGAACCGCTGCCGGGCCTGGCGGGGCGGGCGCGCGAGCCCGCCCGCCGGCTCGGACTGGCCTTCCAGCTGACCAACTTCCTGCGTGACGTGGCCGAGGACCTGGCCAGGGGCCGGGTGTACCTGCCGCTTGAGGACCTGGACAGGTTCGGGGTACGCGTCACCGACCTGGGGCGCCGCACCCCCACCCCCGCCGTGCGCGAACTGCTGGCCTTCGAGGTCGAGCGGGCGCGCGACCACTACCGGCAGGCCCTGGCGGGCCCCGACCTGCTGACCCCCTCCTCGCGGCCGTGCGTCCGCGCGGCCTGCGAGCTGTACGGCGGCATCCTCGACCGGATCGAGGCCGCCCGCCACGACGTCCTCGGACGACGGGCCGCCGTGCCCCGGCGCCGCAGGCTCGCCATCTTCACCCGGCACCTGCTCGCGGCCTCGGCGGCCGACCGGGCCGAACGCCGAGTGACCGTACAGGTGCCCTGAGACGGACCGGCCCGCCCGCCCGTCCCGGCCTCCATCCCCCTGTCCCGCTGTCCAACCCGCCTGTCACCGTCGTCAGGAGGACTTCATGTCGAATCCGGTGGTCGTCGACGCCGTCCTTCCGCTTCCACGGAAACGCCGAGGGCCACGACGTGCCGACCGGCGCGGTCGACGTGATCGTCACGGACGGCCTCACCGGCAACATCGTGCACCCGCTCACCCGATCCCGCCTCCCGCGCTCCCCGGCTCCGGCCGCCGCCGGGAAAACCCCGGGGCCCGGTCAGGGGCCGTGACCGCCGTGCCGGGCGAGGGGGTCGACCCCGTTCCAGGTTCCCTCGCTGCCGTACGGGGCGAACCGGGCGAACAACTCCTCGGAGTACCACCCCTCAGCCCGGGTCCGTCCGACCACCTCCCGGTGCGCGCCACCGCGGTAGGCGAACTCCCGGACCGCGCCGGCGTCACGCCAGAGCGAGAACGTGGCCTGCCGCGCCAGTGGCCACTCGCCGACCCCGACGGAGGCCAGACAGCCGTCCTGCTCCCGCAGCAGACGGCCCACCCCCGCGATCGACCGGTAGAACGGCACCAGCCGCGAGGGCCGGATCGACGCCCGCGTCAACACCGCCACCGGCCCGCAGCCCGCCACCGAACCCTCCCCGGCGGCCGGGCCGAACGGCTCGACCCCGCCCCACCGGCCGCGCGAACTCAGCGGGACCAGCCGTACCTGCCAGGACTCCAGCGCCTCGTCCCGCCGGCGCGCCGCCACCGGAGAGGTCGCGAGGAAGTCGTCCAGCGCCCGCTCCTCACGCCAGACCGCCAGCAGCGCCCAGCGGCGCAGGTCCGCGCCCAGGCTCATCGACGTGCCCCGGCCGGAGCCGAGCAGCCGCCAGAACAGCAACCCCGGCGTGCTCCCCAGCACCGGCCGGTCGAACGCCATGTGACGCATGGCCCCCAACTCCGCATACCTGGTGAGGTGGAACGAGGCGATGATCCCTCTGCTCGTCGCGGTCATCGGCGGCTACCTTCTCGGATCCGTGCCGGTCGCGGTGCCGGTCGGACGGGCGCACGGCTTCGACCCCCGCGAGTCCGGCGACCGCAACCCCGGCTTCTGGAACATCAGGGCACACCTCGGCCGGCGGGCCGCCGCGCCCGTCTTCGCGGGAGACACGCTCAAGGGCACGTTCGCCGGGCTGCTCGCCCTGGTGGTGAGCGGCCCGCACACCACGGGGCTCGGCGTGGTGACCGGCGCGAGCGTCCTGCCGGTGTATTCGGCGGTGGCCGCCGCGATGATCGGGCACGCCTGGCCGGTGTTCGCCGGATTCCGGGGCGGCCGGTCCGTCCTCGCCTTCGTCGGCGGGTTCGCCGTCATCTGCCCGCCCGCCTTCCTGCTCGGCGTCGCCGTCCTGACCGTGATCACCCTGCTGACCAGGTCCTTCGCCATCGGGACACGGGTCGGGGTGTTCGGCGCCCCGCTGTTCCAGCTCCTCTTCGCGCCGATCGAACAGGTGGCCGGCACCGGGGCGCTGATGTGCCTCATCGGCCTCCGCTTCGGCCAGGCCGCCCGGGCCGCCAGAACGCCGCGCCGCTCATGACCCCGGGATAGGTACGGCCCCGCCAGTGACGCACCGGGCGCAGGGTCGCCTGCGTCAGCCGTACGGCCGCCAGCGGATCCAGCAGCGGCGAGAGCAGCACACCGGGACCCGGCCGGGTGTAGCTGCCGCGCAGCGCACCGGCCAGCAGCAGCC
The DNA here is from genome assembly GCF_053601935.1 of Streptosporangium sp. NPDC004631. NCBI lineage: Bacteria > Bacillati > Actinomycetota > Actinomycetes > Streptosporangiales > Streptosporangiaceae > Streptosporangium > Streptosporangium sp. NPDC004631. The sequence continues at coordinate 90,608 of NZ_JBSGCR010000021.1, read as the reverse complement.
GTACGGCCAGCAACCCCAGGTCAAGCTGGGTCGGCCGGCCCACGGCCAGACGCAGGACCGGCAGGGCCGCGGTGAGCCAGACCACTCCCAGGTCTGCGGCCCGCCATCCGGGACCGGTGACGTCGCGGAGCGGCAGCGACCGCCCCCACTCTCGCCACACCCCGGCCGCCGACTCGTGCATGTCGACCTCCAGCAGGCCGCCCGCGTCCAGGAACCCGACCGCCCAGCCGTCGCCGGCCAGCATCCTGGCCAGCGCCACGTCGTCGGTCATGTGCCCGCGAATCCGTGCGAACCCATCGGCGTCCAGCATCGCCGTACGGCGGAAGGCCATGCACTGGCCGTTGGCCACCACCCGGTGCGGCGGCGGGGGAGTGGACGGTCCGATCGGGCCGAACCGGTAGACCAGCGTCGCCAGGAACGACGCGTGCAACGCCTGCTCGGCCACCCCGTCACAGACGAACCTGGGCCCCACGGTGACCAGGTCGTAGCCGTCCAGCGCCGCCGCGACCGCGCCGAACAGGCCGGGCGACGGCCGCGCGTCCGCGTCGAGGGTCACCACGACGTCGCCACCCGCGGCCTGAACCCCCTGCCGGAGCGCCCACTGCTTGCCCACCCACCCCGGCGGAAGGGGAGCGCCCGCGACGACCTTGGCGCCCAGGTCGGCGGCGAGCCGCGCGGTGCCGTCCTGTGACTCGTCGTCGACGACCAGCACCTCCGCGACCGCCGGATCGGCGAGCACGGCCGACAGGCAGGGGCCGAGGCGGCTCTCCTCGTCGCGGGCCGGGATCACCACCGAGAGCCGCGCGCCCGTCGTCTCGACGGGGGTCAGCGGCGGCAGCCGGTCACGCCCCCGGGCGAGCCGTACCCCGGCGGCGACGGCGGCGGCGACCTGGAGCACCGTGAGCGGCCTCATCGCGGGAAATCCTCCCGCACCAGCGAGGCGACGATTCGGCCGCCCATCACCACCAGCGGCAGCCCGCCGCCCGGATGCACGGAGCCGCCCACGAGATACAGCCCGCGCCGAGGCCCCCTGTTCCCCGGACGGCGGAACGTCGCGAACGGGCCGTCGTAGGCGCCGCCGTAGATCGCCCCGCCCCACGCGCCGTAACGGTCCCGCAGGTCGGCTGGGGTGAACAGGTCCACGGAGCGCAGCCGGCCCGACAGGTCGTGCCCCCGGGCGGCCAGCCGCTCCAGCACCAGGTCCCGGTACGCCTCGGGCGACATCGGCCACCGCCCGGGATCACGGGCCGGGACGTTGACCAGCATCACCCAGTTCTCCGCCCCGTCCGGCGCCTGCGACGGGTCGTCCACCGCCGAGCAGCCGATGTAGACGGTCGGGTCCTCCGGGGGCCTGCGCCGGTCGAAGATGTCGGCGAACTCCCGCCGATAGTCGGCGGAGAAGACGATGGAGTGGTGCGCCAGGCCGTCCGTCCTGCCCTCCACCCCCGCCAGCAGCAGGAACACCGACGAGGAGGTGCCGAGGCGGGCGATGCGCCGCAGCCGCCGCCGGTCCGGCAGCAGCATCCCGTAGAGCGCCGCCGCGTCGGTGTTGGCGACCACGACGTCGGCGCGTTCACGCTCCCCGGAGGCCAGCCGTACCCCCAGGACCCGGTCGCCGTCGGCGAGCACCTCCGACACCTCGGCGTCCAGCGTGACCTCGACCCCCGCCTTGTCCAGCAGCACGGCCAGCGCGTCGGCGATCCGGGGCAGCCCCCCGGAGACGTACCAGCCGCCCTCTCCGTGCTCGATGGCCGGGACGCAGGCCAGCGCCGCCGGAGCCCGATACGGGCTGGAACCCGCGTAGGTCGCGTAACGGCCGACGTACTGGCGCAGACGCGGATCGGTGAAGAAACGGCGGGCCAGGCCGTCGAGCGTCCGGCCCGGCGCGACCGCCGACAGGTCGGACGGCCGCGCCTCCGTGGGCGGCCGGTTCAGCGGCCCGGCGAAGAACGTACGCTTCGCCGCCTCGAAGCAGGCCCGCCCCCACGTGTGGAAGGCCAGCCAGTTACGGCCCTCTCCCGGTGCGAGCCGCTCCACCTCCGCGGCCATCTCGGCCGGGTCGCGGCGCGCCGTCAGCGTCGAGCCGTCGGCGAAGCGGTAGCGGCACAGCTCCCGGGGCTGGATGAGGTCCAGCTCCAGGCCGAGTTCGCCGAAGAGGGCCGGCAGGGTCAGCAGGGAGGGGCCGAGGGAGAAGGTGAAACCGTCACGCCGGTGCTCGGCGAGCTTTCCGCCCAGCCGGGGCAACCGCTCGTACAGGCGCACCCGATGCCCCTGCCGGGTCAGCAGCAGGGCGGAGACCATGCCGCCCACCCCGCCCCCGACCACGATCACCTCAGCCATCCGGCCCTCCATCCCCAACCCGTTCACGTTCACGTCCCACGATCCCCCCGGCCGCCTCGACCTCTCAGGTCCCCCGGTTTCCCCGGTCCTCGCGGTCCCCGCCGTCCCCAGGCCGACACGACGAACACCCCCATGCAGATCCCCCCGGTGACGGCGACCAGCCGGTCAGGCGGGTCGAAGACCGCCGCGAAGCCCACGGTCTCCATGACGGCCATCACCGTGTAGACCGAGACCAGCCCGTCGCCTCCGGCCGCCGGATCGGCCAGGACGGTGTCGATCAACACCATGACCAGCAGGGAGACCACCAGCCAGCCGACGAAGTTGCTGATCGGAACCCCCCGGTAGGGGCCGATCTCCTCCCAGGACCACAGGCCCAGCCGCATCATCTGCGGATCCAGGAACAGGTCCCAGGCGGTGAGCGCCAGCGCGCCCAGCACGATCCGCGCCGTCCGGCCGCCCGGAGCCGCAGCCGAGGCCGTCGCGTGGGCGGCCAGCCCCATCCCGCCCCACGCCACCGCCACGATCACCGGAACCCCGCCGAACTGCGGCCACAGCACATCCGTGTAGCCGTACTCCCCGAACGGCAGGCCCGTCCTGATGCCGACCCACTCGGCCGCGTACCCGACCGTCACCGTGGCGGCGAACGCGGCGACCGTCCGGGAGAGACCGTGAACGCCGGCCGCGAAGGCCAGGGCGCTCGCCGCCAGCAGGAGCACGATCACGCTGGTCAGCAGGATCGGCCGAGGCTGCAACCCGGACATGACCTGCGCCACGACCACCGCGACGAGCAGGCACGCGCCCAGCATCCCCCACGGCCTCAGCCCACCCGTCGAGCCGTCTGGCGCGCTCCCCGCCGGGCTGTTCACCATGTCATCCGGTGTGCGCGCCGCCGGGCCGTCCGGCACGTCATCCGGTGTGTTCTCCACCGACTCGCTCACCGGTCTGTCCGGCGCGTCCCCCACTCGGCCCTTCGCCGGGTCCCGCATCACACCGCGCAGCGCGTCCCGCACCGCGCCAAGACCGGCCCGTCCGCTGCTCACCTCATCGCTCTGCCCCACGAAGGGTCATTCGAGCGGCACCCCCCGGTCAGATTCACTTGGATCTCCCCAACACCCCCGTCACGGACGACGAGTCAGTCGATATGCGGGTGCGCCCCGCCCAGGTGAACGCGTCGCCCCCAAAACCGTCAACCGCTGGGCCGGGATGGGCAGGCCGGCATCCATTCGCACGACCGGAGGCCACCGCCGCTACCGCACGACCGAGGTTCTCGCGCTACTCGCGGACGGCACCCGCAAGCGCGGCCACTGAAGAATCGTCCTCCGGAGCGGACGCTGTGACCCCAGGCGGCCCGCTCCACGTCTTTCACCAGCGAAAACTCGTACACCGCCTCCGTGGACGCAACCCCGGTGTTTATATCGGCCCGGTGCCGCAAAGGGGAGAGACGCCAGGCGCTTTCCGCCGGTCCGGCAAAGAGCAGGCGCCGGTGGCGAGAGCCGACGCGGTGTGACCATTCGTCAGCCACGATCGCGCCCCTTGCGGGGGTGATGGGGCCGGACCACTCCGGCGTTCTCATGGTCGGGGTGACGGGAATGTCGAGGCGCCCTCCTGATAGGGAGGGCTCCCCTGTTAGTAAGGCCACGTGATTAAGGGCTTGGGGGTGGTGTCAAGGAAGCCGTGCGCTTGGAGATCCGGGGATAAGACGACGAGAGCTCAAGTAAACCAAGTCAATCCCCGCCATTGGATTTGTGCGTAATAATCTACGCGTGAATGGATATTCAAGGCGATTATTTCTCCAGCTCAGCGGTGTCACCGCGGCTGGAGCGCTGATCCCGAGGACGTATACCGTGTCCACGGAGAACGACTCCTTCGCCCTGCTGCGCCGCAACTGGCGGGACGTGACGGCGGGGTCGGGATTCGACGCGGCGGCCGAGCCGTACCGGACCCGGCTGGCGAAGATGGGAACGACGGCTGCCGGGCACCGGGACACCATGGCGCCGTCCGACACGTCGCTCTGGCCCGACCTGGCGTTCCCCTCCTTCGCCGACACCCCGGCGCGGCTGCAGACCATGGCCCGCGCCTACGCCCTGCCCGGGACCGGCCTGACCGGTGACGCGAGCCTGGCGGCGGCCGTCGCCACCGGCGTCGACCACTACCGGCAGCAGGTGTACGCCGCGGGCGCCGACCCGGTCGGCAACTGGTGGAACTGGCAGATCGGCGTCCCCAAGAAGCTCCTCGACGCGGCCGTGCTGATCGATTCGCACCTGACGGACCAGCAGAACGGGGCGCTGAGGGAAGCGGTGGACCACTTCGTCCCCGAGAGCGTCCTGAACGACTACAAGGGCACCAGCACCGGCGCCAACCGGGTGGACCTGTGCACGGTGACGTTGCTGCGCGCCGTCCTCGGCTCCGACCCGGCCAAGGCCACACTGGCCGCCTCGGCGCTGTCGCCGGTCTTCCCCTACGTCTCCGAGGGCGACGGGTTCTACCGGGACGGCTCGTTCATCCAGCACACCTCCGTCCCCTACCAGGGAGGGTACGGAGCGGTGCTGCTGTCCGGTCTCGCGACACTGCTGGCGGTACTGCGCGGCTCACCGTGGGAGGTCGCCGACCCGAACAGGCAGATCGCCTTCGACACCGTTGAGGGGTCGTTCGCGCCGTTCATCCACGACGGCTTCTGCATGGACCTCGTCAGCGGCCGTGGCATCGGCAGAAAACCCTACGGCGACCACGAGAAAGGACGCGGGATCGCCTTCGCGATCCTGCTGCTGGGCGACGCGGCCTCCACCGCCGAGCGGGCCCGCTGGCAGGCCATGGTCAAGGGGTGGGCGCGCCGCGACACCCCCAAGCCCATGCTCAAGGCGGCCGAGAGCAACGACCTGGGGTTCCACGCCCGCCTCGCCGCGATCCTGGCCGACGACACGATCCCGGCGGCCGACGAACCCGTGGGACACCGGCTGCTGCCGATGAGCGCCCGCGCCGTCCATCGCCGCCCGAACTGGTGCGCGGGGCTCAGCATGGCCTCCTGGCGGGTCGGCCACTACGAGCACGGCAACGGCGAGAACCCGCGCGGCTGGCACACAGGCTCGGGAATGCTCTACTGGTGGGCTCAGGGCCACGGCGACCAGTACTCCGACTCCTTCTGGCCCACCGTCGACCCCTACCGGCTGCCCGGCACGACCGTCTCCACCCTGCGACTTGCCGACGGCGCCGGTAAGGACTGGGGCGACACCTGCCCGCAGGCCCGCTGGGTGGGCGGCGCCACCGACGGCGTGTACGCGGCGGTCGGTCAGCACCTCAACGGCTTCGAGAGCACGATGGAGGCCTTCAAGTCGTGGTTCTTCCTCGACGACGCGGTGGTCTGCCTGGGCGCCGGGATCACCGGCAAGGACGGCGTGCCGGTCGAGACCGTCGTGGACAACCGCAGAACCAACGCGCTCCTCACCGTGGACGACAGGGCGGGCTGGGCACACCTGGAGGGCCACGGCGGCTACGTCCTGCCCGGCGGCGCCCACCTGCGCACGCTGCGCCAGAAACGCACCGAGCCCGAACTGCCGGTGACCCGGAGCTACGTGACCCTCTGGCTCGACCACGGCGTCGACCCCGGTTCGGCCGGTTACCTCTACCTGCTCCTGCCGGGGGCGAGCCTGGCCGAGACCCGGGCCCGCGCCGCCGACCCCGGCTGGGCGCGGGTGCTCGCCAACACCGCCCACCAGCAGGGTGTCCAGGTGCCGTCGCTCGGGATCACCGCCGTCAACTTCTGGAGCGACGGAGCCGTCGGCGGCCTGGCCGCCTCCGCCCCCTGCTCGGTCCTCGTCAGGGAGAGCGGCGACGGCACGGCCACGGTGACCGTGTCGGACCCTCCGTGCGACCTGAGCGGGCTGACGGCGACCTGGGAACGGCCGGTCACCGAGGTGCTCCACGGCGATCCGCTCCTGGTGAGCGCCACGACAGGCGCGAGGCTCACACTCACCTTCGGGCGGCTGTCGGACCAGGGCGGCGGCTCGAAGACGGTCACCGTACGGCTCGGCTAGCGCGATGATCGGGAATGTCCGCCGGGTCGCCCACCGCCCACCGGCGACCTGGCGGCCCCATCGGAAGACCCCTGATCGGACTGGAGACGGCCAGGCCCGCCCGATGAACGAGGGGCCGGACCGGATCCCGCGTCGCTCGCCCCCGAGGGGCTATCCCATGGTCTTCGAGCCGTCCAGGGCCTCGCGGAGGATGTCGGCGTGACCGGCGTGCTGGGAGGTCTCGGCGATGATGTGCAGCAGAACCCGGCGCACCGACCATCTCGCACCCTGCTCGAACCACGGCGCCTCCGGGAGCGGGTGGGAGGCGTCCAGGTCGGGCAGGGTCGACACCAGCTCCTCGGTATGGCGGGCCACCTGCTCGTAGGTCTCAAGCAGGCCGGCCAGCGTCTCGCCCTCGGCCATGCGGAACTGGCCCTCCCAGTCGGCGGGCTCACTCATCATCGCCTCGGCACCCCCCACCGTGAACCGCATCCAGCTCGCCTCGACGAGGGTCACATGCTTGATCAGACCGCCCAGACACAGCGCGCTCACGGTGGTGCGCCGCGCGGCCTGCTCGTCGGTCAGGCCCTGAACCGTCTGACGGAGGAACCACCGGTGCCTCGCCATCGCCTGCAGCAGGTCGGTGCGCTCGCCGGTCGTGATCTTCTCGCCTGTGATCATGTTGCCGCCTTCCCGCGTCATCTGGTCACCCCAGACTAGAGCCCCCCACCGACATTTTCCGGCCTGTCCAGAGAGCAGGCCAGACCAGCTCAGAGGCCATAACCGGCGGGGCGCCACCGCATCGTAAAATGTGGGGGAGGGGGGCAGGCACATGGTGCCGAGGGTCTCGCGGTTGATGCCCAGGCCCCGGGCCACCGACGCGTACGTCCGCGCCGGGCCGGCCAGGTACGACGCGACGGCGTCCGCCTTGAACTCCGGCGTATACGACTTCATCGCCACGCGGAACTCCTTGAGTGCCGGATGTCCATCATCCGGCACTCAAGGAGTTCCGCACATCAGGGCGAAGGCCCGTTTTCGCTTTGCTGAAGGACAGCAGGATCACCGACGGCCGCAAGGCCCCCGAGGGCGCACATGATGATGAGTGGACGATACGCCGAGTTGGACAGCCTGGCCGAGCGGTGGGGCCTGAGAGGCCTGGAACCGGTCGGCGAGGGTCTGGAATTCTCCGTCTACCGGGCGCAGGGGCGCGACGGGCAGCCCGTCGCGCTGCGTCTCGCGCACCGGCGGTTCGACTCGAACGCCAATGACCCCCGTGTGGACACCCGAGCCCTACTCCTGCAGGAGTACGACATCGCGCGGCACCTGGCCGCCCACGGTCTGCCGATCGCGGAGGCGAGAGAGCTCCTCCTGGCGGACGATCCGACATCTCCTGACGTACTTCTGTCCGCATACGTCCCCGATGACGGGTCGGAGCTTGACTCCTTCGCTCTCGGACGACTCCTCGCGCGGCTTCATGACGTGCCGCCGCCGCGTCTGACGCCCGTGGCGTCGGAGAAAGTACCCACGGCGAGGGCGATCGCCGCACGCATCCGCCGCCGCTGGTCAGAGGTCGGCCACCACGTCGGCGACTGGCCCGAACCGCCGGACGCGTCCCTTGTCGCCGGACATCTCACCGGCATCGCCGAGAACAGCCTCCTGCACCTCGACGTCCGCAGCGACAACATCCGGCGTCGACGGGGGCGGACCGTCGCCCTGCTGGACTGGTCGAATGCTCTGCTCGGGTCTCCCTCGGTGGAATTCGGGCGCCTGGCCGAGTACGCCCGGTATCCGGAGAACGAGCTTGACGTGGAAGCGATCCGCAGTGGATACGCGGGGACGGCGACGGTTCCGTCCGACAGCGATCCCTGCCTGTTGGTGTGCCGACTGGACGCCGCGCTGATGCTCGCCCTGGTCTTTCTTTCCGAGGCGCCCGACCCGATCCGTGGACCGATGGCAGCCGACCACGCACGAGACCTCGCGCTCAGGGTGATCGCACGTCACGCGTAACGGATAGAACGCGATATTACGCGTATCTCCGCCCTGGTCCGCTGCTCCGGTGTGACGCGTGGAGATATCTGGCAGGAAACCAGCGACGCCATCTGTCAGACGGCCACGGAAAGTGACGGGCTTGTGGCTTTCTCGGTGAGAAGTGACCAGGTTTGTTGGCGAGTTCGGACAGCGGTCATTGATCAGCGGAAGCGAGGACGCCGGTGAGAAATGACAGTTCTCGCCCCTGCGGGAACGCCGGTCAGAAGATGGGGCATGGACCGACCGGCTTCGAGAAGTCCGAGTGCGGAAACCAGCGGTGGAGGTGGGCCTTTTGACCTGGCGGACCTGCGGCAGCCGCCACCCTGCTTCGGGCAGCCGGATCGTGTCGTAGGCCTGCTGTACCGTCCGTGAGCGAGGTAACAAGGAGAGGAGCGCCCATGAGCGAGATCGCGGTCCGCTATCGGATCCGTGCCGACATCTTCGCGGCCAAGGTCACCGCTGTCAGCCCCGGCCAGTGGTCCAATCCATCCCCCTGCGAGGGGTGGACCGCCAGAGACGTCGTGGGTCACATCGTCGACATGCACGCCGTGATGCTCAGTCCTCTCGGCAAATCGCTCAGCTCCGCCTCATCCGTCGAGGAGGACCCACTCGCCGCCTTCGCCTCGGCGCGTGCCGACGTCGAGGCCCTGCTCGCCGACCCGGCCACCGCTGCCGGGGAGGTCGACACCCCCGGGGGGCGCCTCTCCGTCGAACAGCATATCGACCGGGTCGTCAGTGCCGACATGGTCCTCCACGGCTGGGATCTCGCCCGTGCCACCGGCCAGGACGACACGATCGATCCGGCCGAGATCGAGGCGATGTGGCCCGACGTCCAGCAGATCCCCGAGGAGATGCGCATCCCCGGTGCCTTCGGCCCCGGCATCGTCGTCTTCGGCCCCGAGGTCAAGGTCTCCGACGACGCTCCGCTTCAGCACCGCGTCCTCGGCCTCCTCGGCCGCGACCCCCACTGGTCCGCCTGACCTTAAAAGACGTCAGGGCGTTACCCGAATAGCTTCTGCACTCAGGCCCGGCCCCAGCTCGTCTGGAGCGTCTCCGGCGGCCCGGCCTGCTCGCCGCGCGGCATGACATCGTGTTCCGTCGAGAGCCGGTCCGATTCGAGGTACGTCGCGGAGCCCGGGACATACCCGGCCCGGCTCGGTGAAAAAGCTGCGGCGGCGCGGAAAGGCGATGGGTATGGTCAGCCCAATGGATCAACCTGTTCCCCACACCGTCCAGTCCTTACGTTCGGATCTGCGTGCGCTCGGTGTGAGATCCGGCGACGTCGTGCTGTTCCACTCCTCGACCAGGAGCCTCGGCTTCGTCGTCGGCGGCACCCAGGCGATGGTGCAGGCGCTACTCGACGTCATCGGGCCCGAAGGCACCGTCGTGGTGCCGACCCACACGCCCGACAACTCCGATCCGGCCGGTTGGCGCAACCCGCCGGTCCCCGAGGCGTGGTGGCCGGCGATCCGGGAGCAGACGCCCGGCTTCGATCCGTCCCGCACCCCGAGCCGGTGGATGGGCGTCATGGCCGAGATGGTCCGCACATGGCCCGGTGCGCTGCGCAGCGACCACCCACGACTCTCCTTCGCCGCGCTCGGCGCGCACGCGGCCGACATCACCGGCACGCACCAATTGGACGACGCGCTGGGCGAACGCTCCCCGCTGGGCGCGGTCTACCGACTCGACGGGAAGGTACTGCTGCTGGGATGCGGGCACGGCTCGAACACGTCGCTACACCTGGCCGAGTGGCGGCAGAAATCGCCACCACGCGGCGTCACCGGCGCGTCGATCCGGCAGCCCGACGGAACAAGCCGGTGGACCACCTGGACCGACGTCATGGAGAAGGAGGACGACTTCGAACAACTCGGCGCGGCCTTCGAAGCCGCCGTCGGACCGTCGATCGGCCAGGTCGGAGGCGCGACCACCCGTCTGATGTCTCAGCGCGCCCTGGTCGATTTCGCCACGGCCTGGATGGCCGTCCACCGGCCCGTGGTGTGAAGGTCGGCCGGGCAGGTCACCCGCGCCTTTACCGTGGGGTCCTCACCGCCTCTGACGGGTCACGGCAGGTTGCCCGTCACGGAGGATCAAGTCCCCAGATGCCGTTGAGCACGGCCGCCACGCCGGGCAGGTCGTACGGCGGCCACGGCGGATACCCGTACGGCGGCGGCGTCATGGGCTGGTCGGCCGCGTCCGAGGGGCACGCCGTTTCCCGCCACCCGCCGACCGGAGGATCGGTGAGAACCTCGGCGGACGGTCCGTCGAGGGCACTCGGGACGTCGGGGGTGGTGGTTACGGTGGGGGTGGCGGCTCTGCGCCAGGGCGGGGTCACGCGATCCGACGGAGGGTGCCGGTGCCGCCCAGGATGAAGCTGTTGTCCACCGGCCAACCGCCCTCGTCCGGTCCCCACGGGTAGAGCTCGACCAGTCCCGGCTCGTCGATGTCGAACCCGGTCAGCATGCTCTCGATGGCGGTACGGCCGCGCAGGTGGATCGGTGTCTGTGTCTGCCCGTACACCTCGGTCAGCCTCGCCGCCTCGGGGCCGGTCAGACGGTCGGCGCACAGGTGGGTCAGGGCCAGGCGGCTGCCGGGGGCCAGACTCTTGCGCAGGCCGGTCAGGGTGGCGATCAGGTCGTGGCCGGTGACGACGTCCAGCACCCCGGTCAGCAGCACTCCGGCAGGGCGGTGCAGGTCCAGCATGCCCTCCTCGTGCAGGGCGGCCAGCAGCAGGCGGGTGTCGCGCACGTCGGCGGTGACCACCTCCGCGCCCGGCCCGGCCAGATAGGTCCAGGCGTACTGGAGCACGACCGGGTCGTGGTCGACGTAGAGGACGCGGACGTCGGGGTTGGCGGCGTGGGCGACCTGGTGGACATTCCAGGCGGTGGGCAGCCCGCAGCCCAGGTCGACGATCTGGTCGAGACCGCTCTCGACGAAGTGACGCACGCAGCGGGCGACGAACGCCCGGCGCGCCCTGACCATGTCACGCAGGCCGGGAACCGCCGTGAGCAGCGCGTCTCCGGCCGCTCGGTCAAGCTCGTAGACGGCCTCGCCGCCGAGCAGATAGTGATCGACGCGCGGGGCGCTCGGCCGGCTGAAGCACAGCGTATCGATGACGTGGTCGGCGCCGTGTGACCGGTCGGCGGTCTCTCCGGCGGTGGGTCGGCTGGCCATGACACTCCTGAGGGGACGCGGGGTCGGGGTAGGCGGATCCGTTGGGCGGGGAGTCTTTAACTCTCTGTGACCAATAGGCTTCCGCGTGTCATAGTGGAGGCCAACCGGGGGGTCATCCAGGAACATCGCTTGGTCAAGGCGCTTGACCACGTCGACCATCACGCCAGGAGGTTGTCGTGTCCCATTCCATCGACCCCGCACGGTCGCCGTTGCACCTGTTCGGCGCGGTGCTGCATCACTACCGGGAGGTGTCCGGCACGCCCCTGCGGGAGGTGGGCGGCAAGGTCCTGGTGGACTACTCCCTGCTGGCCCGCTGGGAGCGCGGCGTTCGTCCCGCACCCGCCGACGCCGTACGCCGCCTCGACACCTACCTGAACGCCGGAGGCGTCCTGGTCGCGCTGCACGCGATTGTCACCAGGCAGGCGGCTGCGGCGGTGGCGGGAAGCCCGGCGGTGACGGATGCTGACAGCATGGATCACATACGCCGAACCCTCCTCGCGGGACTCGCCGCGCTGGGCGCGTCAGCGGTGGTGCCACCGGTGGAGGGGCTTGACCAGCTCCGCGCCGTCATCGATCACCGGGTGGGCGCACCCGATATCGCCGAATGGGAGGAACGGGCCTGGGAGTACGGCCTGCAGCTCCCCTCCCGCGCTCCCGTCTCGTTGGTCGCGGACCTGTCGCTGGACCTGCTCGCTTTCCAGAAGGCCGTGGCGGGAGCCCCCGGCGACGAGTTGTCCCGGTGGGCACGGGTCAACGCTCGCCTGACGTTTCTGCTGGCCACCGTGCTCGGCCAGGCCGGGAAGCGCCAGGAGTCCTGGACCTGGTGGGCGACGGCACGGCGTGCTGCTCAGCAGACCAGTGATAACGAGGCCGTCGCCATGGTGGACTGTGGCGAGGTGATTCAGGGGTTCTACGAGGGGCGGCCACCGGCGCTGCTGCTCTCTCGCCTGGACGACGCCCTCGCTCTGACGCAGGGGCGCCCGATCTTGGCCACCGCGAGGGCGTTCGCCACCCGGGCTCAAGTGTTGACCCTGCTGGGCGACCACGTCGGCGCACAGAGCAGTCTGGACCGGCTGGCCCGCGTGTTCGACGCCCTTCCCGACCAGGTCACGGCCGACGAGCTGTCACCGGACGGCTGGACGGAGCGCAGGCTGCTGCATACCCGTTCTCTTGTCTACACTCTGTCGGCACATCCGGCCGCCGAACAGGCTCAGCGCGAGGCGCTCCAGGCCCACCCATCCGGTGTGCCTCGGGGAGAGGCTCAGCTACGGCTGCACGGGGCGATGTCCGCTGTGCGGAACGGGGACGTCGCAGACGGGCTGGAGCACGCTCGCCGCATCATGGCGGATCTTGGCTCCAACGTCTCCCAGTGGGTGGTTCAGACCGCTTCGATGGTCGCCGACGCCGTACCCGCGCAGGAGCGGGCCCGTGAGGTGGTGCGGGACTACCGGGCAGGGCTCGTGCTGCCCAGGGCGGTTACGTGAATCAGATCGTCGTCAACAGGGCGATCGGGGATTGGGCTGCCGAGGTGCTGAGTGGCCCGTACGTCGACCTGTACGAGGAGATCCACGCCGAGCCGCCGTACCTGTCCGGGCCGCTGTACGCCCGAGAACGATTCATCCACCGCACGGCCGGTCAGGTCCGGCGTGACGGGTTCACCCTGGTCTCGGCGCACGACGGTCCCGCCTTGGCCGGGTTCGCGTTCGGACTGCCCTTCCCCGCCGGACGATGGTGGGGAGGGGATGCCAGCCCGGGACCGGCGAATGTCGTCGCCGCCGAGAAGTTCGCCGTGATCGAGTTGGGGGTTCACGCCGCCTATCGGGGGCGGGGGATCGGTCGGCGGCTGCTCGAAGACCTGCTGACGGACCGGGCCGCGCCGTACGCGGTCCTGCTGGCCCACCCGGACGCTCCGGCTCACGCCATGTACCGGCGCTGGGGCTGGCAGGTGGTCGGCACCGTACGGCCCGCCCCCGACTCGGGAACCTCCGACGCGCTCGTGCTGAAGACGCCACCCCCGGCATAAGGTGCTCCCCGACGCGCCGTGCCCCTCATGGACAAGAGCTTTTCGATCATGCTTTTGCAGCGAACCCCGGGGTTTTCCGCACAACCGGAGGTTCACTGCAAAACACCGCCTCCGGCCCGCACTGTTGCGCCAATCAACCTGCGTCTTTACCCTGGGGTTCTCATCGCCCCTACGAGGGGTCGCAACCAGCCGCGACGAAGATCGGCCGACCGATTGGTGACGCGTTCTCATCGCCCCTACGAGGGGTCGCAACGCGTGGTAGGCAGGGATGTCTTTGAGCTCGTCGCCCGTTCTCATCGCCCCTACGAGGGGTCGCAACCGGCGCCGTCGGACAGGCGGGAGGCGACCCGCTCGCGGTTCTCATCGCCCCTACGAGGGGTCGCAACGTGAGCGACGGCAACAGCGCCCCAGGGCCGTAGTCGTTCTCATCGCCCCTACGAGGGGTCGCAACAGCAGGGAAGCCACGTCGGCGGGGCTGAGATCGCCGCGTTCTCATCGCCCCTACGAGGGGTCGCAACACGATGAGCTGATACGACGGCAGCTGAGCAGACATGGTTCTCATCGCCCCTACGAGGGGTCGCAACGGCATGGTGCGGATACCGGCGGTGAGGTACGGCGTGTTCTCATCGCCCCTACGAGGGGTCGCAACGTGACTGCTGTTCGGTGGGGTGGGGATTGGGGTCCCGTTCTCATCGCCCCTACGAGGGGTCGCAACACGGTGACGGGTACCGCCCCTCCGGAAATGCTGGCCGTTCTCATCGCCCCTACGAGGGGTCGCAACGCGTAATCAATCCCTGTTCGAGCAGCTCACGGAGTTCTCATCGCCCCTACGAGGGGTCGCAACGGCTCCAGGAGGGTCCGGCGGGTTGAGTCCACGGGGATGATATACGAGTTTTCGCTGGTGATAGGCGTGGCGTCGTGAAATGAAGACGACCATCGCATGATCCTTCGAGTGTGAAGATCAAGTTCGAAGGAGAAGAAAGCGATGGCCGGGGCACCGCCGGACGGGCCCCACCGTTGCGTCCCCTCGTAGGGGTGATGAGGACCCCGAGATGCCCGCCCCGACCGGCACGAGCATCCAGGCGTTGCGACCCCTCGTAGGGGTGATGAGGACCTCCGCGCTTGTCGGCTGGGTCCGTGTGCTCCTGGCGTTGCGACCCCTCGTAGGGGTGATGAGGACCCACCGCGTCGTGCCCGCCCCGGGCCGGGTGAAGGGGTTGCGACCCCTCGTAGGGGTGATGAGGACCCCGACAAGAACAAGCGGTGCGCCAATCCGGGGCACCGGTTGCGACCCCTCGTAGGGGTGATGAGGACCCTCTTCCACGTCGTGGCGCGGCGGCCGGCAGCCGTCTCGTAGGGCGCGGCCGTGTATCTCGTCTCCGTCGCCGTCGACACCCCGGGCTGGGAGGTCGTCGCCGACGAGCTGCACCGGGCGCTCGGGCGGAGCGCGGGGATGGTCGGCCACCTCGAACACGCCTACCTGAGCACCCGCCCCGGCCGGACCGTCCTCTCCCTCTACGTGCAGGGGCACAGCCGCGAGGACGCGGAGCTCCTCGCCGAGGAGCTGAGCCGCAGGGCGATGATGACGCTCGCTCCGGTGGGGGAGCGGGCCGGGGAGTGGGCGGTGACCTCGATCCACACCGCCTGACGCGGGCCGGGCCCCCGGCGCCCCGGCCCGGCTCCGGGTCACGCGGGGTCGGCGGAGGTCGCCGGGAGCGATCCACCGCGACCGGAGGCGGTGTGCCGGCCACCGTTTGCGGTCAGCGGAGGTCGTCGGGAGCGATCCAACCCCGGGCGACGGCCCGTGCGCCGGCCTGGAAACGGCTCTGCGCGTCCAGGCGGGAGAGCAGGTTCGAGGCGATCCGGCGGGCCGTGCGCACCGACACCCCCAGCCTCCGCGCGATCATCTCGTCGGTGTGGCCCTCGCCCAGCAGCTGGAGCACCTGCCGTTCCTGGGCGGACAGGCCCTCGTCGTCGCGCCGCCGCGCCGAGCCCAGCGAGACGGCGTTCTTCCACACGGAGTTGAACAGCGCGACCAGCCCGCTGAGCACGCCGGGGCTGGAGATCTCCAGGGCCAGGGAGGCGCTGTCGTCGTTGTCGACCGGTACCATCGCCAGCCGCCGGTCGACGATGAGCATCCGCACCGGCAGCGTCGGCGTGGTCCGCACCTCGCTCCCCAGCTCGGTGAGCCACTGGGCGTACTCCAGGGTCGGCTGGTCGTTGCGGACGCTGTCCAGGTAGACCGTCCGCAGCCGCACGCCCCGGGCGATCGCCTCGGCGTCCAGGGCCCTGCTGGCCTCCAGGCTCGCCGCCGACTGCGCGCCGTCCGGCATGAACGAGCACGCCTCCCACACGCAGGAGTCCGCCAGCTCGCGCAGCCGGGCCCGGATCGCCTCGATGCCCTCCACCCGCCGCACCTCAGTCCCCGGGCTCTTCGGCCGGGACTCGGCGTGTTTGGCCAGCAGCGCCTCGAAGGCGGCCCTGCTCTCCTCGATCTCCTGCTGGTGGCGGGCCACCTCGGCGTGGCGGCGGGCCAGCAGCATCGACAGGCCGACCTCCGGGCTGACCGGCCGCGGGGGCTGGGTGCCGGACGCCGGCGCGCCGGACGGCGGCGTACGCAGCAGGGACATGCGTGCCAGGTCGTTGAGCGCCTCGCGGACCTGTCCGTCGTCGAGGCGGAGAACGCGACCGAGGTCCTCCACACCGGCCTCGGGAAACTCAAGCATCGTCAGATACACGGATTCAGCGAGATGGCTGAGTCCCAGTGCCTCGAACATCGCGCTCCCAAAGGATCATGGCGTCCTCAGAATGTAATCGATCCAATCAGCCTCACTCAAGTTTCAATGGAGAAAATTCCGACTATGTCATTTCATGTTAAAATAATTCGCTATTAGATAGGTGATCCCTGCCTGATCTCGACCGGGGTGACCGCCGCGATACCCCGCCCGATCCGCTCGATGTCGCCGAGCACCACTCCCGAGGCGTGGCCCGGCCCCAGATAGGTCACGGCGACCCGGTGCACGTCCTCGACCGTCGCCGAGGCCAGCCGTTCGGCGTGCAGCGCCAGATAGTCCAGCCGTAGCCCGAACCCGGCCAGCGTCCCGGCCAGACCGGCCAGCCCCGCCTGGGTGGCCATCCCCACCTGCAGGGTGCCGACGGCGTACCGCCGCGCCCGCTCGACCTCCTCGGGGCTCGGCGGCAGCGCGGCGATCCGCCCCAGCTCGTAGAGGGTCTCCACCAGCGCGGGCGCGGTCACCTCGGTGGCCACGTTGGCCGAGAGCATCACGGCCGACCCGCCGAGCGAGTGGTCGATCACCGAGCTGGGCCCGTACGAGTAGCCCTTGTCCTCGCGGAGGTTCTCCATCCAGCGGGAGCAGAAGTAACCACCGAAGATCAGGTTCGCGAGTTGCAGGGGGGCGTTGTCCGGATGGTCGCGGACCGGGGCGGGCAGCGCGAGCCGCATCGACGACTGCACCGCGCCCGGCCGGTCCATCAGCAGCAGCGGTCCGGGCGACGGCGGCGGGGCGGCCGGCATCCGGGTGTCCCCGCAGCTCCCGGTCCACCGGCCCAGCCGGCGGCCCACGAGCTCGACGGCGTCGTCCGGGTCCAGGTCGCCGACCAGCACCAGGGTGGCGCCGCCGGGGCACATCCGCCGCCCGTGCAGGGTCCGCACCTCCTCGGCGGTGACCGCGTTCACCCGCTCGGGCCCCGGGGTCTCCACCGCGTACGGATGATCACCGTAGAGCCGTTTCAGCAGCTCGGCCCTTGCCACGTGCGACGGCTGGCTCAGCGCCACCCGCACCCGGTCGGCGAGCCTTCCCCGCTCGACGGAGACCTCGTACTCGGGGTAGACGGCGTCGCCGAGCACATCCGCCAGCACCTCCAGCAGCCGGTCCAGCCTGGAGGCCAGGCAGTGGCCGCTGACCAGCCAGCGGTCGGGGTCGGCCCTGCCGCCGAGCGTGCCTCCGGCGGCCTGCAGTTCCACGGCGATCTCGGTGGCGGACCGGGTGCCCGTGCCGGAGAACAGCGTCTGGGCCAGCAGGGCGCCGGCCGCGACGTCCACCAGGGCCATCGGCACCCAGAGGCGCAGCTCCACCAGGGGCGCGGTGCGCCGGGCGATCGCCACGACGGTCAGCCCGCAGGGAAGCACCGTCTCCGCCCGGGCGGGCAGGGCGAGCGGGGCCGCGGGGCCGAGGTCGGGAAGGACGTGCCCGTGCCCGTTCGCGTCGGCGCTCATCCCCGCCTCCCCGCGACGACCTCGATCGAGGCCCGCCGGTGCGGGCGCAGCCGGGCGGCGGCGGCCGTGACCTGGTCGGCGGTCACCGAGGTGAGCAGCGCGGGCAGCTCGTTGAGCAGGGCGGGGTTACCGCGCTGCAGTTCCAGTACGGCCATTCGCACCCCTCTGTGGATCACCGCGTCGCCCTGGCGCAGCAGGAGCGTGATCATCCGCGCCCGCACCCGTGCCAGCTCGCCCTCCGGGAGCCCGCCGTCGGCGAGCCGGTCAAGTTCCTCGTCCGCCGCCTTCAGCGCACGCTCCGCCGATCCCCCGGCGGGCAGGTTCGCCTGGAGGAGCAGCACCGTGGGATCGTACGCGTCGAAGGCGTCGCCCATGAAGCCCATGTAGCCGCTGACGCCGGTGGCGAGGCGGTCCTTGAGGATGAGCCGTTCGACCAGCCGGGAGGAGACCCCGTCGGTGAGCACCTCGGCCAGGACCACGTACGGCAGGTAGCCGGCGAGGTCGGCGACCGGATCCGGCACCCGCCAGGCGGCGGCGACCATCGGCGTCGGCGCGGCCTCGTCCACGTAGGAGCGGTGGCGCCCGCCCGCGAGGCCGGGCCGGCCGGGTCCGGACAGCCGGGCCTCCGGCCGGCAGGGGTCGGGAGGGCCGGGCCGGTGCGGGGGGCGTCCGGACAGGTCGGGCTCGGACAGGTCGGGTCTGGGCGGGGCGGGGCGGGCGGGAACGTCGCCGAAGTGCCGCTCCACCATCCGCCGCGCCACCTCGGGGGAGAATCCGCCGGTGAGGCTCAGCACGGCGTTCCCGCAGGCGTAGTACCGGTCGAAGAACTCCGCGGCCTCCTCCACCCCGGCCGCCTCCAGGTCCTCGAAGGAGCCGTAGCCGTCGTGCGCGTTGGGGAAGGTGTCGAACATCACCGGCGGGAGCCTCAGCCAGGGGAAGCCGCCGTAGGGCCGGCCGAGGATGTTCACCCGGATCTCCTCCTTGACCACGTCGACCTGGTTGCGCAGGTTCTCCGGGGTGAGCCGGGGCCCGCGCATGCGGTCGGCCTCCAGGAACAGCACGCGTTCCAGCGCGTGGGCGGGCATCGTCTGGACGTACTCGGTGTAGTCCAGGTGGGTGGAACCGTTGAAGGTGCCACCGGCTCCCTGCACGTGCCGGAAGTGCGCGAGTTTATCTAGGTTCGCCGAGCCCTGGAACATGAGGTGCTCGAAGAGGTGGGCGAAGCCGGTGCGGCCCTCCGGTTCCGAGCGGATGCCCACGCCGTACACGACGGCGACCCCGACCACGGGGGAGCCGTCCTCCGGCGCGAGCACCACGCGCAGGCCGTTGCCGAGCGTGAAGCGCTCGATCCGGTAACCGGCGCGGGGGACCGCGGCGAGCTCCCGGGCCGGCATCCGCGTCACGCCCCGGACCGCAGGGCGGTCTCGCGGGCCAGCAGCTCGGCGAAGTAGCGCTCCCCGGCGGGCGTCCAGCGGGCCCGGTCGCCGAGGACCCGCAGGGTCTGCGAGAGCCGGTCGAGGGCGTCCTCGCGGCGCCGCCGAGCCTCCTCGGGCGCGCCGGGCTCGCGGCACCATCGGTCCAGGCCCGTCGCCATCCGGGCGAGCACGTGCGCGGCGTGGGCGATCCCGCCGATGGGCCGGGGGTCGGGTCGCAGCGGATGGGCCGCCACCTCGGCGGTGTTCGTGACGAACACGGTGAAGGCGTTGCGCAGGTACAGCGAGTGGTGCCCCGACTCGTGGAGCAGCATCTCGAAGCAGGCGGGGACGCTGTCCAGGAAGCCGGCCCCGGCGTACACCGCGCCGAACGTCTCGCGGAGTGTCGCGGACCGGAATCCGGCCCCGTCGACGTAGACGATCACACGGACCAGCGTGTCCAACTCGGCGGCGGCCTCCGGCCAGACCCTGCGGAGGACGCCCGCGGCCTCCTCGACGCGCGCCCGGACCGGGGCGATGGGCCCCTCGGCCGGCCTGAGGGTGTAGCTGTCGTCCACCTTCCCGACGTCCCGCGCCAGGCTCGCCAGGCCCTCGTGGCACCACGCCTGCAGCGTGCCCGCCGCCAGATGCTCCCGCGGGGGGACGGCGAGGCGGCCCCGCTCCAGGTCCGACATGATCTCGGAGACGTCCAGGCCCGCCTGGTCCGCACCCGCTCGACTGACGGCCCGCGCCGCCCGGACCGTCCTCGGGTGCAGCCACCGTATCGGCGGGCACCCCACGCCGAGGTGCGCGCACAGCTTCTGGGCGAGGTCGTGGCTGTAGATCTCGGTGAGACGCCGGACGGCATGCGGATCGGCTTCGAAGAGGGTGATCTGGCCGTGCAGGTCGATCGACGTTCCCGTTGACATGACGCCCCTTTGCGACCGCTGGAGTGGATGATCTCCCACCCAGTTTTCCCGGTCGGCGCCGGCCCAGGAAGTGGTCAGTTCCTGCCGTCCGCACCTCCGGGACAGAACCGGCCATACCCCTCGCCTACCTGTCACTTCAACATGAAAGACTTCAAGGTGGCGGAAAGAGGGCGTGTGGTGGCGGGCTTCCGCGGCCGCGCCGTGGACAGGACACCGGTACCCGGTGAGGATCGGGCCGGAGTGTGCCACGACCGCCTGTCCAACCGGGCGGGCTACGAGCACACGTGATCGGGAGAGAGGTGCCGGGATGGCCAGGAAGGCTCCGCGCGAGGACGTCACCGAGGACGGCCTGGAGGTCGGCCCGCCCAAGGAGTGGGCGGCGGGTGTCCCGGCGGTGACCCGGTCGCTGCTGATGTCCTACGCCCAGATGGGCGCGGGCCGTACACTCCTGACCCTGGCCCGCGTCAACCAGAAGGACGGCTTCGACTGTCCGGGTTGTGCCTGGCCCGAGGGGGAGCACCGCAGCCCGGCGGAGTTCTGCGAGAACGGCGCGAAGGCGGTGGCCGAGGAGGCCACCACCCGCAGGATCACCCGTGACTTCTTCGCCCGGCACTCCGTGGACGAACTGGCGGCGCGCACCGACTACTGGCTGGGCCAGCAGGGGCGGCTCACCGAGCCGATGCACAAGCCGGCCGGATCCGACCACTACGTACCGGTGACCTGGCAGGAGGCGTTCGCCATCGTCTCCCGGGAACTGCGCGCGCTCGCCGACCCGGACGAGGCGCTCTTCTACACCTCCGGCCGCACCTCGAACGAGGCGGCGTTCGCCTACCAGCTCCTGGTGCGCCGCTTCGGCACGAACAACCTGCCGGACTGCTCCAACATGTGCCACGAGTCCAGCGGCTCGGCGCTCACCCAGACCCTGGGCATCGGCAAGGGCACGGTGTCGCTGGAGGACCTGCACCAGGCCGACCTCGTCTTCGTGGTCGGCCAGAACCCCGGCACCAACCACCCGCGCATGCTGTCGGCGCTGGAACGGGCCAAGCGGAACGGGGCGCGGATCATCGCGGTCAACCCGCTGCCCGAGGCCGGGCTGCTCCGCTTCAAGAACCCGCAGCGGCCCTCCGGGATGGTGGGATCCGGCACCACGCTGGCCGACCGGTTCCTGCAGATCCGGCTCAACGGTGACCTGGCGCTCTTTCAGGCCCTGTCGCGGCTGCTGCTGGAGGCCGAGGACCGGGCGCCCGGCACGGTGGTCGACCGGGAGTTCGTCGAGACCCACACCCACGGCTTCGACGACTGGGAGAAGAGCGTCCGCGACCTCGACTGGGCGGACGTCGAGGAGGCGACCGGGCTGGACCGGCCCGCGATCGAGGAGACGGTGCGGGACGTGCTCGGGGCGCGATCGGTGATCGTGTGCTGGGCGATGGGCCTCACCCAGCACAAGAACTCCGTCGCCACCATCCGGGAGGTGGTCAACTTCCTGCTGCTGCGCGGGAACGTGGGCAGGCCGGGCGCCGGGGTCTGTCCGGTGCGGGGACACTCCAACGTCCAGGGCGACCGGACCATGGGCATCTACGAGAAACCGTCGGAGGACTTCCTCGACGCGCTCCGCGACGAATTCGGATTCGAACCGCCCCGCCGCCACGGCATGGACACCGTGGAGGCGATCAGGGCGCTGCGCTCCGGGGACGCGAAGGTGTTCCTCGCGATGGGCGGCAACTTCGTGTCCGCCACGCCCGACACGGCGGTGACGGAGGCGGCGATGCGGCGCGCCCGGCTGACGGTGCAGGTGTCGACCAAGCTGAACCGCTCCCACGCCGTCTGCGGCGCGGAGGCGCTGATCCTCCCGACGCTGGGGCGCACCGAGCGCGACGGCGACAGGTTCGTCACGGTCGAGGACTCCATGGGGCTGGTCCACGCCTCCCGGGGCCGGCTCAAGCCCGCCTCCGCCGACCTGCTGCCTGAGGTGGCGATCGTCTCCCGGCTGGCCCGCGAGATCTTCGGCACCGACCCCCACGTGCCGTGGGAGGAGTTCGAGCACGACTACGACGCGATCCGCGACCGCATCGCCCGCGTGGTGCCCGGGTTCGACGACTTCAACGCCCGCGTCCGCGCACCCGGGGGGTTCGCCCTGCCGAACGCCCCCCGCGACGAGCGGCGCTTCCCGACCGCGACGGGCAGGGCCAACTTCACCGTCAACGAGCTGGAGGTGCTCCGCGTCCCGCCGGGACGGCTGCTGCTCCAGACGGTCCGCAGCCACGACCAGTACAACACCACGATCTACGGCATGGACGACCGCTACCGGGGGGTGAAGGGGGGACGCCGCGTCGTCTTCGTCCACCCCGACGACCTGGCCGAGCGCGACCTGGCCGACGGGGACACGGTGGACCTGGTCGGCGAGTGGCCCGACGGGGAACGCCTGGCCGAGGCGTTCCGCGTCATCGCCTACCCGACGGCGCGCGGGTGCTGCGCGGCGTACTTCCCGGAGACCAACGTGCTCGTGCCGCTGGACTCGGTCGCGGAGACCTCCAACACCCCCACCTCCAAGAGCGTGGTGGTCAGGCTCAGCCGCCGCGCCCCGGCCGGCGGCTGACCTCCCCGGCGGCGAGGCCCGGAGTCGTCGCGGGAGGCGGAGGACGACCTTTCCGGGCCGGTGGCGGCCCGCGTGCGAGAAGCGGTGCGGCCGTGCGGGGGGTTCCCGCACGGCCGCACCGTCGTTCCTCCGGCGAGGCCCGTCACCCCGGCGGACGAGGCCGCCGGGGAAGGGTCAGCCCGCCGTCCGGGCGGTGCCGGGCCCCCTCCCGTCGCCGGCGTCGTCGGTCTCGCCGACGAGCAGGTCGGCCGCGCGGGCCATGACCTCGGGGCGGCGGCTGCGCAGCACCAGCATGTAGACCACGCCGACCAGGATCAGCGCGACCGTCAGCAGGGGCAGGTAGCTGTAGGGCGCGTCCTGGCCCGGCTGGAAGTCTCCCCAGAAGGGGATGGCGAGCACGGCGACACCGACGATCGGGGAGATGAGCCGTGTGAACACATGGCCCCGTTCGCCGGCCCGGCGGTCCTTGAACCACTCCACCACGAGTGCGATGTTGGTCATCACGTACATCAGCAGGAAGCCGATGGTCCCGTAGGTGCCGAGGAAGCTGGAGGCGGTACCCGAGTCGGTGAACAGGGTGGACAGCGCCCCGATCGCGACACTGGGCACCACGAACGCGATGGCCGCGATCCAGGGTGTGTTGAACCTCGGGTGCAGCCGCGCGAGACCGCGCCACCACAGGCCGCCCCGGGCACCACCGAAGATCACTCGGGAGGTCTCCAGGTTGGCGGCGATGTAGGAGCTGGTGATGCTCGACATGAACACCCAGGTGACGATCACCGCGATGAACGGCACGAAGACGTGGCTCGCGGTCACGAACGGGTTGGCGTCCTTGGTCATCGCGTCGATGTTGTCCGTGCCGAAGGCGATCACCAGGGCGTAGGAGCCGAGCACGTAGACCAGACCGCTCACGAACACGTTGGAGAGCAGCGCGATCGGCACGTTCCGCCGGGGGTTCGCGGTCTCCTCGGCGAAGGGCGCCGCCGCCTCGAAGCCGCCGTAGGCGAGCACGGTGAGCGAGAGCGCCAGGGCCAGCGTCTTCGGGTCGGTGACCCCGTCCAGGGTGAAGGGCAGCAGGCTGAGGCCGTTCTTCCCACCCTGGACGAGGACGCCGATGATGAAGACGGCCAGCACCACGATCTCCACGATGTAGAGCGCGATCGTGGTGCGCATGCCGAACTTCAGCCCGAGGATCGCCGGCAGAAGCACGATCACGCCGTAGCCGATCGTGATGAGCGCCGTCGCCCCGCTGAACTGCGGGCCGCCCAGGATGTTCTCGCGGATGTAGTCGCCGACGAAGACGTAGATGCCGCCGAAGGCGATGATGTAGCCGAGCAGGGCCACCACCCCGGCCACCACGCCCATGGGCGCGCCCAGGGCTCGGGTGATGAAGGTGATAAAGGACCCTGAACTTGGATATTTACGGGAAAACTGCGCGAAGGTGTTAGCGGTCGCGCCGATCCCGAACATGGCGATGAGATAGACTAGCGGAGTGGACACCCCCACCAGTCCGGCTACCAGTACCGTGCTGAAAAGGATGTTGAAGAACGGGCCGACCTGCGCCAGGCCCGGCATCATCACCCCCAGGAGACCGAGCTTGCGGTGCTCGAACTCCTCCTCGTTTTCGAGGGTCTGTTGCTGTGACAAGGTGGTGCTCCCTGCTTCATCCGGCCGGTGAGTCGGCGCGGCGGTGCTTGTTGAGGAACTGGAGGAGTGCGGCGTTGAACTCCTGGGGGTGCTCCCACAGACATGCGTGACCCCCGCGAGTGGTCGTCCACTCGGCGTCCGGGATGGCCTCGCACAGCCGGCGGGAGAGTCTGACCGGGATGAGGATGTCCTCCTCACCGGCCTGCACCAGCGTCGGGACGGTGATCCCCGGCAGCCGGTCCGTCGTGTCGTGCCGCTGGATGACGTTCAGCTGGGACAGATAGGCCTCGACCGGCCAGGGCATGGCGGCCATCTCGGTCTCGAAGTCCGCGAGATCCGCGGGACGGGTCTCGAAGAAGTCCTGGGTGAACGCCCAGAGCGTCACCTCGCGCATGATGAACGGCACGCCCTTCACCGGCGCGAGCTCCTCCCACCCCTTGAACAGGCGGGAGCAGAAGGGGCCCGGTTCGGCGTAGGTGCACGACAGCACGAGGGATCGCAGGTCGGCGCCGTGGTTGATGGCGTACTCCTGGGCGATCATGCCACCCATCGAGGTGCCCATCAGGTGGAAGTCCGTGACGCCGAGACGGTCGACGAGCGCCTTGGTGTCGTCGGCGAGCATCCGGCTGGTGTAGGCGCCGGCCGGCTTGCTCGTCCGGCCCACGCCCCGGTTGTCGAAACGCAGGACACGGTAGCCCGCCTCAAGGAGAGCCGGGACCTGGTAGTCCCAGGTCGTCAGGTCGTCGGCCAGGCCGTTGACCAGGACGACGGTCTCGGGCCCGTCTCCTTCGAGCCGGTAGTTGATCTCAATGTCGTTGACCGCCGCAACTGGCACGGGGATTCCTTTCTGTCGGGCCGGATGGTGGTCGGAGGTGTCGGGCGGGTGATCTCAGGTGGGTTCACCCGGGTGGGGCTCCTCGTCGCGGATCCGCGCGACGAGGTCGCGGAGCGTGGACTCGGTGGTCAGCGTGAAGTGCTGGGCCGCGATGGTGCCCGCAGCCTGGTCACGTCCCTCGATGATCGCCTCCGCCAGCGCGGCGTGCTGGTCCAGCGCGGCCCGGCGGAGGTCGAGGTTGTACGGTTCGCTCCGGAAACCGAGGTTGACCGCGTCCCGCATGCGCTGACTCAGCTTCACCAGGTAGGGGTTGTGGGTGGACCGGGCGATCGCCAGGTGGAGGGCCTCGTCGGCGGCGCGGGACGCCTCCCGGTCGTCACCGGCCTCGCGGTACGCCCTGAGCGCGCCCTCGATGGCGGCCACGTCCTCG
This sequence comes from Streptosporangium sp. NPDC004631, assembly GCF_053601935.1. Classification (NCBI taxonomy): domain Bacteria; kingdom Bacillati; phylum Actinomycetota; class Actinomycetes; order Streptosporangiales; family Streptosporangiaceae; genus Streptosporangium; species Streptosporangium sp. NPDC004631. The sequence continues at coordinate 64,950 of NZ_JBSGCR010000021.1, read as the reverse complement.
TCGGTCCTGCGGCGGGCCGCCACCCCGGCGATCATCTCCTCCACGCAGGCGCGGCAGTCGAGCATCTCCTCCATCGACCGCCAGGTCGGCAGCAGTGTCCTGCGGATCTTCTGCGGCGAGTTCGGGCCCCAGGCCGTGGCGACGAAGGCGCCCCCGGTGCGGCCCCGCCGTACGGTCACGTAGCCCTCCGCGGCCAGGCGCTGGATCGCCTCCCGGACCGACGAGCGGCTCACCCCGAGCATCGCCGAGAGTTCGCGTTCGCTGGGCAGGCGCTGACCGGGCACGAAACCGCCCAGGGCGATCGCGGTGACGAGCCGGTCGGCGATCCGCTCCCCGGCCGAGGGCATGTCCAGGGGCTGCAGCAGCGCGTCGATGCCCGTCGGCTCGGCCTCGACGAAGATCTCGGCGAACAGGTCCCCGGTCGCCGGCGCCTCGGAGGATCCGGAGAGCCCGGCGGAGGGGCCGCCGGGCGGGGTGGGGGAGTCGGTCGTGGTCACTGGGCGTCCTCACGCTCGTGGTGCCGGAGGCGGGTGTCCTCCGACAGCAGGGTGGGGATGAGGCGGGCGAGGGTACGGGCACCCGCGACGATGCTCGCGAGCTCCACGGCCTCGTCCACACCGTGCATGTTGCGCACGTTCGGTCCGTAACAGAGGGCGGGGCGGCCGAACTGGTTGAGGTAGAAGCGGGCGTCGGTCGTGGACCCGATCGCGTAGGCGCGCGGGGCGGTGCCGTGCGCGGCCCGGTGCGCGGTGGCGACCGCGGTGACGAGGGGGTGGCCGGGGTCCAGGGAGTAGCCCTCGGCCCGGAAGCCCGAGGGGCGGACGGTCGGCGGGTGCTCGGCGAGCCAGGGGTCGGCCTTCGCCTCCCGGAGGATCGCCTCGCGCACCGTCTCCTCGGCGCGCGCCGGTGACCAGGACCGGGGGAATCCGATCCGGACCGACGCCCGGGCGCGGGCGGGAACACTCGACGTCCAGTCGCCCGAGGACACCTTGCCGATGTTGATGTTGTAGGGGTGGGTGATCGAGGCGAACACCGGGTCGGCGGTCTCCTCGTTCAGCCGGTGCTCGAAACGGCGCAGGGCGTCGAGGAGCAGGATGAGGGAGGCGACCGGGTTGCCGGAGCGGTCGGCCACCTCGGCGTGACCGCCCGCCGACCCCACCTCGACGTCGATCCAGAGAATCCCGATCCCGGCCACCAGGATGTCGAGACCGGTGGGCTCCATGAGCAGCACGTTGTCGCCCAGGATGCCGGCACGTCCGGCGGCGAGCGTCCCGTGGCCGGTGCACTCCTCCTCCACCACGCTGAGGAAACCGAGCGGCCCCGGCAGGCCGACTCCGGCCCGCCGTAACCCGTCGATCGCGAGGGCGGCCATCGCGAACCCGCTTTTCATGTCGCCCGCGCCCCGGCCGTACAGCCAGCCGTCGCGCCGGACGGGCACGAAGGGGGAGGATCCCCACAGGTCGGCGTCCTGGGCGGGCACCACGTCGATGTGCCCGTTTAGCAGCAGCCTCGGAGTGCCGTCACCACCGGTGGCGCCGTAGACGTCGTGCCGGCCGGTGTAGGGGATCTGCGGCACACCCGAGGCGGGGTCGTCGGTGATCGAGGCGGGGATCGGGACGCGGCGCACCTCGAAGCCGAGACGGACGAGCTCCTCGGCGACCACCTCCTGCGCCCCGGCCTCCTGACCGACGGTGCTCGGCGCCGCGACCAGGCGCTCCAGGAAGCCGAACGCGTCTTCGGCGTGCCGGGTGACGGCGTCGTCGACCCGTGTTACGTCCCGCTCGGAGAGCGCGCCCCTCATGGAAACCCCGTCTCGCTAAATGGTCCAAAGTTCAGGCTATTAATCCATGGGCCGGGAACGGACGTCAAGATGTCTCGGCCGCGGACTTCGACATCGGCCGACGAGCCGCCTTCGACCCCGGCCCCGAGTCCGCGCGATCCCCCCGCGGCGGCCCCGCAGGGCGGCACGGAGTCCCCACGGGCCGGGGCAGGGGTCCACACGGGCCGGGAAAGGGGAAAACCATCCGCCGTCGGTGATCGGCTCGCGCCCCGGTGACGGTCCGGTGGCGGTCCGGGGACGTGGGTGGCGATATGAGCGGCGGTGGGGCCGGTTGCGCGGGTATCCCGCGGGCCGGCGGCATCACCGGATGTCCCCCCGTGACGTCGGTGTCTCACCCGTGCCGACGGTGGGGCGAGGCGGCGGACGGGTGCCGGAGACCCCGCCGGGATTCAGCGCCGGGCGCTCGCCGTGAGCCGATCCCGGAGAAACTCCCTCAGCACCACGGCGTTGTTGTGCTCGGTGTCCTTCGCCCCGTACAGGAGGGTGACCGGCCCCTGTCGCGCGGCCTCCAGCAGCGGGCGCACCGCGTCCGGTTTCCCGTCCAGTTCCCGCCGGTAGCGGAGGCGGAACTCGTCGAAACGCTCCGGGCGGTGCCCGAACCAGAGCCGCAGTTCCGGCGAGGGGGCGACGTCACGCGCCCATCCCGCGAGCTTGAGATCCTCCTTGCGGACACCGCGAGGCCAGATCCCGTCGACAAGAAACACCGCCCCCTCGGTCGGCTCCGTACCGTACGCCCGGCTGATGATGATGTCCCCCATCTTGCCTGCCTACCCAGGATCTCCCGCGCCTACCCAGGGCCCGCACGCCGTGAGGCGGGTGCGACCACGTGCCGTCCGCGCCACACGTCGGCACCGGGGCGTGATCGGGGGGCCGGGTGCGGCGCGGCCCCGGTTTCCCGGGGGAGGGAACCGGGGCCGCGGGGGAGGTCAGGAATTGGTGATCTTCACGTCGTCGACCCCGGCCTCCAGGAGGCTCGGGGTGGAGGTGTCGGCCGCCTCGATCAGGATGCGGACGGGCTGCCCGGCGAAGCCGGAGAGGTCGGCCGTCGCGGTCTGCCAGGCACCGGCCCGGTTGGAGGCGGCGCCGAGCTGCTGGAACACCACGGCGTTCGCCGAGCCGGACACCACGCGGACCCGGAGGTAGTCGCCGCCGCCGGAGTTGTTGAGGTGCGCGAGATACCAGGAGAACGACAGGGTCGGTGTGCCGCCGGGAAGTACGATCTCGGGTGAGCGGATGCTCGTCACCCCGCCGTCGACATCGTGGTCACCGGGGGAGACGCCGGCCAGGCGGCCGGTGACCAGCCCGCTGGTTCCGCTGACGGTCGTGCCGAGCTGGAGGGCCGTGGCACCCGAGGCGGTCGCCTCGGGGTCGCCGCGCTCCCACGCTCCGCTGACGGCGGTGTCGGTGCCGGAGGGGTTCGCCGTCCAGCCGAGGTCGGTCTCGAAGGTGTCGCCGAAGACGGCGCCGGTCGCGGAGCCGACGGTGAGCCCGAAGGTCGCCGTCCTGTCGACGCCGGTTCCGTTACCGGTGACGATCACGTTGTAGGAGCCGGGCGCGGTATCCGCCGGAACCGAGATCGTCAGGGTGGAGGAGCCGCCCGAGGACATCGACGCCGGGTCGAAGGAGGCGGTCGCGCCGGCGGGCAGGCCGGACACCGAGAACGCCACGCTCTGCGCGCCCCCCGAGGTGGTCTGGGTGCTGACCGTCGTGGCCACCTGCCCGCCGGGCTGCACGGTCGCCGAGGCCGGGCTGAGCGTCAGCGAGAAGTCGCCGGCCGCCGCGCAGCCGGTGGGCTCGCCCGCCGCGGCCGGGACGTTGACGGCGGTCCAGGCCGCCCTGGTCACGTTGAACTCGTTGCAGGATCCGGGGAAGAGCTGGATCGCGGCCTCCAGCGAGGCCTTGCGGACGAGCTGGTGGGTCCAGGTCGTGGTCTTGCGCTGCAGCGCCCCCATGAAGATCTGTCCGGCCTTCTGGATGCCGAGCCCGGTGACGGTGGAGTTGTCGCAGGTCGGGCTGACCGGCTGGCCGTCGGTCGGGTTCGTGCCCTGGGAGAGCAGGTAGAACCAGTGGTTCTGGACACCGGCTCCGGCGTGCACCTCCAGGTTCGGCACCGAGGCGGAGTAGCAGTCGGGGTGACCGGCGATCTGCGACGGCTTGTGCATGTAGCGGATCGGCCCCCTGCCGACCAGGTCGACCCCCTCGCCGACGCTGAAGTCCGGCGGGTCGTACTGCGCGGGCTCGTTGGCGTAGTACTCGGTCAGCGCGCCGAAGATGTCACCGGTGGACTCGTTGAGGCCGCCCTTCTCGTTGCCGCCGTTCGAGCCGCCGGGCGTGGTCTGGAAGACGGCGTGGCCGTACTCGTGGGCGACCACGTCGATCGGCGTGGCCTGGCGGCTGCCGTCCTGGGAGTGACCGAAGTTGGTGTAGCTGCCGTTCCAGTAGGCGTTGACGTCGGGCAGGCCCACCCGGGCCGGGAAGCCGCCGCCGTTGCCGTCGATGCCGTTGCGGCCGAGCCAGTCGCGCAGCATGTCCCACTCCTGCTGGGCCGCATAGAGCGCGTCCACGCAGGCGGTCTCCAGGTCGGTCCCGGAACCGTTGCCCCAGACGTCGGTGACGCCGGTGTAGGCGTAGCCGTCCTGTTCGCCGCAGCCGAGGCCGTTGCGTACCGGATCGGTCATCGAGTACGAGCCGCCGGAGCCGCTCGTGCCGATGGTGACCGGGCCGTTGTAGTAGCTCGTCCCCTGGCCGTCCATGACCTCGTCGGACTTCTCCACGACCTTGCCGGTCAGGGCGTCGACGAAGACGTGCAGTCTGCTCTCGCGGCCCCTGTCGGTGCCGCCGACGACGACCTCGTAGGCGAGCCGGCCCGAGCCCTGAGCCATCACCGACAGCTTCGGCGTGGAGACCTGGGCGGCCTTGTCGATCTCGGCCTTGGCGATCTCCGCGGCCCGCTGCGCCCGCACCTTCGGGGTGGTTCCGACGTTCAGCCTCTGGGTCTGGGCGATCGACGTGCTCAGCACGCCGCCGCTCGCGTTGGTGACGACGACGAGGTCACCGCCGTGGACCGGAAGGCCGGAGTAGGTGCGGGTGTAGGAGACGTAGTTGAGCCCTCCCCTGCCCGCGACGGCGTCACGGCGGAGGAAGCGGTCCTTGGCGGATGCCCGCAATGCGGCCGGCCGGGCCTCGACCAGGCGGTCGGCCGACTGGGCGGCGGCGACGGGAGGAGCGGTGGGCGGGGCGAGAGCGGTCAGTCCCGAGGCTCCGGCCGATGCGGTGGACAGTGCCACGACCACGCTTGTCGAGGTGGCCACTAGCGCAAACGCGAGAGAGCTTCTCACGCGGTGCTCCTTCTGATGAGCGACGGGCCACGGTCCGATGCCGGTGGGGGGATCACGACCCGTCGGATGAGCGGGATACGAGCCCGTCGGCGCGTCCACGGGTGCCATGTGCTTGTGACCATGCACGGTGGGGCGGAGGGGCCCGCTGGTTCTGATGGGGCTGATCCGCATTCGACTCTCTTCGCAGAGTTGTGTCAACATTTCAGTCAATAGTGTGAAATTCACGGTTTATGAGTGAATTTGTTACCTGCTGCGCCGCGCCAGTTCGGCGCGGTGAAGGCGGCCCGCGGTCACCGCGCCGGCACCAACCCGGAGGGAACGTTCCGTCCGGGTGTCCTATGGCGTTGCTAGGCTGGCGCGATGGGCATCACCTGGGATTCGGAGAGTTCGGGTGTTCTGCGGTTCCCGTCGGGGCGATTGATACGGGGGCGAGGATTGCGCCGGCCGCTTCCTCCCGGGCCCAAGCCGGCCTTTGGGCTTTATCTATTGGGACACCGGCCGCCGGATGCCGAGTGGGAGAGCCGGTGGGTGCGCTGGCCGGACTTCTGGCTGCCGTCGAACCCGGGCGCGGCGGCGGAGGCGTTGCGGGAGGCGTGGGAGCGCGCCGAGGGCGAGCGGGTGGAGATCGCCTGCTCCGGGGGGCGAGGGCGGACGGGAACGGCGCTGGCCTGTATGGCGGTGCTCGACAGGGTGCCCGCGGGGGAGGCGGTCGCCTACGTCCGGGAGCATTACGCCCGGCACGCGGTGGAGACCCCCTGGCAGCGTCGCTTCGTCAGTCGCTTCGACCCTGGAGCACCGGTCGTTTAGCCGTCAGGCGGCCGGCTGCCGGGCGACGGCGCGGAGGTTGTGGACCACGGCGGTGCGGAGCGGGTCGAACAGGTTCCCGCGGGTGCCGCGGTGGCGGGCCCGGCGGTCTTGCCGGCGGCCGATGCGCGATCACCCCCAACGCCTTACGCGGGGTGTGTCACACGACCGGCGCCCTAGATCCGGCTGAGGGCGGGCAGCACGTAGATCTCGGCGGCCGGAGGCAGGGCACAGTCGAGGCCGCCGAGTTCCCGGGCGTTCTCCCCGCAGACGAACACGCTGATGTGGCGGCGGACGTCTCCGTGGTCGTCGCGGATCCGCCGCTCCAGCGACGGATGTGTACGGCGGAGCCTGTCGAGGGCGGCGCCCAGCGTGGGGTGGCCGCCGTCGCGGTCGGCGACCGCGAAGAGGCGGACCTCCACCATGTCGCCCGCCCAGGGGCCCAGGGCGGAGGGGAGCACGAACCTCACGAGCGTGACGGGCCTGGCCATCGACCATCTCCCTCCGGATGCGGTCTCATGCTGCCATGTCGCCACCTGTCCCGTCCCGGGCCCGGCGAATCACGCTGCGGGGCCCGGGACGGTCGGTCAACCGGCCGGTGCCGGCCCGGTGCCGGATCCGGAACGGTCCTCAGCGTTCGCCGTGGACGAGGTCCCGCCGGATGTCGGCGGACGGCACCCCGTTCCGCTGGAGCCTGCGGACCGTCTCGTCGACCATGGCGGCGGGACCGCAGACATAGACCTCGTGGCCGTTCCAGTGGTGGAACCGTTCCATCACCTCGGGCACCTGCCCTCGCACGCCGTCGTAGCGGGGGTCGCGCGAGACCACGGGCACCACCCTCAGCCAGGGGAAGTCCGACTCCATCCTGGTCAGGTCGGGCAGGTCGTAGAGTTCGCGCGCGGTGCGCGCGCCGTGCAGCAGGTGAACTCTGGGCCGCCGGCCCGACTCGATCACGTGCTCCAGGATGGCCTTGAGCGGGGCCAGTCCGGTGCCCCCCGCCACGCACAGGATGTCGCGCCCGGAGCCCGAGGGGGTCATCGCGCCGAGCGGGGAGCCGAGCGTCAGGGTGTCGCCGACCCGGGTGTGCCCGACCAGGGCGGTGGAGACCCAGCCGCCCGGAACCGCCCTGACGTGCAGGCGGATGGTGTTGTCCTCCCTGGGCGCGTTCGCGATGGAGAACGCGCGCCAGACCCGGGGCCAGCGCGGGGTCTGCACGTTGACGTACTGGCCGGGCAGGTACGGCAGGCGCTCGCCGGTCCGCAGGGTGATCACGGCGATGTCCGGGGTACGGAGTTCGTGGTCGATCACCTCGGCCGGCCACCAGGCGGGGGAGTCCGCTTCCGACTCCGCCGAGTCGATCATGATGGTGGCCGCGGCGCTGTACGCGGCCACCCACGCGGCCTCGATCTCGGGGTTCCAGATCTCGGCGGCGAAGCGCCGGACCGTGGCCAGCAGCGCGTTGCCGACGGCGGTGTAGTGCTGGGCGACGACCCCGTACTTGCGATGGTCCCTGCCGAGCCGGTTGAGGAAGGGGGACAGGCTGTCCGGGCTGTCGAGACTCCAGACGATCCTGGTCAGTGCGCTGAACAGGCGGTCGCGCTGGATGTCCATCGCCGGCGGGAACATCCCCCGCAGATGCGGGCTCTCGGCGAACAGGCGGCCGTAGAAGTACGCCGCGGCCTTTTCCGCGACGGGTTCGACGACGGCGAAGCTTTCCTTGACGAGACGCGGATTCAAAGACATGGAATAGAACCCACCCTAATCGACCGGACCGAAATCCGGTCGCACAGATCAACCTCCTGACGGCTCCGGGTGAAGAGCGTCCGGCGGCCCCGGCACACCAGAACGCTCAAATTTGAGTCTTCCATCACCTTGTGGGGGTCACAATGGTTTCTCGGCAATATGATGGGGGTTCAAACTATCTGTAATTGATGTGTGATTTTGGGTGACCATGCCATTGTGTGGCGGTAGAGCTGGGCGAGTAAAGGTGATATTTACTCGCGACCCATGGTTTATACGCTCTGTGGATCTCTGTCGTGCCGCTCCGCGGAGGTGTCCGGAGGCCGGTCAGCCCGCTCCCGGACGCCGGGCCGGCTCCAGGTGAGATGACACTGATATCCGAAATACGTGACATAACCGAAATGGTGTACGCCATGATGGGGGGGCTGCTGGAGATGGGATGGGTGCCGCCCGGAACAGGAGGCACCGCGTTCCGCATGGCCCTCTGGAGAACGCATGTCCCGACCCTTGATTGGTATAACCGCCTACCTTGAGGCCGCCCGCTGGGGCGACGGAGTCCGCGAGGCCGCCCTGTCGCCACCCTCCTACGCCCGCGTGGTCGAGAGGGCGGGCGGGGCCCCGGTGCTGCTGCCCCCGCTGAACCTGGGAGGCATCGACGACTACGTACGGACCCTGTCCGGCCTGATCCTCGCCGGGGGCGGCGAACTGGACTCCACCCTGTACGGCGCGGCCCACGAGGAGCGGGTCGAGGAGCCGCAGCCCCATCGCGACCGTTTCGAGCTGGCCCTGGCCCGTGCCGCCGTCCGGGCCGGTCTGCCGCTGCTCGCCGTCGCCCGGGGCATGCACGTCCTGAACGTCGCCCAGGGCGGCTCCCTGATCCCGTGGCTGCCCGACGAGGTCGGGCACGACCGCCACGCCGAGGCCGGCCGTACGCACCTCGTCCAGATCAGCGTGTCGAGCAAGGTGGGCAAGGCGATGGGCGACCACGCCGAGGTGGTCGCGTCCCACCACCAGGCGGTGAAACGGCTCGGCGCGGACCTCCTCGCGGTGGCGTGGGCCGACGACCAGATCGTCGAGGCCGTCGAACTTCAGGGACACCCGTTCGCGGTCGGCGTCCAGTGGCACCCGGAGCGCACCGAGGACAACCGGCTCGTCGAGGCGCTGGTCGAGGCGGCCGGGCGCACCGCCCGCCCCGGTCCTCAGGCGGGCTCGGCGGGGGAGGTCCGCGGCCTGCGCGCGTGATAGACGAAGGCGGGGGGAAGGTTGCCCCACACGGTCCTGCCCGCGACGACCTCCTCGAAGGTGTCGTGCAGACGCCGCCGGAAGCGCCGCGCGGGCCGCATGCGCTTGGCGAAGCTGTAGGCGAAGGTGGTGAAGGCCGCGTTCGGCCCCATGATCGCGGTGACCGCGTTCAGCAGGCCGGCCTGCGTCTCCTCGGAGAACGCCGCCCAGGGCAGCCCGCTCACGATCGCGTCCGCCCGGTCGAGACCGCGCTCCCGCAGCAGCTGGGGCAGCCGCGCGGCGTCGCCGACCACGACGTCCACCCCCGGATGCCGGGCCGCCAGAAAGGCGGCCAGCCTCGGATTGATCTCAACCGCCAGATGGTGCCCCCGGCCGGCCAGCCGCCGCTGGATCTCCCCGGTGAACGCCCCCGTTCCCGGACCGAGCTCGACGACCACGGGGTCGCCCCGATGGGGGACCGGGGTGGTCACCGTCTCGGCGAGCCGCTGCGAGCTCGGCGCCACCGCCCCGACGGTCCCCGGGGAACGTAGCCACTGCCCCAGAAAGAGCGTGGTGTCATTGGTCATGGTGTGAAGGGTAGATGCTGAATCGAGCGTGTGACCCAGCCATTCGGCCGATTTCGCGGCCGTTCGGAGGAGGATCCGCCCCCTACCTCAGGAGGAGGAGCCCTCCCCGCGGTCCGGTCATTTTTTCCCATGATTCGACCGTGAACCTCCGCGGCCCGGCGGGCGGTGCGGCGGCGGTGAATCCACCACGAGGCGGATCGGGCGGTCAGCCCCCAGGCTGACGACCCGGCGGGTCACCCGTGGCCACGATGTGTTCATCGATCACCACAGGAAGGACACATCTCATGCAGGAGGTCATCTCCCAGGTGCCCGCGTCCCAGGGCCCCCCTGTCTCCGCGGGCCTGCTGTACGGCCTGCGCGTCCTGGTCACCGCCCAGGCGGTCGCCCTGGTCGTCGCGGCCTCCTTCGCGGGCCAGGCCGTGCGGGGCGGGGCGGATCCGGCCGAGACCCACGTCATGGCCGGGATGGTGGTGCACCTGATCGCACTGCTCCAGGTCGTCGCGGCCGTGCTGGTCTGGCGGCCGGGCCGGGGCGCCGGCTGGCCCGCCCTGGCCAGCCTCGGCCTGTTCCTGGTGGGCATGGGCCAGCACTTCAGCTGGGACCTGCTCGGCGCCCACGTGCCCAGCGGTCTCACCCTGTTCGGTCTCACCGTGGCGGTGCTGGTCTGGGTCTGGTCGCCGCGCGCCGCGGTCCGCCGCTCCTGACCCGCCCCGCCTCCGGCACGCCCCGCCCCCGCCCTCGTTCCCGGGCGGGGCGCCTCCCCCGCTCCGTGCCCCGCTCCCGTGCCCCGGGCGCGGCACTCCGGCCCCCGCCCGGGCCCGCGCTCCTCGGACCCCCGGCCTCCGCCGGGTCCTTCCCGGCCACCTGGCGGCCACCGCGATCCGACGCAGTAGGGTCGGCATCAGGTCCAGGGAGGGAGACATACGGGTGGAGCCGGAAGCATCGGCGGCGGAAGACCGCGTCTGGACGGTTCCCAACGCGCTGAGCCTGGCCAGGCTGCTCGGCGTGCCGGTCTTCCTCTGGCTGGTGCTGGGCCCCAAGGCCGACGGCTGGGCGGTCGCCCTGCTGATGCTGGCGGGCTTCTCCGACTGGCTCGACGGCAAGATCGCCCGCGCGTGGAACCAGACCAGCAGGCTCGGCCGCCTGCTCGACCCGCTGGCCGACCGCCTCTACATCCTGGCGACCCTGTTCGGGCTGGCCATGCGCGAGATCATCCCCTGGTGGCTGGCGCTGGCGATCCCGCTGCGGGACGTCATGCTGCTGGGCATCCCGCTCGTGCTGCGCCGTCTCGGGTACGGCCCGGCGCTGCCGGTCCACTTCCTCGGCAAGGCCGCCACCGCCAACCTGCTCTACGCCTTCCCGCTGCTCTTCCTCGCCCACCACGACGCCTGGTACGCCGACCCGGCCCGGATCGTGGGATGGTCGCTGGCCATCTGGGGCACCGGCCTGTACTGGTGGTCGGGGGTGCTGTATTGGGTACAGGTGCGTCAGCTCGTCCGAGGAGCCAGACGCATTAAGAGGTGATGTGTGAAGGCCGTCGTGATGGCGGGCGGGGAGGGAACACGGCTCCGGCCCATGACCGCGAACCAGCCCAAACCGCTGCTACCTGTGGTCAATCGGCCGATCATGGAGCATGCGCTGCGCCTGCTGAGACGGCACGGGTTCACCGAGACCGTGGTGACCGTGCAGTTCCTGGCGCCCCTCGTCCGCAACTACTTCGGCGACGGCGACGAGCTCGGCATGAGCCTGTACTACGCCACCGAGGAGACTCCGCTCGGCACCGCGGGCAGCGTCGGGAACGCCGCCGACAGGCTGCGTGACGACCGCTTCCTGGTCATCTCCGGTGACGCGCTCACCGACATCGACCTGACCGACATGGTCCGGTTCCACCGCGAGAACGGCGCCCTGGTCACCATCGGGCTCAAACGCGTGCCCAACCCGCTGGAGTTCGGCATCGTCATCGTGGACGACCGCGGCCGGGTGGAGCGCTTCCTGGAGAAGCCGACCTGGGGCCAGGTCTTCTCCGACACCGTCAACACCGGCATATACGTGATGGAGCCGGAGGTTCTCGACGAGATCGCCGCGGGCCCGCCGGTCGACTGGTCGGCGGACGTCTTCCCCCGCCTGCTGACGCGCGGCGCCCCGCTGTACGGCTACGTCGCCGACGGATACTGGGAGGACGTCGGCACCCACGAGAGCTATCTCAAGGCCCAGGCCGACGTGCTGTCCGGCCGGGTCAAGGTGGAGATCGACGCTTTTGAGGTCTCACCGGGCGTCTGGGTGGCCGAGGGGGCCTCGGTGGACGCCGACGCCGTGCTCAAGGGGCCGCTCTACATCGGCGACTACGCCAAGGTCGAGGCGGGGGCCGAGCTGCGCGAGTACACGGTGCTCGGCAGTAACGCGGTGGTCCGCGGGGGCGCGTTCCTGCATCGCGCGGTCATCCACGACAACGTCTACGTGGGGCCGGGCGCCCACCTGCGCGGCTGCGTCGTCGGCAAGAACACCGACCTGATGACCGGGGTCAGGATCGAGGAGGGCGCCGTCATCGGCGACGAGTGCGTCATCGAGGCCGAGGCGTACGTCTCCTCGGGCGTCAAGGTCTATCCGTTCAAGACCATCGAGGCGGGGGCGGTGATCAACACCAGCCTCATCTGGGAGCCGCGCGGCCAGCGCAGCCTGTTCGGCCCGCGCGGGGTGTCCGGCCTGGTCAACGTGGAGATCACTCCCGAGCTGTGCGTACGGCTCGCCGGCGCCTACGCCACCACACTGCGCAAGGGCGCCTCGGTCATCACCTCCCGGGACTCCTCCAGGGCCGCCAGGGCGCTGAAGCGGGCGGTGATCAGCGCCCTGAACGCCAGCGCGATCAACGTGCTCGACTTGGAGGCGGCCCCGCTGCCGGTCGCCCGTTTCCACACCGCGAGGGAGAACGCGGTGGGCGGCATCGCGCTGCGCACCACCCCCGGCGACCCGCAGAGCGTGGACATCGTCTTCATGGACGAGTACGGCGCCGACCTGTCCCCGGCGGCCCAGCGCCGGCTGGACCGGGTCTTCTCCCGCCAGGAGTACCGCCGCGCGTTTCCCGGGGAGATCGCCGAGCTCGGCTTCCCCGCCAGGGCGATCGAGGACTACACCCACGAGCTGCTGCGCCGCGTGGACGTCGACGGGGTCCGCGACGCCGGGATGAAGGTCGTGGTGGACTGCGCGGGCGGCACCTCCTCGCTGGTGCTGCCCAGCCTTCTCGGCCGGGTCGGCGTGGAGGTGCTCACCGTCAACAACCGGCTGGACGAGGCGTCGCCCGCCGAGACCCTCGCCGAGCGCCGCCGTGCCCTGCAACGGCTGTCGGAGCTGGTCGGCTCCTCCAGGGCGGCCTTCGGGGTGCGGTTCGACCCGGTGGGGGAGCGGGTCGCCCTCGTGGACGAGACGGGTCACCTGATCAGCGAGGAGCGTGCCCTGCTGGTCGTGCTGGACCTGGTCGCGGCCGAGCGGCGCGGTGGCCGGGTGGCGCTGCCGGTCACCACCACCCGGGTGGCCGAACAGGTCTCCCGGTTCCACGGGGTGCGGGTCGAGTGGACCTCCACCGCGACCGACGCGCTGACCGCCGCCGCCGGGGAGCAGGGCATGATCTTCGCCGCCGACGGCCGCGGCGGCTTCGTCGTGCCGGAGTTCGGTCCCAGGGTGGACGGCATGGCGGTTTTCCTGCGCCTGCTCGGCCTGGTCGCCAGGACCCGGCTCTCGCTCAGCCAGATCGACGCCAGGATCCCGGAGGCCAGGCTGCTGCGCCGTACCGTCCCGACCCCCTGGGCAGCCAAGGGGGCGGTGATGCGCTCGGTCGTCGAGGCCGCCGAGCGCTACCGGATAGACACCACCGACGGGGTGCGGGTCGTCGCCGAGGACGGGAGCTGGGCGCTGGTGCTGCCCGACCCGGCCGAGGCGGTCACCCACCTGTGGGCCGAGGGGGGCGACGCGGACTCCGCGCAGAGCCTGCTGGAGCACTGGGCCCGGATCGTGGAGGAGGCCGCGGCCACCTGACGGGCCGTCCCGGCGGGGTGGATCCGGGGCCCGCGGGCGTCCCGGCGGGCGGATCCGGCCCTTCTCCACCGGGCCGAGTGCGAAAACCCAGCGCGGCGGCATGGACCCGGGACGCCGACCGGCGGTAACTTTGTCACCGACCGAACCTGCGGTCGAGCGTCTACCTTGATCTTTGCGTCTCATCGGTGTATGTTGCGGCATTCGCAGTCTGAGCAAATACGTGAGAAGCGATGATAGCGAGGCGCGCATCACTGAGTACCGTTGCCGCGTCTTCGCGGTAGGAGGCCGAGCCGATCGATGCCCAGCGTCTACTGCACGCAGTGCGGTCATGCCAATCCTGAGGATGCCCGTTTCTGTTCACGGTGCGGGTCGCCGCTGACCAGGACCGAGACCCCCGGAGACAGCACTTCCACGATCTCCCTCTCCGGGATCGAGGCCTACGAGGCGGAGACCGGGGAGACGCTTCTCGCCGAGAGGCAGGCGGTCGAGCAGTTGCCGCCGGGCACCGCCCTGCTGGTCGCCATGCGCGGTCCCAACGCGGGCAGCCGCTTCCTGCTCGACAGCGACCTCACCACGGTGGGTCGTCACCCCGAGAGTGACATCTTCCTCGACGACATCACCGTCTCGCGCCGGCACGTGGAGTTCTACCGGCGCGGTGGCGGCGTGTTCACCGTCCGTGACGTCGGCAGCCTGAACGGCACCTACGTCAACCGCGAGCGGATCGAGGAGGTTCCCCTGTACGGCGGCGACGAGGTGCAGATCGGCAAGTTCCGGCTGGTCTTCCTCACCCGTGGCGCCGCTGGAGGATGATGAGCTCCCAGGCGGCTCGTTCGCACATGAGCATCGGGGAAGTGTTGGCCCTCCTGCAGGGTGAGTTCCCCGACGTGAGCATCTCCAAGATCCGCTTCCTGGAGGGCGAGGGGTTGATCGAGCCGGAGCGCAGTCCCTCCGGCTACCGGAAGTTCAGCTACGCCGACGTCGAGCGGCTCCGCTACATCCTCGGTGAGCAGCGTGACCGCTACCTGCCACTCCGCGTGATCAAGGACCGGCTTGAGGCCGCCGACCGTGACGAGCGCCCGGTCGCCCGCCCGCGTGCCGTACCCGGCGACGTGACCACCGAGGTCCGCCTCACCCGCGAGGAGCTGCTGGCCGCCGCCGAGCTCGACGAGGAGACCCTCGCCGAGCTTGAGGACTTCGGCCTGCTGGCGGCCGTGGCCCGCTACTACGACGCCGAGGCCCTGGCCGTGGCCCGCAGTGTCGGGGCCCTGGCCGCCTTCGGGCTGCGCGCGCGTCATCTGCGGGCGGTCAAGGCCGCGGCCGAGCGCGAGGCCGGGCTCGTGGAACAGGCGGTCGCGCCGCTGCTGCGCCGCAGGGGACCCGGCGCCATCGATCGGGCCGATGAGACGGCCAGGGAGATTTCCGGCCTCCTGCTGGAATTACACGCCTCCCTGCTGCGTTCCGGCGTGCGTGGGGTTCTGGGCCGGTGAGAACCTGACCAGCCACTCGTACCCCTACGAGTGTTACGTTGAACGAACCGGTCGTAATCCAGCGAAGACGGAGCAGCCCGTGTTGCAGATGGAGGTCGTGGGCGTTCGGGTTGAAATGCCCTCTAACCAGCCTATTGTCCTGCTGAAGGAAGCACATGGGGAGCGCTACCTGCCGATCTGGATCGGCATGGCGGAGGCGACGGCGATCGCCATGGCCCAGGCAGACGAGCCGCCGCCCCGGCCGCTCACCCATGACCTGTTCCGTGACGTGCTCGACGCGCTCGGTGTACGGCTGAGCACGGTGAACATCGTCGCGCTCCGGGACGGGATCTTCTTCGCCGACCTCGTGTTCTCCAACGGGGTCGAGGTGAGCGCCCGTCCGTCCGACTCCATAGCCCTGGCACTCCGCACAGGCGCCCGCATCTTCGCCAGCGAGGACGTGGTCAGGGAGGCGGGGGTGATCCTTCCCGACGACCAGGAGGACGAGGTGGAGAAGTTCAGGGAGTTCCTTGACACGATCACGCCCGAGGACTTCGGCCGCGCGGGGTAGGTATTTCGGTGCATTTACGCTTCACGACGCGCCGGGTAGGGTCGTTGACTGATCTTGGCCCCAGTCCTACGGTGCAAGTGAAACCCGCGGTCGTGCACAAACCCCCAGATCAGGCCGTGGGATGAGAGAAAGCCGGAGGTCCGCGTGGCGGTCAGCAGCGGCGAGGGTAGAAACGCCGACCAGGATGACCCGGAACGGCGCCAGTCGGCACGCCAGCGCGCGGGTGAAGAGGGTCTGCTGTTCGACGGGCAGCCGGTGAAACCGCCCGCCGACATCGGATACCGCGGCCCCACCGCCTGCGCCGCGGCCGACATCACCTATCGGCAACTGGACTACTGGGCGCGCACCGGCCTGGTCGAGCCCACGGTGCGGGCCGCGCACGGCTCGGGTTCCCAGCGGCTGTACGGCTTCCGCGACATCCTGGTGCTCAAGGTCGTCAAGCGGCTGCTCGACACCGGCGTGTCCCTGCAGCAGATCCGCATCGCCGTGCAGCACCTGCGTGACCGCGGCGTCAACGACCTCGCCCAGATCACCCTGATGAGCGACGGGGTGAGCGTCTACGAGTGCACGTCGCCCGACGAGGTCATCGACCTGCTCCAGGGCGGTCAGGGAGTGTTCGGCATCGCGCTCGGCCGGGTCTGGCAGGAGGTGGAGGGCTCCCTCGCGGACCTTCCCGGCGAGCGGGCGGAGTCAGGCCAGGGCCCTTTAGGCGAGCACCACGCGGATGAGCTGGCCCGTCGTCGGCGAGCTCGCCGCACGGGGTAAAGTTAGTCCCGCTGCTGACCCTGTGCGGGAGAGACCCCGACTTGATCGGGGCGCCGAAGGAGCAACCTCCCCGGAATCTCTCAGGCACCCGGTACCGCATGGACGAGGCGACTCTGGAAAGCAGGTGCGCCCGCCAGGCGCGTCTCACCGACGGTGAAAGCCCCCCTTCCGGGAGGCGAAGCTCTCAGGTCGAGGTGACAGAGGGGGAGATCCGGCATACGCCCGCGCCCAGCGCCGGTCTCCACCGCCTCGGGAGGCTTTTCATGACCGACCTTTCACCGCTCGGAGAACTCATCTCCCCGCCGTTCGCCACCCGGCACATCGGGCCCGCGGACGCCGACCGGACCCGCATGCTGGAGGCGGTGGGATTCGCCTCCACCGCCGACCTCGTCGCGGCGACCGTGCCGGAGGTGATCCGGGCCGAGGAGCGGCTGAAGCTGCCCCCGGCGGCCTGTGAGACCGAGGCCATCGCCGAGCTGCGTGCCCTGGCGGGGCGTAACACCCTGCTCACCTCGATGATCGGCCTTGGCTACCACGACACGATCACCCCGGCCGTCATCCGCCGCAACCTCCTGGAGAACCCGGGCTGGTACACCGCGTACACGCCCTACCAGCCGGAGATCTCCCAGGGCCGCCTGGAAGCCCTGATCAACTTCCAGACGGTCGTCTCCGACCTGACCGCCCTCGACGTCGCCGGCGCCTCCCTGCTGGACGAGGCCACCGCGGCCGCCGAGGCGATGACCCTGGCCCGCCGGGCCGGCCGTTCGGCCTCGAACGTGTTCGTGGTGGACGCCGACACGCTGCCGCAGACCAAGGCGGTGCTGCGCACCAGGTCCGAGCCGCTCGGCATCGAGCTGGTGGAGAGCGACTTCGGCGCCGGGCTCCCCGAGTGCTTCGGCGTGCTCGTGCAGTATCCGGGCGCGGGCGGCCGGATCAGGGACTTCCGCGCCGTGGCCGACGCCGCCCACGCCCGCGGAGCCCAGGTGGTCGCCGCCGCCGACCTGCTGGCCCTCACCCTGCTGGCCGCCCCCGGCGAGCTGGGCGCCGACATCGCGATCGGCTCCTCACAGCGCTTCGGCGTCCCGATGGGCTTCGGCGGTCCGCACGCCGCCTACATGGCGGTCCGCGACGGCCTCCAGCGGCAGATGCCCGGCCGCCTGGTGGGCGTCTCCCAGGACGCCGACGGGCGCCCCGCCTACCGGCTCGCGCTGCAGACCCGCGAGCAGCACATCCGCAGGGAGAAGGCGACCAGCAACATCTGCACCGCGCAGGTGCTGCTCGCGGTGATCGCGGGCATGTACGCCGTCTACCACGGCCCCGAGGGCCTGCGCCGGATCGCCCGGCGGGTCCACCGGCACGCCGTCGTGCTCGCCGGGGGCCTGCGCCAGGGCGGTGTCGAGGTCGTGCACGACGAGTTCTTCGACACCGTGCTCGCCCGAGTGCCCGGCCGCGCGGCCCGGATCGTCGCCACGGCCCGCGACAACGGGGTCAACCTGCGCCTGGTGGACGCCGACCACGTGGGCGTCACCTGTGACGAGCGGACCGAGTTCATCCACCTGGAACAGGTCCTGGCCGCCTTCGACGTCGGAGGCACCGTGCTGACCGACCTGGACGCCGCCGCGCACGACGCGCTCCCCGGCGACCTGGTCCGGACCGGCGACTATCTCACCCACCCGGTGTTCCACAGCCACCGGTCCGAGACCGCCATGCTGCGCTACCTGCGCAGGCTCCAGGACAAGGACATCGCGCTCGACCGGTCCATGATCCCGCTGGGCTCCTGCACCATGAAGCTCAACGCGACCACCGAGATGGAGCCGATCACCTGGCCGGAGTTCGCGGGGCTGCACCCCTACGCCCCCGAGGACCAGGCCGTCGGCTATCTGGAGCTGATCAGGGAGCTGGAGAGCTGGCTGGCCGAGGTCACCGGTTACGACGCCGTGTCCATCCAGCCCAACGCCGGTTCCCAGGGCGAGTTCGCCGGCCTCCTGGCGATCCGCGCCTACCACCGGGCGCGCGGCGAGTCCGGCCGCGACCTCTGCCTGATCCCGTCCTCGGCGCACGGCACCAACGCCGCCAGCGCGGTCATGGCGGGCATGCGCGTCGCGGTGGTGGCCTGCGACGACAACGGCAACGTGGACCTCGACGACCTCAACGCCAAGATCGACAAGCACCGCGACCGGCTCGCCGCGATCATGGTCACCTACCCGTCGACGCACGGCGTCTACGAGGAGACCATCACCCAGATCTGCGAGCGGGTGCACGAGGCCGGCGGCCAGGTCTACGTGGACGGCGCCAACCTCAACGCCCTGGTCGGCCTGGCCAAGCCGGGTGAGTTCGGGGCCGACGTGTCCCACCTGAACCTGCACAAGACCTTCTGCATCCCGCACGGCGGCGGCGGCCCCGGCGTCGGCCCGGTCGCGGTCCGCGCCCACCTCGCCGACTACCTGCCGGGCCACCCGCTCCGCGGCGACTCGGCGGTCGGCCCGGTCTCGGCCGCGCCGTACGGCTCGGCGGGCATCCTGCCCATCTCGTGGGCCTACATCAGGATGATGGGCGCCGACGGCCTCAAGGCGGCCACCGAGCAGGCCATCCTGTCGGCCAACTACCTGGCCGCCAGGCTCGCCCCGCACTACCCCGTCCTGTACACCGGACGAGGCGGCCTGGTCGCCCACGAGTGCATCGTCGACCTGCGCCAGATCACCAAGGAGACCGGCGTGACCGTGGACGACGTGGCCAAGCGCCTCGTCGACTACGGCTTCCACGCGCCGACCATGTCCTTCCCGGTGGCCGGCACGCTCATGATCGAGCCGACCGAGAGCGAGGACCTGGCCGAGCTCGACCGGTTCTGCCAGGCGATGATCGCCATCCGCGGAGAGATCGACAAGGTCGCCTCCGGGGCGTACGACAAGACGGACAACCCGCTGCGCAACGCCCCGCACACCGCCGACTGCCTGGTCGCCGACGGCTGGGAGCACGCCTACACCCGCACCGAGGCCGCCTATCCGCTGCCGTCGGTGCGCGAGGGCAAGTACTGGTCGCCGGTCCGCCGCATCGACCAGGCGTACGGCGACCGCAACCTCGTCTGCTCCTGCCCGCCGCTGGAGGCGTACGAGGACTGATCCGGCCACGAGATCCCCTCGTATGCCGGAGACGGACCGCGCCCCGAGTCGTTAGGCTCGGGGCGTTTCCTCACTCAGGAAGACCCCCGGAAGGACCCCGCATGCCAGAGGTGGACACGCGTCCCTTGGACACCGCGCGGAAGCTGGCCGAGGGCGGTGATCTGGACGGCGCCGCGGTGATCTTCGCGGAACTGGCCGCCGACCCCCAGGGGCCGGACCGGGCCCAGGCGGCGGTGGGACTGGCGGTGGTGCTGGAGGAGCGCGGAGACGTGGCGGGCGCCCGGGCGGCCGCGCGCACCGCGCTGGCCACCGGCCACCCCGAGTTCGCCGCGCAGGCCGCCTGCCTGCTCGCCAGGAGTTTCGAGCGGGAGGACCTGACCGACCAGGCCCGCGCCGCCTGGCAGGCCGCGCTCGGCACCGGGAACCCCGCCTGCGTCCCGCTGGCCCACATGGGGCTGGCCAGGCTCGCCGGCGGGCGGCAGGAGGCTGAGGCGGCCCTGAGGGCCGCGCTGGCCACCGGCGACCCGGAGATCGCCTCCCGGGCGGCCCAGTGGCTGGCCGAGCTTCTGCTGGAGGAGGGGGAGGCAGGGCAGGCCGCCGACGCGCTCCTGGACGCCCTCTCGGTGCCCGAGGTGGCCGACGTGGCGAGGCTCCGGGTGCTGCTCGGCATCGCCCACCTGGAGCTGGCGTGCGTGGAGCTCACCCGGGCGGTGGAGGAGGGCGGCGACGCCGGGACCGGTGCGCTGGCCATCGAGCTGCTGGCCCGCACACTCCCGCTGAGAGGCCGTGACGAGGACGCCGAGCAGGTGTGGCGCTACGGTCTGGACAGCGCGGACGAGGACCTCGCCGAGGAGGTCAGGCTCCGCCTCGACCGCGGCGCCTGATCGGCACCCGCCGGGGGTGACTCTCAGTCGCGGGCGCGCCAGCGGCCGATCGCGTGGGCGAAGTTGATCGCCACGATGCCGCCCCAGGCCAGCAACAGCCCCGCCGTGCCCGACTGGCTCGCGATGGCGGTCAGCGGGATGGCGATGCCCATCGAGCCCAGCGCGATCGGAATGGCGGAGTTGGCGCCCTTGCGCGGGGGATGGGGCGGCTGGGGGTGGGCGCCGGGATGCGGGGGGTAGACACCCACCCCCTGTATCTCGGCTCGCACCCGCGCGGCGATGGTCGCGTCGAGCCGCTCCACGAACGACTCGATCAGCGCGGTTTCGTACTCCGGGCCGAGGTCACGCCGGGCCTCGATGGTGGCGCGCATGTCCTGTCGGATATCTTGATGCTCCTGCACGGTGCGATTCTCCGCCCATCCGCGGTCCGTGACATCAGCCGATAGGACTAGATCCCGTGTCCACCCGAAGTACGGCCTCGTCCGTGGAGATCACCACCCCGCACGGTCCAGCCGTGGCGGAGATCGACGAGGCCCCGGACCGGAGGTTCCTGCTGCTGCTCACCCACGGCTCGGCCGGGGGAGTGGAGTCGGCGGACCTGCTGGCCGTACGGGACGCGGTGACGGGGATCGGCGGGACGGTCGCGCGGGTGCTCCAGCCCTTCCGGCTGCGGGGCGCCAGGGCGCCGGGCTCGATGGTCAAGCAGGACGAGTCCTGGACGGCGCTGGCGGCCGGCCTCCGCAGCCGCTACCCGGGGCTGCCGCTGGTGCAGGGCGGCCGGAGCAACGGGGCTCGCGTCGCCTGCCGTACCGCCGTGGCGACGGGGGCCGAGGCGGTCGTCGCGCTCGCCTTCCCGCTCCACCCGCCGGGCAGGCCGGAGCGATCCCGCGTCGGGGAACTGCGCGCGGCGGGTGTGGACGTGCTGGCGGTGAGCGGGGAGCGTGACCGGTTCGGTGTGCCGGCGGCGGCGGACGCCTCGTGCCTGGTGGTGCTGCCCGGTGAGGGTCACGACCTCAACAGGGATCCGGCCAGGGTGGGCGAGACGGTCGCGCGCTGGCTTGACGCGAGGACGCGGCCGGGCTCCGGGAGGTGACGGGGGTGATCAGGCGACGCCGGCCAGCGGCCGGTGCGGCTCGATGACGGCGCCGTCGGGCAGAAGCTCACCGGTGTCCTCGAACAGCACCACGCCGTTGCAGAGCAGGCTCCAGCCCTGCTCGGGGTGGGATGCCGTCGTGCGGGCGGCTTCACGGTCCAGCGCCTCGGCGGACGGACAGGACGGCTTATGCGGGCACATCGGCGTGCCTCCGGATCTCTCTTGTCGGCTCGCTGGATCGACATCGGACAACCGGTGTACAACCGTCACCGATGGGATCCGCTCCCATCGTTCGACGGGGACGAGCATCTGGGTGGACGTATGACAGCGCGGACCTCGAACGGGGTGAGGCTCGCACATTGTGTAGATCACGTGTGCGATTCAAGTGTGCGATCTGATCGCGCCCTGCGACATAGCCCGTTAGGACTGTTTGCGAACGCTGAGGAATGGTCCCTCAAGGCTGTTCTAGGGTGTGACCTTTACCACAGCATGCCCCATAAACGAACATCTAGCCAGAGTGACACGCCGTCTGGCGGGTAAACAATTGGGTTCTGGGTTTCCGGGGCCGTTCACCAGGGCAGTACGGCCCGGCGCCGTCGGCCGCGCCGCCCCGCGCCGGATCCGTGAAACCGGGGCCGGGGAGCCGGTGGGAGGCCGGGTCCGTGAGCCGGATCACCGCGTGGACGCCCCCGTCCCGGCACGGTCCGCCCGACCCGGATCACCGCGAGGCCAGGCCCGCCAGCAGCGCGGTCAGGCCGAGTTCGAAGTCGGCGTCGGCCGCCGCCGAGCCGCCTGCGCGCGACGGGGGGAGCCAGGGCTCGCCGTCCTCGTCCATCGGCTCGGCCCACCCCGACTGCTGCACCTCCACCGCCACCGCGCCGAAGACGTAGGCCCGCAGCGCGCGCACGGCCTGTCCCGCGTCGGCGAGCCCCGCGTCGGCGAGCTGGTCGACCTGCTCTCTGACGGCGGCCGCGGTGCGGCCCCTGGGGGGTTTGGTGAGCGCCAGCGCCAGCACCCCCGGATGCTCCCTGAGCGCCTCCCGGCTCGCCCGGCACCAGGCCCTCGCGCTCTCCTGCCAGCTTTCGCGGGGCTCCACACGGACGGCGGTGACCTGCTCGGCGAGGGCGTCCATCAGGGCGTCCTTGCCGCGCGGCAGATGGTGGTAGACGGCCATGGCCTCCACCTGGAGCGCGTCGCCGAGCCGCCGCATCGTCAGCCGGCGCAGCCCCTGGGTGTCGGCGATGTGCAGGGCGGCCTCGATGATGCGCTCCCTGGAGAGCGGGACCGGTGGTCGCTTGGCAGGCATGGGCCTCATCCTGGCACCGCTGACCTTACTGCGTAAAGGGCGCCACGCCGGACGGGCCGGCTCTTCCGGGACAGGCGTCCCCCGGGGCGGATCCCTGAGTGCGTGAGCCGGGGGTGGACGGCGTAGGCTACAGCCGTGATCTGCCGGGGTGTGTCCGGCGACGGGTGAGAGAGGGCGGACGATGGCGTTTTTCCGACCGAGGGTGAGCCGGGAGGCGGAGGTTCGCCACCACGCCGACCAGGAGGTCGGGAAGAGCTTCCCCGAGCTTCTGGAGAAGGCGCGCGCGGCCGAGGTCGCGCTGCGCCGGGCGCAGGCGGCCCCGGCCTCCGTGGAGGACCTCAGGGCCGCGGGGCTGGCCTTCGACCGGGCGCTGACGGAGGCGCTGCGCGCGGCCGAGGCCGGTCAGCGGGCGACGTTCGGCATCGGGGCCTACGACGACCCGATCCGTCGCCGCAAGGGCAGGGCCACCCCCAAGGGCGCCGAGTGGACCACCGAGGTCGAGCGCCTGCGCACCCTCAGGGAGCAGAACCGCCTGACCGGCATCGCCCGCGTCCCGCGTCCGGTGACCGTGGTCCGCTGACCGGGGGGAGGGCCGCCCGGCCCCCGGGCCCGGCTCCCGGGGCGCCGCCGCGGACGGGAACGTCGCGACGGCACCCCGGCGGGTGTGGTCAGCTGGCCCAGTCGAGCAGCGGCCGGGTGTTGCTGGGGTGGCGCAGCTTGGAGAGGGACTCCTTCTCCAGCTGGCGGATGCGCTCGCGCGTCAGGCCGAGATGTTTGCCGATCTCGTCGAGGGTGTGGGGCTTGCCGTCGACCAGGCCGAAGCGCAGCGCCATGATCTTGGCCTCCCTGGGGGAGAGGTTGCCCAGCACACCGCGGAGCTGCTCGCCGAGGAGCTGGCGGTCCACCACCTCCGACGCCTCGGGCGAGTCGACGTCCTCGATGAGGTCGCCGATCGTGGTCTCGCCGTCGTCACCGATGGTGGCGTTGAGGCTGAGCGGCTGACGGCTGGTGCGGAGCAGCTCCTCGATCTGGTCGGGGGTCCGGTCCAGCTCCACCGCCAGCTCCTCGGGCGTGGGCTCACGGCCGAGGCGCTGGTGCATGTCACGCTCGATGCGCGACAGCTTGGAGAGCATCTCCAGTACGTGGACGGGCAGGCGGATGGTCCTGGCGGAGTCGGCGAAGCCGCGCTGGATGGCCTGGCGGATCCACCACATGGCGTAGGTGGAGAACTTGTATCCCTTGGTGTAGTCGAACTTCTCCACCGCGCGGATCAGGCCGAGGTTGCCCTCCTGGACCACGTCGAGCAGGGCCATGCCGCGGTCGGTGTACTTCTTGGCGACGGAGACGACCAGGCGGAGGTTGGCCTCCAGCATGTGGTCCTTGGCGCGGCGGCCGTCCTCGGCGACCCACTCCAGGTCGTCGCGGACGGCGGGGGACAGGGCGGGCTCGGCCTCCAGCTTGGCCTCGGCGTACAGGCCGGCCTCGATCCGCTTGGCGAGCTCGACCTCCTGGGCCGCGGTGAGCAGGGTGCGGCGGCCGATGGACTTGAGGTAGGTGTGGACCGAGTCGCCCATGACCGAGGAGTGGTCGTCCAGGTCGACGGTGGGCTCGGCCTCCAGCTCCGCCTCGTCGGCGGCGCTCCACTCCTCACGCTCCTGGTCGAGGTCCTCCGGGGCGCCCCCGGCGTCCTTGCGGGCCTCGGGGGCGCCGGCCGGTTCGGACGCGGCGGCCGAGGTCTTCTTCGCGGGTGCGGCCTTGGCCTTGCGGGTGCCCGGCTTGCGGGTGGCGGTCTTGCCCGCGGCCTTCTTGGTGGCGGCGGCGAGCGTGGGCTCGTCCTCGGCCGCCAGGCTGACACCCGACTCGGTGAGCTCCCTCAGGATCGATCGGCCCTCGGTGGGACTGACCCCCGCCTCCGCGAAGGCGCGACGCAGCTCCGCGAGGGAAAGGTGGCCCTGGTCTCGCCCTCGGTCAAGAAGCTCTTCGAGGGACGTCGGGGCCTCCGATGAGGTCGCCGCGGCGGTTTGGGGCATGAGGACACCTCCTCCAACACGGAGTCGTCTGCTTACAGGTTGTGGGGTGGGGCGGCGTGAGGCCGCTCAGCGCACCGGTATCAATAACCCCAACCAAGAACCTTATGTTCCCGACTTGACGCGGAAAATATGATGGACGGACCGCTTGGAGGCGATCCGTCCCGCCGACGACGTCCCTGAGCGGTCCGGGACGGCCTTATTCGGACACGTCCAGCGACCCCTCCGCCACCGGCATGGGGAACGGCTCCGCCTCGCGCAGGCGCTCCTTCGTCCAGTATCTCGCGACGTGCGCGGGGTCGGGGTTGACCTCCCGGGAGACCACCGAGCCGTCCGGGGGCCGGGATGTGCGCGGGGCGGTCGCCTCGGTGTCGGAGGCGGGCGGTTCCGCCTGCCTCGCCGCCGGGGGCGCGGGGTTCACCGGCCCGTCGACCCCGCTCGTCCGGCCGGCTGTGGCCGCCGCCGCCACGGAGACGCCGCCGACGAGGATCGCGCTGACGACGCCGGCGGACACCCACGTTCTGCGGGTGATGTTCATCGGGTTCGTCCTTCCAGTTCGGCTATCTGTTTGACGGTCCGGGATCCGTTATGGTTCCCAGACCATAACGGAGGGCGGCGAGATCTGGCTTGCCGTTGGGCAAAAGTGGTATTTCGGTCATGACGACCAGCTCGGCCGGGGCCGCGTGGGCGGGAAGCCGTTCCTTGACGAAGGTGCGCAGGTCGGCCAGGGACGGAGGGGCGGCCGAGACCACGACGGCGACCACCCGCTCGCCCCACTCGGGGTCCGGGCGGCCGACCACCACGGCGTCGATGATCGCGGGGTGCTCGGCCACGACGGCCGCCACGGCCGAGGCCACCACCTTCTCGCCCCCGGTGTTGACGACGTCGTCGGCCCGGCCCAGCACGCGCAGCCGCCCACCGGTCAGCTCGCCGAGGTCGGAGGTGCGGAACCAGCCGCCGTCACGGGCGGCGTCGGTCAGGTCGGGGCGGAGCCGGTAGCCGGAGAACAACACCGGGCCGGCGACGCGGATCAGGCCGTCGCCGCCGATTTTAAGATCTACATTGTAAAGGGGGTCGCCGTCGTAAACACACCCCCCGCAGGTCTCGCTCATGCCGTAGCCGACCACCACCCGCCCACCGGCGGCCCGCACCGCCGCGAGCAGCCCGTCGGAGGCGGCGGCCCCGCCGAGCAGGATGGTCGTGAACACCGACAGGTCCGCCCGGGCCGCGAGCAGCCGGCGGAGCTGGGTGGGCACCAGTGAGACGTGCTGGGCGCCGCTGGTGAGCACCGCCTCCGGGGAGAAGCCGTCGTGCATGATCGGCTCCGTTCCGCCCAGCAGGGACCTGACGAGCACCTGCAGGCCGGAGACGTGGGAGGGCGGCAGGCAGCAGAGCCAGCGCTCGCCGGGACGGGCGTCCAGGCGGTGCAGCGAGGCCGCGGCGGACGCGCGCAGGGCCCCGGCCGACAGCTGGACCCCCTTGGGGACGCCGGTGGTGCCACTGGTGGCGACGACCACGGCCACCTCGGCGGGCACCCCCGTGCCGGAGGCGCGCCGTACCCCGTTGACGTGGGTGGGGGCGAGCACGTCGAGCGTGGCGCGCAGGGCCGGGGCGGGCAGTGAGGGGGACAGCGGAAGCACGGCGGGGCCGTCGCCGTCGAGCGCCGCGCCGACGGCCCGGAACAACTCGGGCCCGGCGGGCAGTACCAGGGCGTTCAGCTCCCGCTGCCCGGAAGGCGACTCCGCGTGTACGGGTCCGTTCATCACAGTCGTAAGGTTAGTGCCGGGAAGCCGGGTGGCGCCCAGGAGCATCCCGGCGCAGCGGAAGGGGCGAAACGATCGTGAGCACGGAGCGGGTCGGGCCGGACACCGGCGGGCGAGCGGCGGCCGAGACGAGGCCCGTGCCGGTGAGTGTCCAGGCGCGTGCCGCCGACTGGAAGCGGTCGGGCGACTACGAGGACATCGTCTACGAGACCGCCGAGGGCATCGCGAAGATCACGATTAACCGGCCCGAGCGGCACAACGCGTTCCGCCCGACGACGCTCTTCGAGCTCAAGGACGCCTTCAACGTCGCCCAGGAGGACTCCGAGGTCGGCGTGATCATCTTCACCGGCGCGGGGGACCGGGCGTTCTGCTCGGGCGGCGACCAGAAGATCCGCGGAGACGACGGCTACGTGGACAAGTCCACCCCGCATGTGGGCCGGCTCAACGTGCTCGACCTGCAGGTGCAGATCCGCCGCTGCCCCAAGCCGGTCATCGCGATGATCGCGGGCTACGCCATCGGCGGCGGCCACGTGCTGCACGTCTGCTGCGACCTGTCGGTCGCCGCGGAGAACGCCGTGTTCGGCCAGACCGGCCCGAAGGTCGGCTCCTTCGACGGCGGATACGGCTCCTGGCTGCTGGCCGAGACCGTCGGCCTGAAGCGGGCGCGTGAGATCTGGTACCTCTGCCGTCAGTACGACGCGGCGACCGCCCTCGGCTGGGGCCTGGTCAACGCGGTCGTCCCCCTCGAACGGCTGGAGGAGGAGACCGTCGCGTGGGCCAGGGAACTGCTGGAGAAGTCGCCGCTGGCGCTGCGCATGCTCAAGGGCGCGCTGAACGCGGTGACCGACGGCGCCGCGGGCATGCAGCAGTTCGCCGGGGACGCCACCCTGCTGTACTACATGAGCGAGGAGGCGCAGGAGGGCCGCGACGCCTTCAAGGAGAAGCGCGCCCCCGACTTCGGCAAGTTCCCCCGCCGGCCGTAATGAGCGGAACGCGGGCCGGTCTCGGAGTACGCCGTTCCGAGGCCGGCGAGGCGACCGAGGCGTGCCGCAGGAGGCGTCCATCCGCCCGGACGCGACGACCAGAGGAGCCTAAGGAGGCGGTGCGGTGAACCCCGCCACCGCGCTCGCGACCGTGCTGGTCGACGAGCTCGTGCGCTGTGGCCTTACCGAGGTGGTGCTCGCGCCCGGCTCGCGTTCGGCCCCGCTCGCCCTCGCCGCGCACGCCGACAGCCGGGTCCGGCTGCACGTGCGCGTCGACGAGCGTTCGGCCTCCTTCCTCGCGCTGGGCCTGGCCCGGCGCGGTGAACGGCCGGTGGCACTGATCTGCACCTCGGGCACCGCGGCGGCGAACCTCCACCCCGCGGTCATCGAGGCGCACGAGTCGGGGGTGCCGCTGCTGCTGCTCACCGCCGACCGGCCGCCCGAGCTGCGCGACACCGGCGCCAGCCAGACCGTCGACCAGATCAAGCTGTACGGCACCGCGGTCCGCTGGTTCAGCGAGGTCGGCGCCCCCGAGGAGCGTCCCGGCCAGGTCGCCTACTGGCGGTCGCTGGCCTGCCGCGCCTACCAGCGCTCGCTGGGCCCGTCCGACCCCGGCCCGGTCCATCTGAACCTTCCCTTCCGCGAACCGCTGATCCCGGACGGCGACACCTCCTGGTGCGAGTCCATGGAGGGCGACGCGGGCGGGCCGTGGGTCCGCACCCGGGTGGCGCCCCCCGCGGTGGCGCTGCACCTGCCGCCGACCCGGCGGGGCGTGCTCGTCGTCGGCGACGGCGCGGTCGGCGTGCGCAGGTACGTCGCGGCGGCCGGCATGGCCGGGTGGCCGGTCCTGTCGGAGCCCAACGGCGGCGCCCGCTACGGGGACCACGCGATGTCGGCCTACCACTTCCTGCTCGGCACCCCGGAGTTCGCCGACCGGCACCGCCCCGAGGTGGTGGTGACCCTGGGCCGCCCCGGACTGTCCCGGCCGCTGCTGAACTGGCTGAGGTACGCCGCCGAGCACGTCGTGGTCGCCGGCGACCTGACCCGCTGGCCCGACCCCACCCGCTCGGCCACCCAGGTGGCCCAGGCGGTGGAGATCCAGGTCGCCGCCGGAGACGACGCCTGGCTGCACTCCTGGCGCCGCGCCGACGCCGCGGCCAGGGCCGCGGTCGACGAGGTGCTGGACGGCGCCGGGCTCAGCGAGCCGAGGACGGCCCGCGACCTGGTGGATCTGCTGCCCAACGGGGCGCTGCTGTTCTCCGGCTCCTCCATGCCGATCCGCGACCTGGAGCAGGCGATGCGTCCCCGGCGGGGGCTGCGGATCCTGGCCAACCGGGGCGCCGCGGGGATCGACGGAGTGGTGTCCTCGGCGATGGGCGCGGCGCTGGCGCACAACGGTCCCGCCTACGCCCTGATGGGCGATCTGACGTTCCTGCACGACCAGAACGGGCTGATCCTCGGCCCCCGCGAGCCCCGCCCCGACCTGTGCCTGGTCGTGGTGAACAACGACGGCGGCGGGATCTTCTCGCTGTTGCCGCAGGCCACGCTCCGCGACCCGTTCGAGCGGGTCTTCGGCACCTCGCACGGGGTGGACCTGGCCCATGTCGCCGCGGCCACCGGCACGCCGTACACCTTCGTCGGCGAGCCCGACCAGCTGCCCAAGGCGCTGCGCGGGGAGGGGGTGCGGATCGTCGAGGTCCGGACCGGGCGGGAGCCCAACGCGGCGCTGCACGCCAGGATGCGCGACGCGGCCCACGACGCGATCCGCCGGGTCGTGTGACGGCGCGGCGGGGGAGCGGCCAGGGGGTGTGACGACCCAATAGGGTGGCCGACATGCATGTCGACGAATGGCTCCAGGCGATCCCCGCGGTGTGGATCTGCGTCCTGGTCGGGCTGGTGATCGGCCTGGAGAGTCTGGGCATTCCGCTGCCGGGGGAGATCGTCCTGGTCAGTTCGGCGCTGCTGGCCGCGAAGGGCGTGGTGGACCCGGTCTGGGTCGGGGTCTGCGCCAGTGTCGGGGCCGTCGTCGGCGACTCGATCGGCTACGCCATCGGGCGCAAGGGCGGCCAGCCCATGTTCGACCGGCTGGGCCGCAGGTTCCCCAAGCACTTCGGCCCGGCCCACATCGCCAGAGCCGGGCGCTACTTCCACCGCTACGGCATGTGGACGGTGTTCTTCGGCCGGTTCGTCGCGCTGCTGCGCATCCTGGCCGGTCCGCTCGCCGGTGCGCTGCACATGCCGTACTGGAGGTTCCTGGTCGCCAACGTGCTCGGAGGGATCGCCTGGGCGGGCGGGACCACCGCGGTCGTCTACTACCTGGGCAGGGCCGCGGAGAGGTGGCTGAAGGGCTTCTCCTGGGCGGGCCTGGTGCTCGCGCTGCTGCTGGGTGTCGCGACCACGCTGCTCGTCAAGCGCAGAGCCGCGGCCCTGGCCGGCCAGGAGGCCGAGGAGCCGGTCGGCGCCGGCTGACTACCAGGTCTGGGGATGTGCGGCCGCGACGGCGCGATCACGCTGAGCAGATAAGGACTCACCGTGGAGGGGCGCCATGCGACCTGACGAGACTCTGGCCACCCACGAGCCGATAGTGACCTACCGCAGCTACGAAGAGGCCCAGCGGGCCGTGGACTACCTGTCCGACCAGCGGTTTCCCGTGGAGCACACGATGATCGTCGGAGTGGACCTCCGGCTCGTGGAGAACGTGCTCGGCCGGTTGACCTACTTGCGGGCCATCGGGATGGGCGCGGCGGCGGGCGCCTGGTTCGGCCTGCTGATCGGCCTTTTCTTCGCGATCTTCACTCCCGGGCGGTTCCCCTTCGTGCTCGTGCTGTGGGGCCTGATCTGGGGCGCGATAGCGGGAGCCGTCTTCGGGCTGATCACCCACGCCCTCACCCGCGGCAAGCGGGACTTCCTCTCCTCCTCCTCGATCGTCGCCGGCCAGTACCAGCTGCTGGTCGCGGCCCCGCACGCCGCCGAGGCGCGCAGGCTGCTCGAATCCGGCATCCCCCAGCACACCTGACCCCGCACCCGTCCATTCCGCCTGCCCCGTCCGGCCGGGTCGCCGGGGCGCGGAACCGTCAGGTCTGAGGATGTGGCAACGCCGCCTGAAGACAAGTCTCGGCGGTACAGCGCGCACAAGGAGGAGGATCAGCATGGCTAAAGCAGTCGGGATCGACCTCGGCACCACCAACTCGGTGATCGCCACGATGGAGGGCGACAAGCCCACCGTGATCCCCAACGCCGAGGGGGCGCGGACGACGCCGTCCGTGGTGGCCTTCACCGAGGACGGCGAGCGCCTGGTGGGACAGCTGGCCCGCCGCCAGGCGATCCTCAACCCCAAGGGCACGATCTACTCGGCGAAGCGCTTCATCGGACGCCGCTACGACGAGGTCACCAGCGAGATGAACGCCGTGTCGTTCGACGTGGTGTCCGGGCCGGACGGAGCCGTCCGCTTCAAGGTCCGCGGCAAGCTGTACGCGCCCGAGGAGATCGCCGCGCTGGTGTTGCGCAAGCTCGTCGACGACGCCTCCAAGTTCCTCGGCGAGAAGGTCACCGAGGCGGTCATCACCGTGCCCGCCTACTTCAACGACTCCCAGCGGCAGGCGACCAAGGACGCGGGGAAGATCGCGGGCCTTGAGGTGCTGAGGATCATCAACGAGCCGACCGCGGCCGCCCTCGCCTACGGCCTGGACCGCAAGGAGAACGAGACCGTCCTCGTCTTCGACCTGGGCGGCGGGACGTTCGACGTCAGCATCCTCACCATCGGTGACGGCGTCGTCGAGGTCCGCTCGACGGCGGGCGACACCCACCTGGGCGGTGACGACTTCGACCGGCGCGTCGTCGACTACCTCGCCGACGAGTTCCAGCGCGACACCGGCATCGACCTGCGCGCCGACCCCCAGGCCCTGCAGCGGCTCTTCGAGGCGGCTGAGAAGGCCAAGGTCGAGCTGTCCGCGGTCACCCAGACGCAGATCAACCTGCCCTTCGTCACCGCGGACGCCTCGGGGCCCAAGCACCTGAACACCACGCTGCGGCGGGCGACGTTCGAGGAGATCACCTCCGACCTCCTGCAGCGGTGCAAGGGCCCGGTCGAGCAGGCCATGGCCGACGCCAGGCTCACCGCCGACGACATCGACGAGGTGATCCTGGTGGGCGGCTCGACCAGGATGCCCGCCGTGCAGAGCCTGGTCCGCCGAATGACCGGCAAGGACCCGAACATGACGGTCAACCCCGACGAGGTCGTGGCGCTGGGCGCCGCGGTGCAGGCGGCCGTCATCAAGGGTGAGCTGAAGGACGTCGTCCTGCTGGACGTGACCCCCCTGTCACTGGGCATCGAGACGCTCGGCGGGATCATGACCAAGGTCATCGAGCGGAACACCACGATCCCGGCCCGCCGCGGCGAGGTGTTCAGCACCGCCGAGGACAACCAGGGGGCCGTCGACGTCGTGGTGCTGCAGGGCGAGCGCGAGCGCGCCGCCGACAACCGGGTCCTCGGCCGGTTCCGGCTGGAGAACATCAGGCCCGCGCCGCGCGGTGTGCCCCAGATCGACGTCACCTTCGACGTCGACGCCAACGGGATCCTCAACGTCTCCGCCAAGGACAAGGACACCGGCGCCGAGCAGCGCATCACCATCACCGAGAGCTCGACCCTCGACCAGAGCGAGGTCGAGCGGATGGTCGCCGACGCCGAGCGGCACCGGGAGGAGGACACGAGGCTGCGGCAGGTCGTCGACGCGCGCAACGAGCTCGACAGCGTCGCCTACCAGGTGGAACGCCGCCTGTCCGAGCTGGGCGACGCGGTTCCGGTCCATGAGAAGGCACGCGCCGAGATGCTTGTCTCCGACGCCAGGGAGGCGATCAAGCAGCCGGACGCGCCGATCGACCGGCTGCGGTCCCTCACCGGTGAGCTGCAGCAGGTCTACCAGAGCGTGGGCGCCGCCTCCTCGGGCGGACCGGGCGGACCGGGTGGACCGGCCAGCGGTGGCGGCGGCGGAGGCGCGGGCGGTGCCGGTGGCGGGCACGACGACGACGTCATCGACGCGGAGTTCACGACCGATGAGTAGGCGATCCGAGCGGGGGGAGGCCGCGGCCCGCCGGCAGACCGGAGGCGGCCAGACCGGTGACCGGGAGACCGACGCCTGGCAGCCGGGTACCCAGGAGGCCGGTGACCGGGAGGCCGCACCGGAGGAGACCGCGCCGGAGGCCGCCGGGCCGGAGGAGCGGATCGCCGGGCTCCAGGCCCAGGTCGCCGACCTGGAGGGCCGCTGGAAGCGGGCCCTGGCCGACCTCGACAACCTACGCAAACGGGTCAGCCGGGATGCCGGGCGGGTGCGTGCCGAGGAGCGGGCGAGGGCCGCCGCCGAGTGGCTGCCCGTGCTGGACAACCTGGATCGCGCCCTGGAGCACGCGGGCACCGACCCCGCCTCCATCGTGGAAGGGCTGCGGGCCGTTCACGACCAGGCACTGGACGTGCTCGCCAGGCTGGGCTTCCCGCGCCGTGACGACACCGGGACGACGTTCGACCCGGCCAGGCACGAGGCGGTGGGTGTGCTCACCCAGGAGGGCACCCCCGACGGAACGGTCATCCACGTGGTGCAGCCCGCCTACGGGGAGGGCGAACGGCAACTGCGGCCCGCGCTGGTCGTCGTCTCCAAGGCGGAATGATGCCGCCGGACCGGGACTTCTACGAGATCCTCGGGGTGCCCAGGGGGGCGAGCCAGGAGGACATCCAGCGCGCCTACCGCAAGCTCGCGCGGGCCAATCACCCCGACGTCAACAAGGACCCGGCCGCGGAGGACCGCTTCAAGGACATCTCGGAGGCGTACAGCGTCCTGTCCGACCCCAAGACCCGCCGCCGCTACGACGCGTTCGGCCCGGGCTTCCGTCAGGTTCCCGAGGACGTGGACCCGGAGGCCTGGGCGCGTGCCGGGGGCGGCCGGGCCACCGCGGGCGGCCGGCCCGGGGCGGGCGCGAGGGGCGGTTTCGGACCGGGCGCCGAGTTCGGTGAGGGCATCGACATCGACGACCTCCTGGAAGGGCTGTTCTCCGGCAGGGGAGGCCGGGCCGGACGGGGGGCGGGAAGGGGCTGGGGGCCGATTCCCGGCGCCGACCAGGAGGCGGAGATCGAACTTCCCCTGGAGGCGGCCTACCGGGGCGGACGCCACACGATCACCGTGGGCGGGCGCAGGGTCGACGTGGAGATCCCCGCCGGGGTGACGGACGGGCAGCGGATCCGGCTGGCCGGGCAGGGCGGGCGCGGTGGCGACGGGGCCCCCTCCGGGGACCTCTACCTGATCGTCAGGATCGCGCCGCACCCCCGCTACCGGGTCTCCGGGCGCGACATCCACGTCCGGCTCCCGATCGCCGCGTGGGAGGGGGCGCTCGGCGCGACCGTCACCGTCGACACGCCGGGCGGCGAGACCAAGGTCAAGGTGCCGCCGGGCACGTCCGGCGGGCGGCGGCTGCGGCTGCGCGGCCGGGGGATGCCGAACCCCCGGGGTAAGGCCGGCGACCTGTTCGCCGAAGTACGGATCATGGTTCCGCACCGGCTCACCGACGAGGAGCGGCGGCTGTTCGAGAAGCTCGCGGAGGTCTCGGCCTTCGACCCGAGGAGGCGGTGATGATCTACACCCTGGCCAGGCCGGCGCGCCTCGACCTTGAGTCGTTCGCCCGGACCACCGGAACGCATCCGGAGCTGGTCCGCCGCCTCGTCGCCCTCGGGGTGCTCGACGCGCAGCGCGACGCGGCCGGGCAGCTGTGGTTCCCCATGTCGCAACTGCCGGCCATGGCCAGAATCCAGCGTCTGCGCGCCGGATTCGCGCTCAACTACGCGGCTCTCGGCCTGGTGGTCGACCTGCTCGACCGCATCGCGGATCTGGAGACCACCCTGCGGGACCGTTCCCGAATCACCGGAGGATCGACGTGGACGTGAACCAGCTGACGCAGAAGTCGCAGGAGGCGCTGCACGACGCGCAGACCAGGGCCCTTCGCCTCGGGCACACCGACGTCGACGGTGAGCACCTGCTGCTGGCGCTGCTGGAACAGCCGGACGGCCTGATCCCGCGCCTGCTGTCGCGGGCCGCCGTCGACACCGACCGGCTCACCGAGGACCTGGAGGCCGAGCTGAGCCGCCGGCCCCGGGTCGGCGGGCCCGGTGTCGACCCCGGTCAGGTCCGGGTGACCCAGCGGCTGTCACGTCTGCTGGAGACGGCGAAGAGGGAGGCCGACCGGCTCAAGGACGAGTACGTCTCGGTCGAGCACCTGCTCGTCGCCCTGCTTGAGGAGGGCGACGAGACCTCCGCCGGACGGCTGCTGCACCAGCAGGGGCTGACCAGGGACGGCTTCCTGCAGGCGCTCACCGCCGTCCGGGGCAATCAGCGGGTCACCTCGGCGATGCCCGAGGTCGCCTACGAGGCGCTGGCCAAGTACGGGCGGGACCTGGTCGCCGACGCCACCGCGGGCCGGCTCGACCCGGTCGTCGGGCGCGACGGCGAGATCCGCCGCGTCGTCCAGATCCTGTCCCGGAAGACCAAGAACAACCCGGTCCTGGTCGGTGATCCCGGCGTCGGCAAGACCGCCATCGTGGAGGGTCTCGCCCAGCGGATCGGCAACGGCGACGTCCCCGAGGGTCTCAAGGACAAGACGATCTTCAGTCTCGACATGGGCGCGCTCGTGGCCGGGGCGAAGTACCGGGGCGAGTTCGAGGAACGCCTCAAGGCGGTGCTCGGCGAGGTTCTGGCCGCCGAGGGGCGGATCCTGCTCTTCGTCGACGAGCTGCACACGGTCGTGGGCGCGGGCGCGGCCGAGGGCGCCATGGACGCGGGCAACATGCTCAAGCCGATGCTGGCCCGCGGCGAGCTGCACATGATCGGGGCGACGACCCTGGACGAGTACCGCAAGCACATCGAGAAGGACGCCGCCCTGGAACGCCGGTTCCAGCCCGTGGTCGTCGACGAGCCCTCGGTGGAGGACGCCATCTCCATCCTGCGGGGCCTGCGCGAGCGGCTTGAGGTCTTCCACGGGGTGACGATCCAGGACGCCGCGCTGGTGGCCGCCGTGGTGCTGAGCCATCGCTACATCTCCGACCGCTTCCTGCCGGACAAGGCGATCGACCTGGTGGACGAGGCGTGCGCGATGCTCCGCACCGAGATCGACTCGATGCCCGCCGAGCTCGACGAGCTCACCCGCCGGGTGGTGCGGCTGGAGATCGAGGAGGCCGCGCTGGCCAAGGAGGAGGACCAGGCGAGCGCGGCCCGGCTGGAGGAGCTGCGCAAGGAACTCGTCGGCCTGCGTGCCGAGGCCGACGCGATGCGGGCGCAGTGGGAGGCCGAGCGGCGCGCCCTGCACAACGTCCAGGCCCTGCGGGAGGAGATGGAGCGTGTGCGCGCCGAGGCCGAGCGGGCCGAACGCGACTACGACCTCAACCGCGCCGCCGAGTTGCGGCACGGCAGGCTGCCCGAGCTCGAACGGCGGCTGCGGGGCGAGGAGGAGCGTCTGCGCAGCAAGCAGGGCGCCGGGCGGCTGCTGCGCGAGGTGGTGACCGAGGAGGAGATCGCGATGATCGTCTCCAGGTGGACGGGCATCCCGGTGAGCCGCCTGCAGGAGGGCGAGCGGGAGAAGCTCCTGCACCTGGACAAGGTGCTGCACGAACGGGTGGTCGGCCAGGACGAGGCGGTCCGGCTGGTCTCCGACGCCATCATCAGGGCGCGCTCCGGCATAAAGGACCCGCGCCGCCCGATCGGGTCGTTCATCTTCCTCGGGCCGACGGGCGTGGGCAAGACCGAGCTGGCCAAGGCGCTCGCGGAGGCGTTGTTCGACACCGAGGACAACATGGTCCGCATCGACATGAGCGAGTTCCAGGAACGCCACACGGTCAGCCGGCTCGTCGGCGCCCCACCCGGCTACGTCGGATACGACGAGGGCGGCCAGCTCACCGAGGCCGTACGGCGCAAGCCGTACTCGGTGGTGCTCTTCGACGAGGTGGAGAAGGCCCATCCCGACGTCTTCAACATGCTGCTGCAGGTCCTCGACGACGGGCGGCTCACCGACGCGCAGGGCCGGACCGTCGACTTCCGCAACACCATCCTCATCATGACCTCCAACATCGGCTCCATCTACCTGCTCGAAGGCGTCACGTCGAGCGGTGAGATCAAGCTCGACGCCCAGGAGCAGGTCATGGCCGATCTGCGCTCCCACTTCCGCCCCGAGTTCCTCAACCGCGTCGACGACATCGTGATCTTCAAGCCGCTCACGCAGCAGGAGATCGAGCGCATCGTGGAGCTGATGTTCGGCGACCTGCGGACCCGGCTGGGGGATCGGGGGATCCGGCTGGAGGTCTCGGCGGAGGCGCGCGCGTACATCGCCGAGCGCGGATTCGACCCGGTGTACGGCGCCCGCCCGCTGCGCCGGTTCATCGCCAGGGACGTCGAGACCCGGATCGGCCGGGCGCTGCTCGCCGGTGACGTGCGCGAGGGCGGCGTGATCCGGGTGGAGCTGGCCGGGGGCGAGCTCGCCGTCGCCTACGAATGACACCGTCACCTAACGAATGATGGGGAAACGAGCATGTCCACAAATATCGTGCGATGCACGAACTGCGGGAAGCGGAACAGGGTGCCCGCGGCGGCGGCGGGCGTCCCGCGCTGCGGCGACTGCCGCAGGCCGCTGCCGTGGATCGTCGAGGCCGGCGACGACGACTTCACCGACGTGGCCGAGGACTCGGCGGTCCCGGCGATCGTGGACTTCTGGGCCTCGTGGTGCGGGCCCTGCCGGATGGTCGGCCCGGCGCTCGACCGGATCGCCGGGGACCTCGCCGGTGCGGTGAAGCTCGTCAAGGTCGACGTGGACCGGGCGCCCAGACTCTCCGAGCGGTTCGCGATCCGGAACATCCCCTACCTGACGGTGCTGAGCGGCGGACGCGTCGTGGCCGAGCGGGCCGGGGCGGCTCCGGCCCCCGAACTGCGGGCCTGGGTGGACCGGGCGATCGAGACGGCGGGGCGGGAGAGTGGCTGAGGTGGACGCGTTCGCGGAGACGCCCGACCACCACGGGGCGTTCCCCCGGCTGGGCGACGCGCAGATCGGCAGGCTCGCCCTCCACGGGACCCGGCGCCCCACCCGCCCCGGTGACGTGCTGATCCACCAGGGCGACGAGTGCCGCGACTTCTTCGTCATCCTGGTGGGGAAGGTCGCCGTCATCGAGGGCGAACGGGTCACCCGGGTGCACGGACCCGGCCGCTTCCTCGGCGAGCCCGGGCTGCTCATCGGCCAGCGGGCGTTCGTCACCTCGGTCGTCTGCGAGGCCGGCGAGGTGCTCACGGTTCCCGCCGACGGCCTGCAGCGCGTCGTCGCCCACGACCCGGAGCTCGGGGACCTGATCCTGCGCGCCTTCGTGATCCGCCGCTCACCGCTGATCACCGGTGGCTCGGGCCTGAGAGTCATCGGCTCCCGTTACTCGCCCGGCAGCCGGCGGCTGCGCGAGTTCGCCGCCCGCAACCGGCTGCCGCACCGGTGGACCGACCTGGAGGAGGACGCGGAGGCCGAGGCGCTGGTCCGCGGCCTCGGCGTACCCCCGGAGGAGACACCGGTCGTGATCCTCGGCGGGACCCGGGTACTGCGCAACCCCGGCGACGCCGAACTGGCCCGCGCCGTCGGCCTGCCGGCGCCGTCGACCCCCGGCGACCTGTTCGACCTGATCGTGGTGGGGGCGGGACCCGCGGGCCTGGCCGCCGCGCTGTACGGCGCGTCGGAGGGGCTGCGCACCGTGGTGCTCGACGCGGTCGCGACCGGCGGACAGGCGGCCGCCTCCCCTCGCGTCGAGAACTACCTCGGCTTCCCCTCGGGCATCTCCGGCGGCGAACTCGCCGAGCGGGCCGCCGTCCAGGCGAAGAAGTTCGGCGTACACCTCGGCGTGCCCGCCGAGGCCACCTCGCTCCAGCGGCTCGACGGGCACTACTCCGTCGGGCTCGCCGGTGAGCCGTCGCTCCGGGGCCGCACGATCGTCATCGCCACCGGGGCGCGCTACCGCAGGCTCGACGTGCCACGCCTGGAGGACTTCGAGGGCGACGGCGTCCACTACGCCGCGACGCTCGCCGAGGCCGGCCTGTACGGCGGCGAGCCGGTCGTGGTCGTGGGCGGGGGGAACGCGGCGGGCCAGGCGGCGACCTT
Organism: Streptosporangium sp. NPDC004631; assembly: GCF_053601935.1. NCBI lineage: Bacteria > Bacillati > Actinomycetota > Actinomycetes > Streptosporangiales > Streptosporangiaceae > Streptosporangium > Streptosporangium sp. NPDC004631. The sequence continues at coordinate 26,257 of NZ_JBSGCR010000021.1, read as the reverse complement.
CCTGTCCGGGCACGCCGCGTCGGTGCGGCTGCTCGTCCGCGGCGACGACCTCACCGAGAGCATGTCGCGCTATCTCGTCGACCGGATCGAGCGGGACCCCGGGGTGGAGGTGATGCTCCACACCGAGGTGCGCGAACTCGTCGGCCACGACACCCTGGAGGCCGTCGCCGCCGTGGACACCCACACCGGGGAGCGGCGCCGCCTCGGCACGCGGGCCATGTTCGTCCTCATCGGCGCCCGGCCGTGCACGGCCTGGCTCGCCTCCGCCCTCACCCTCGACGACAGGGGGTTCGTGGTCACCGGCTTCGACGACGGCCTGCCGCTGGAGACCAGCCTGCCGGGTGTCTTCGCGGTGGGCGACGTCAGGAGCCGGTCGGTCAAACGGGTCGCCTCGGCGGTGGGGGAGGGGGCCATGGCGGTCCGGCTGGTGCACGAGCACTTCGCGCGCTGAGCCCGGCGGCCGTTCAGCGCTCCGGGCGGCCGTCCCGCTCCACGGTGAGCCGGGCCAGCTCGACCCGCGAGTGGATGCCCAGCTTGCGGAAGACCTGGCGCAGGTGGAAGGCGACGGTGTGCTCGCTGATGAACATCTGCTCGGCGGCCCGCCGGTTGGTCAGCCCCTGGGCGACGAGGTCGCAGACGGTGCGCTCGGTCCCGGTCAGGCCGGCCCATCCCGAGGGGGGATGGTCGGTCGTGACCCAGTGGCGGCGGCGCTCGCCGAGCACTCGCAGCCGGCCCCGCACCCGCGCCGCGTCCCGGACCGCCTCCACGGCCCCGTAGCAGGACAGCGCGCTGTCGAAGCTGTCGACGGCCAGGGCGCGGCAGCCGCCGTCGGCGCTGAGCAGCACGCCGAGGTCCTCGGCGGCCGAGGCCCTGGCCCACGGGTCGGTGTGCTCGGCCGCCGCGAGGCCCAGCGCCTCCCGGTCGCCGTCGCGCAGACCCCGCGCGTGGGTGGCGGCCACCGCGGGGTTGGGCAGGCCGGGGTTGCGCCGGGCGAGGTCCTCGGCCGCGTCCACCACGGCGTCCGCCCGGCACCGGTCGTCCACGGCCATGGCCACCCGCACCAGCCAGGCCGCGGCGGTCGGCTCGCTGGTCAGCGCCATGGTGTGCCGGGGCAGCGCGTCGTAGACCCGGCCCAGCGAGCTCATCCCGCCCGCCGCCCCGTCACGTGCCTCGCTGATCCGCCCGGCCGCCAGCTCCGACCGGAGCCGCGCGTACGGCGGCGTGTCCTCCGGCACCCGCGCCAGCTCGTTCTCCAGGCATCTGATCGCGCGGGGAAGGTCGCCCGCGCGCAGCGACGCGGTGCCCAGGACCGACAGGGCCGAGGAGGTGAGGATCGGGACGCCCAGGCCCCCGGCGGCGGTCAGCGCGGCCTCCGCCTGCTCGATCGCGCTGCCGGGCCGGCCCGCGGCGAGGTCCAGCCGGGCCCGGAGTACCGGGATCTCGGCGGCCCACGCGGGCTGTCCCGTCGTCTCCGCCGCGGCGCTCGCCGTCATCGCCTCCGCCTCGTCGAGCAGCCACAGATCGATGAGCATCGCCGCCAGTACGGCCCGCGGCTGCGGGTAGCCGCCGCCGTGTGGCAGCTCGACGGCCTCGCGGGCCAGCTCAAGACCGCGTGAGAGCCTGCCCTCGTCCCAGGCGAGCAGGGCCAGGATCACCAGCGTCTCGGCGCCGGCGCCGCCCACCGGCCGGTGCGACGACGGGGGCCGGGAGGGCGTGTCCCGCCCGATCTGGTGGCGCAGTGCCCGCCGTACCGGGGCGGGCACGGTCTCGACGACCGACCGCCACAGCAACTCGTGCCGGAAGGACAGCTCGTCGTCGCCGGCGACGAGCACCCCGGCGGCCAGCGCCTCCTCCAGGGCGGGCAGCAGCGCGCCCGGGGTCTCGCCGAGCATCTCGGCCGCGTACCCCGGCGAGAACGAGCGCCCCAGCACCGCCGTGGCCTCCAGCAGGTACCGGGTCCTGGTGCTCACCTCGTCGAGGCGGCGCCGGACGGCGGCGTGCACGCGCTCCGGCAGCGCCGTCCCGGTCAGCCGGGCGACGCCCGCCTCCACCCGTACGGCGCCCTCCTCGCGCAGCCCGGTGAGGAGTTCCAGGAGCAGGAAGGGGTTGCCGCCGGCCTGCGCGGCCAGGGCCGCCAGCTCCTCGCCGGGGGCGGCGCCCAGCGCGTCGGCGGCCACCTCGGCCACCGCCTCCTCGCCGAGCGGGCGCAGTGTGATCCGCGTGGCACCCTCCTGCGCCAGGAGGTCGAACAGCCGGGCGGCGTCGTCGTGGCCGGGAACGGTACGGCGGGCCAGCAGCCACGCCGGCGGGCGGCGGGCCAGCTGGGACGGCAGCGTCCGCAGGGCCATGAGCGTGGCCGGGTCCGCCCACTGCAGGTCGTCCAGGGCCACCAGCAGCGGTCCCCGCCTTCTCCGCCGCTCCAGCGTGGTCCGCACCTGCTCGGCCAGCCACATCAGCAGGGCGGGCCCGTCGGGGAAGGGGTGCCTGGTGACGGTCATCGCGGGCGGCGACTCCTGCAGGGCGGAGAGCAGCGGTCCCAGCGGCATCAGCCGTCCCAGCTCGTCGGCCCGCCCGGCCGCGACGGCGGTTCCCCGTGCGGCCGCGACGGTCGCCGCCTCGGCGAGCATGAGGCTCTTGCCTATCCCGGGTTCCCCCTCGACGAGCACCACGTTGTTCCCGCCGGTCCGAAGGACGGCCCCCAGCAGTTGGAGGACCGTCGCCCACTCATCTTCCCGGCCGCGCATCGTCTTGTCCCGGATCTGAGGTCATACGGGTGGCTTTGGCTTTCTGATCAGGTGATTTCTCGCATCACGCCCCATGGGGACAATACCCCTCGCGAAAACATGACCGCAGGTCAGGGCCTCTTTTCCGGCCTCTCGGGACCCCGGTTCCGGGTGGTCCCGGCATCCGGGCTCCGGGGTGGCGGCCGGCGTAGTAACCTGCCTGGTATCCGGGGCAGGTGTCGCCGATCTCGCCGCCCCCAATATTACCTATTGATCCTGTAGGGAATGAGGGTAAAATGGTGGTCTCGCCGTACGAAGGAGCCGCCATGAGCCCGGAGCCCGGGGCCGAGAGCCCGCTGCTCGCCTCCGTCGGGGCCGCGCGCTGGATCCGTTCGGCGGCCGTGGACGACGAGCGGGGACGGCACTGGCACGCCAACCCCGACCTGCGGGGCGGGGCCGCCCTGCCCGGCCGGCCGTTCTCGCTGTACTCGGGGGCGGCCGGTGTCGTCCTGTTCTTCCTCGAACTCGCCGTCGCCACCGGGGACGACGACTATCTCGGCGACGCCCACGCCGGAGCCCGCTACCTGGCCGCCACCTGGCGGGATCAGGCGGACCTCTCCCTCCACCACGGCCTGTCGGGAGCGATGTTCGCGCTCGCCGAGGCGGGGTGGGCCACCGGGGACGACTCCTTCGAGGTCGAGGCCGCGGCCATCGCCGATCACCTCGTGCGCGGCACCCGCCTGATCGACGGTGGTCTCGGCTGGACCGGCGACCCCGCCCAGCGCGGGGACGGAGGCATCATCCTCGCCCTCCTGTACGCCGCGGGCATCCTGGGCGTCCCCGCCTACCAGGAGGTCGCCGTCGAGGCGGGCTCGCGCGTCGCCGCGCTCGCCGTACCCGGTCACCACTTCGGCGACGGCGCCCGCGCCGACCTGCCGCCTGACGCCGTCACCCCCGGCTTCCTGTCCGGTACGGCGGGCACCGCCTTCCTGCTCGCCCGGCTGTACGGCGTGACCGGGCAGGTGCGCTTCCTGAGCGCCGCGAGGCGGGGCGCCGACTTCGTCCGCGCGGTCAGCACGGTGACCGACCGGTGCGCGCTGGTCCCGCACCACCTTCCCCAGGGACGCGACCTGCACTACCTCGGATTCTGCTCCGGCTCCGCCGGAGTGGCCCGGATGTTCTACGAACTGCACCGGGTGACCGGCGACGCGGGGGAGCTCGACTGGGTGGAGCGGCTGGCCAGGGGGATAGTCCGCAGCGGCGTCCCCGGCCGTCAGAGCAGCGGCTACTGGAACGTGGCCTGCCAGTGCTGCGGCACGGCCGGACTGCTGGAGCTGTTCGTCGGCCTCTGGGCGGCGACCGGCCGGCCGGCCCACCTGGAGTTCGCCCACGAGCTGGGCGAGAACCTGATCGGGAGGGCCACCCGGCACGACGGGCGGGGCTCGCGGTGGTATCAGGCGTATCGCCGGCTGCGGCCCTGGGAGGTCACCGCCGACACCGGTTACATGATCGGCGCCGCCGGGATCGGGGCCGCGCTGCTCCACCTGGACGCCGCCGCGCGCCCGGCGGAGGCGCGGCGGCTCATCCTGCCGCCCGACAACCCCTTCCCCGCCATCCCGCTGCCCACGGCGACGCTCCGGCGCTCCTGACCTGAGACGACCCGTTGACGGGGAGGGCGGCGGCGGGGCCGGTCACCCCCGGGCTCTGTGAATCTACTTTGTACAGGCGGGTAGCCTGGACAAATGGCCGAACCGTACCTGACACCGGAGAACATCGCCGAGCACGAGATCGAGATCAAACGGTCGCGGTTCCTCTGTGCCGTCGCCCCGGTCTCCTCGGAGGCGGCGGCCCGCGCGTTCGTCGCCGAGTGCAGGGGGATCTACTCCGACGCCGGCCACCACTGCTCGGCCTACGTGATCGGCGGGGACCGGCGGCTGCAGAAGGCCGACGACGACGGCGAGCCCGGCGGCACCGCGGGGACCCCGATGCTGGAGACGCTGCTGCGCCGGGGGTTCGGCGACACGGTGGCGGTGGTCACCCGCTACTTCGGCGGGGTGAAGCTGGGCGCGGGCGGCCTGGTCCGGGCATACGGGTCGGCGGTCGGCAAGACGCTGGACCTCGCGCCCCTGGTCGAGATGGTTCCGGCGAGGCTGATGACGGTGACGGTGGACCACGTCCAGGCGGGGCGGCTGGAGAACGATCTGCGTGTCTCGCCGTACGAGGTCAGGGAGGTCGCCTACGGGGACGAGGTCGGTTTCCGGGTCGCGGTGCGAGAGCCGGAGTCGGCGGCCTTCCCCGGCTGGATCGCCACGCTGACGGCGGGCCGGGCGGCGGTCGAGGCGGGGGAGACGGTCTACCTCAGAAAGGCCTGACCCTCCGCCTTCCTCCCCCATGGGTCACGATGGGGCGATGAACGATCCGTCCAGGCACGATGTGAACCAGCCGGTGGGAGAGACGCCCGATCCCCGGCTCGGCCGCGTACTGCGCGAGGGCGCCACCCCCGGACTGCTGAGCGCGCTCGCCGAGCGGCTGTCCCCGGCCGACCTGCAGACGCTGCTGCTGGCCGTCTACCGCCGCCGTGCCGCCGCCGTCACACCGGGTCTCCTGCTGCGGCAGTACGAGCGCAACCGCTTCACCACGCCTTCGGCGCTCGACCCGGGTGACCTGGCGCGCTTTGACGTCCTCGTCCATGAACGGCTGGCCCGGCACGGCTTCGCCGCGCTCGCGCTGTCACCGGTCTGCCCGCTGGGCACCAACTCGGCCGTGGCGACCGTGGATCAGAACAAGGTGCTGACCACTGTCCGCAACACCGAGGTCGTCGCCGACGCGACCAACGTCCTGGCCCTCGAATGCGCCGTCCGCCGCCGAGAACTGCTGCGAGCCGACGCCCGCTCGCGGCAGCGGGTCCGGCTCGGCGCCACGCATCGGGTCCTGCGCGCCCAGGCGTTCGCCGACCCGGATATGGCGTCGCACTTCAAGCTGCTGGCACTGTGCACCGCCGGCCGGGACGAGGGGTCGTTCGGGTTCGAGACGGCGGTCCTGGTCGAACAGATCAGCGCTCACCTCGACGTTCTCCGCAGTGCCCGCGAACTCGGTTACCACGCCTCGGCGGTGCGCGTCACCGTCACCGACCTGACCGGGGGACGACATCGCCCGGCCCTGCGCGAGCGCGTCCTGGACCCCCTGACCCGCGGGCATCCCGGCACCACGTTCGACCTCGACGACGAACGCACGGCCGGCCGCGGCTACTACGCCGGCGCCTGTTTCGAGATCCGCGCCACCACCCCCGCCGGGGACGACCTCAACCTGGCCGACGGCGGATTCACCTCCTGGAGCGCCGATCTCCTGAGCAACGCCAAGGAACGCCTGCTCATCAGCGGCCTCGGCGTCGAACGCCTCTGCGAACGGTTCCGTGAGCACGTTCGGCCGGAACCCGGGGGCCGTTCCCCGGACGGTTGAGACGCCTTCACCGGTAAGCCCGTGAGACGCCTTCCCCCGGGTTGTTCACCCGGCTCCATCGGCATCGCTCGGGGAGGACTCGGCAGGGGCCGTCACACTCCCGGGTCCCTCCCACCTCCGCCCGTTTCGATCTTGCTCTGGGAACCGTTTGTGAGAGACTGCACCGTCGATCTCATCTCACGGAGGGCGGATTGCAGGCTTGGAACGCAGGTTCGCCGTACGCGGGCAACTGGCCGGCGTCGTGCGTTCGGGCCTTGGTGGCGACCTCCGTATCGCCGACGTAACGCGGCTCCAAGGCGGCAGCAAGAAGGGCGTCTACCGTCTGTCCTTCGACAACGGATTCTCCGTGATCGCCTATATCTGGGACGCCACCGAGAACTACTGGCCGGCCCACCAGGCCGACGATCTGGAGGACCGCGCCGGCCCGTTCTCGCCGGCCTCCGGCCTCGACCTGTTCGAGGCGGCACACCGGCGTCTGGGGGCTCTGGAAATCCGCGCCCCACAGATCTACTGGACCGACGCCGGCAGGGAGCATTACCCCGCCGACGTGGCGCTGGTGGAAGACGTGGACGGCGGAACGCTGGAGACGTTGCTCCACCATGACTCGAAGAGCGCAAAATCGGTTCTGACGCACCTCGCCGAGGCACTCCAGACCATGCGGCGACAGAGAGGGGCGGCCCTCGGCAAAGTGGCCTTCGTCGACCACGGCGGCATCTCCGAAGGCCGCTCATGCGAACAGGTCGTCCTCGACCGCACCCTTGACGACCTCGCCGAAGCTGCATCGCGCGACACTCGACTGGCGGCCGCCCGCAACCGCCTGGAGGACATCGCACGCGAGTTGGCCGCCGCTGTGCGACCACGCTCGGAGTACGGACTCATCCACGGGGAACTCGGACCGGATCACGTGCTGGTCGACGGGCGCGGGCATCCGGTCCTCATCGACATCGAGGGTCTGATGTACTTCGACGTCGAATGGGAGCACGCCTTTCTCCGCATCCGCTTCGGCGAGCACTACCGCCACCTGCACACAACCGGCCTGGACGGGCAACGCCTGATCTTCTACACGCTGGCGATGCACCTGTCACTCGTCGCCGGCCCCCTACGACTCCTTGACGGCGACTTTCCCGACCGCGCCTTCATGCAGGACATCGCCGAGCACCACCTCCAGCGGGCGCTCGATCATCTTCAGCGGGGCGTTGGTAAGAACTCCGCGGCCAGGGGCCAGACCGTCGATCAGGCGCGGGCGGACTGAGACAGCCCCGCGCGGATCCGGGTCACGGGCAGCGTGTGCGTCGCTGGTTCATGACCCTTTGCAGATCAGGCGGGCATGCCGGCACGTTGCGTGAAGTCGCGAAGGTCCGGGAGAGCGCACCGTCGGCCGGCTCGCGTCAGGTCTTCGGCCATGCGATGGACGGGCGGTCGGTGCCGCACCCCCGCGTGCTGCGGCACTTCTGCGCCGACCGGCTCTACGGTCCGGGGACCGGGTCAGACGGGATGGGTCCGGTTGGACCGCGAGGGCGCGGGCCGGGCTGGGAGGGAGAATCGTGCGGTGAGGCCGCCGCCGGGATTGGCGGTCAGACGCAGGTCAGCGCCGTGGACGTCGGTGATCCTGGCGACCAGGGCCAGGCCCAGGCCGTGGCCGGTGCGGAGAGGGCCGCCGGTGGTGCGGCCTCGGCCGCGCAGGAACGGTTCGGTGAGGGTGTCGAGCTGAGCGGGGGCGATCAGCGGGCCGGTGTTGGAGACGGTGATCTGGGCGCGGGTGGGGTCGGCGGGGTCGACGCCGGTGGTCAGGGTCGCGGTTCCGCCGCGAGGGAGGTTGTGGCGCAGGGCGTTCTCCAGCAGGTTGGCTGTGACCTGGACGAGGAGGACGTCGTCGCCCAGCACCGGGGCGGGGGAGAGGTCGGCTGTCACGGTGATGCCGGTGGCGTCGGCTTCGGGGCGGGCGGTGGTGAGGGCGCGGGCGGCGCAGGTCGCGAGGTCGACCGGGGCCGGGGTGAGCGGTGTGCGGTCGATGGCCGACAGCTGGAGCAGGGAGTTGACGATCGCGATGCCGCGCTGGTTGGTATCCCGGAGCCGGGTGGTCAGCTGCTGGTAGTCCTGGTTGCCGGGGTCGGCGATCGCGACGTCCAGCATGGTGCGGGTGATCGCCAGGGGGGTGCGCAGCTCGTGTGAGGCGTTGGCGGCGAACCGCTGTTGTTCTTCGAATGATCGCTGGAGCCGGTCGAGCATGGTGTCGAAGATGTCGGCCAGCTCGGTGAACTCGTCCTTGCGGCCGGTCAGGCGGATGCGGTGGTCCAGGGATCCGGCCGCGGCGCGGCGGACGGCCCGGTTGATCTCCTGAAGCGGCCGCAGCACCCAGCCCGCGAGGATCCAGCCGCCGGTCAGTCCAATCACGGCCAGGAGCGCGAGTGCCAGCCCCGAGGCGTTCAGCAACGATGCCAGGATCTCCTGGCGGGAGGGGACGTTGGTGGCGTCGCGCGGGTTGGCGGCCGTCAGGGGGTAGTTCGGCACCACCCGCATGGCCACGTAGATGATCCCCAAGGTCACCGCGCCCGCCGCGACCAGGAACAGCGCGTAGCTCAGGGTGAGACGGACCCGTGCCGTCACGCCTCGTCCGCCTCGTCGAGCCGGTAGCCGACCCCGAGAACGGTGTGGATCACCTGTGGCTCGCCCAGTCTGGCGCGCAGGCCCGACACGGTGATGCGGATGGCGTTGGTGAAGGGGTTGGCGTTCTCATCCCATGCCTTCTCCAGCAGTTCCTCCGCGCTGACCACCCCGCCGCCGGCGGCCATGAGGATCTCCAGGACGGCGAACTGTTTGCGGGTGAGCGCGATATGCCGGCTCGACCGGTACACCTCGCGGCGGAACGGATCCAGGCGCAAGCCGGCTCGTTCGATGACCGGGGGTGTTCCGGCCGCGGGACGCCGGGCCAGGGATCGCAGCCGCACCACGAGCTCGGGGAAGTCGAACGGCTTGGTCAGGTAGTCGTCGGCGCCCAGCCCGAACCCTTCGACCTTGTCCGGCAGGCTGCCGGCGGCGGTCAGCATCAGGACCCGGCAGCCGATCTCCCGCTCCACGATCAGGCGGCACACGTCGTCCCCGTGCGTGCCTGGAATGTCGCGATCCAGGATGACCACGTCGTAGGCGTTCACCCCTAGGCGCTCCAGCGCCGCGTCGCCGTCAAGGGCGAGATCGGCCGCGATCGCCTCCAGCCGGAGCCCGGCCTGGATCGCCTCGGCCAGATACACCTCGTCCTCGACCACGAGCACCCGCACGCGCCCCCGCCTTTCACTGGACAAACACCGAACACGAGGCTAGGTCATCACCTGTATCGAAAGTGTATGCGAAATTCGATATGCTCCGATAACAGGTGATCCGATGAGCTTCCGGCATGACTATCCGTGCCGGCCTGCTCGTACCGGCAATCATGCTTTTCGGTCTGGCGCTCACCGCCTGCGGCGCGTTGATGCCGTCGGCGCTCACTCCGCCGGTCCGTCAGGGGCCGGTGTCCGGCGCCGAGAGCGGACGTATTCCCGCAGGCCGGGAGCTAAGCCCTTTCGCCGCCGGACACGCCGCGCTAGAGAATCTGGATCCTCGCCTGCTGCGCGCCGTGCAGAAGGCGGCGACCGCGGCCAAGGCCGACGGCATCACCATCCTCATCAGCTCGGCATGGCGCAGCGCGCATTATCAAAAGCAATTGTTCGGCGAAGCGCGGACCCGGTATGGAAGTGATGATAAAGCGGCGCAATACGTTCTTCCGCCCCATAAATCAGCTCACGTGAGAGGCGGAGCCGTCGACATCGCCCCCACCGACGCCGACGACTGGCTCAATCGCCACGGCTCCCGCTACGGCCTGTGCCAGATCTACGCCAACGAGATCTGGCACTTCGAACTCGCCACCCGTCCTGGCACCCCCTGCCCCCGGCAACTTCGGAACGCCACCGACGACCGCACACTCCCCGGATGACCGGATGACCCGGGTGGGCGGGGCAGGACCATCTCCTGCTCACCCGGGGCTGGAATAGAACAAGATCCATTGTCCGGGGCGTCACACCCCGGGGGAACGCCGGCCGTTTGCCGCAGGGGTACCCCCCCGGGTATGCTGGGGGCATGGAGATGAACGAGTCGATGGTCGGCGACGCGGTGACCCGCCTGCGCCGGGCCCATGGGCAGCTGGGCGGTGTGATCGCGATGATCGAGGCCGGCGAGGACTGCGCGAAGGTGCTCACCCAGCTCGCGGCCGTCTCCAAGGCGCTGGACCGGGCCGGTTTCAAGATCGTGGCCAGTGGGATGCGCCACTGTCAGGCCGCTCAGGCGCGCGGGGAGGAGGCGCCGATGGGCGTCGAGGAGCTGGAGAAGCTGTTCCTGTCCCTGGCGTAGGGCTCCGGCCCGGGCGTGCGGCCCGCTGTACGGCGGGCGGCGTGCCCGGGGTGCCGACGTAAAGGACCGAGGGCCGGAGTGGCCTCTCGACATGTGCTCAATATACCCCCCGGGGTATTTTTCGGGTTTCGCCGACCGCCGGAGAGGGGTGGCCGGGAACCGAGGGGCACACCCCCGTCTTTCCCATACCCCCCGGGGTATCAGATCAGTTTGGAGGGGCTCCCGATGGAGATCATCTCGTTCCGCACCCCCGGCCTGGGGGACCAGAGCCATCTGCTCACCCACGAGGGCCACGGTGTCCTCGTCGACCCTCAGCGCGACGTCGACCGCTTCACCGCCAAGGCCGCCGAGCTGGATGTGGAGCTACGATTCGTGCTGGAGACCCACCTGCACAACGACTACCTCTCCGGCGGAGAGCAGGTCGCGCTCCGGACGGGCGCGCAACTGGTGCTGCCCGCCGCCGCGGCGGCGGCCTATCCGCACACCCCGGCCTTTCACCTGGAGGACATCCCCGGTGAGCGAGGGCTGAGCATCCGCCCGATCCACACCCCGGGCCACACCCCCGAGCACACCAGCTACCTGGTGCTCCTGGACGGCGAGCCGGTCGCGGTGTTCTCCGGCGGCAGCCTGCTGGTCTCCTCGGCAGGCCGGCCGGACCTGCTGGGCCCGGAGCGCGCACGTACCCTGGCCAGACTGCAGCACGGCTCGCTGCACCGGCTGGCCGGCCTGCCCGGCGGGGTGAAACTGCTGCCCACCCACGGCGAGGGATCGTTCTGCACCTCCACCGGCGCCGGCCGGTACACCTCCACCATCGCCGAGGAGGCCGCGGGCAACCCGCTGCTGGCCATCGACGACGTCGAGACGTTCGCCGACGAACTGCTCGCCGCCCCCCTGCCGATCCCGGCGTTCTACCGGTACATGGGCCCGGCCAACACCCTGGGCGTGCCGCCGATGCCACCCCTGGCCGTGCCCGCGTTGACCGTCGAGGACCTGGCCGACCAGCCGGACGGCACCCGCGTGGTGGACATCCGCCCGCGCTCCCGACAGGCCGGCGGTCTGCTGAGGGGCTCGATCGGGATCGAGCTGGACATCGACTTCGGCAGCTGGGCCGGTTGGCTGCTGCCGTACCGGGCGCCCCTGGTACTGGTCGCCGACCCCGGCCAGGACGTCGCGGAGGCCGTCACCCAGCTCGCCCAGATCGGTGTCGACACCGTGCGCGGCGTCATCGTCGACCCCGGACCGGCCGCCGACCAGACCTTCGAACTGCTGGACCTGGCCGCCTTCGCCGCCCGTGCGGCCCGCCCCGGCGCCCAGCTGCTGGATGTGCGGACGCCCGGCGAGCACGCCGCCGCCGCGCTGCCCGGCGCGATCCACCGCTTCCTGCCCGACCTGGTCACCGACGGCATCCCCGCCGAGCTCGACGTGTCCCGGCCGGTCCTGGTCGCCTGCGGTTCCGGCCGCCGGGCGAGCATCGCCGCCGGCCTGCTGCTGGCAGTCGGCCACCGGCCGGTCGTGCTGAACGACGCCGGCGTCGCCGACCTGCTTCAGCTCCCGGCCGCGCTCTGACCGCTCCGGCATCCGGCCGCGCCCTGATCGCCGCCCAACCTGACCGTTTCCATTTGATTTTTCCGATGAAGAAGAGGACTCCTGCCATCATGACCGCAGAGACCGGCGTCAACGTGTCCACCGCCCGCGCCCTGATCGCGGACAACCCCGGCGTGCTCGTCGTCGACGTGCGCACTCCCGGCGAGTTCGCCTCCGCCCACATCCCCGACGCCGTCAACCTGCCCCTGGACCAGGTGAACGCGCACCTGCGGCGCGTCGTCGCCGATGCCGGCGGCACGATGCTGCTGATCTGTCAGTCCGGCGGCCGAGCCTTCCAGGCGCATGCCGCGCTGACCCGCGCGGGCCTGACCGGCGTGGTCGTGCTGGAGGGCGGGATGAACGCCTGGACCGGTGCCGGTGCCCCCACCACCTCGTCGGCCGCCGGTCGCCCGCGCTGGGGGCTGGAGCGTCAGGTCCGGCTGGTGGCCGGTGGCCTCGTCGCCACCTCGGTCCTGGCCGGCGTCTGGTGGCCTCCGGCTCGATTCGTCGCCGGATTCGTCGGCGCCGGTCTGACGTTCTCCGCCCTCACCAACACCTGCGCGATGGGCATGGCGCTGGCCAGGCTGCCCTACAACCGCGGTGAACGGTTCGACATCGACGCCGCCGTCGCCCGGCTGCGCGGCGGTCCGGCCCGGGCGTGAGCCTCCCCGGGATGATCACCGCGCCGGCGACCGCGCCTCCAGGAGAGTGCCCCGGGACCGCGCCCGCCGGGGTCCTGGGCCGGGATTTCCCGAGCCGGCCCCTCGCGGAGGTCAGCCCTCCAGGGCGTAGCGCATCACGCGCAGTTTGGCCTGAGCCTCGGCGAGCTCGGCGGAGGGGACGGAGTCGCCCATGATGCCGCAGCCGGCGAACAGCCGGGCCCGGGAACCCTCGATCTGGGCGCAGCGCAGCGCGATGCCCCACTCGCCGTCGCCCCTGGCGTCCACCCAGCCGACGGGACCGGCGTACCCGGCCCGATCCATACCCTCCAGCTCACGGATGACCTCCAGTGCCGTCTCCGTGGGTGTGCCGCCGACGGCGGCCGTCGGATGCATGGCCGCCACCACGTCCAGGACCGAGGTCCCGGCGGCCAGCCGCCCGGTCACCGGGCTGGCCAGATGCTGGACGTTCGGCAGCAGCAGCAACTCGGGGCTCTCGGGCACCTTCAGCTCCGAGCAGAGCGGGGTCAGCGCCTGACGCACCGACTCCACCGCGCAGGTGTGCTCGTAGCGGTCCTTCTCCGACGCGAACAGGGCCGTACCGCGCGTCATGTCGTCGGCCCGGTCCCGGCCCCGCGAGGCCGTACCGGCCAGCACCAGGGACTCGATCGTCTCGCCGGTGCGCCTGACCAGCAACTCGGGGGTGGCGCCCACCAGGCCGGCACAGGAGAAGGTGTAGCAGTCGGGGTAGCGGTCGGCCAGGCGCGCCAGCAGCACGCGAACGTCGATCGGCCGCTCGGCGACGGCGACCAGGTCGCGGGCGAGCACGGTCTTCTCCAGCCGCCCCGACCTGATCTGCCGCACGGCCAGCGCCACGGCGTGCTCCCACTCCGGGGCGGTCAGGCTGCCGTCGCCGTACCGGATCCCGCCCGGGGTGCGGGGCGGGGCGACCAGGTCGAGTCGCTCCTCGCCGACGGTGGTCAGCCAGGCTCGGCCGTCGCGGCGGGCCAGGACGACCCGGGGCACGACGAGGACCGAGCCGTAGGCCTCCGGGTCGAAGGTGAAGGAGCCGAAGGCGACGGGGCCCGAGCCGGGAGCGCCGACGTCGTCGTCGACATGGGCGTCGCCGAAGATGGCCGACAGCCAGGTGCGGGCCCAGTCGAACCGCCCGGTGCCCGGGGGCACCGCCACCCGCGCGGCCTCTCCCCAGCCCACCAGACCCTCACCGTGCCTGATCCAGGCGTAGGAGGCGGTCTCGGGAAGCCGCGCGAGCAGGTCGCGGGGGTCGTCGACAAGGGTGGTTCTCACCACGAGGGGACGGGTCAGTCCGAGCGCGACACTCACCCGGAACACTCTATGCCGCGAACCGGACGCGTCCGGAAGCCGGTCCCCGATCAGCACGGCCGCCACGCTCTGTCAAGAAAACCAAGGCACTCGGTCAATGGAGGGCACCTCGCTGTCCTGCGGTGATACATCCGAAGCTGACGTGATCTCTCAGTTCGGAGGTGCCATGTTCGGCAGGACTGTGACCGCATTCACAGGGGTCGCCGTGCTCGCGGCGGTCTGGGCCGCCCCCCCGGCGGCGGGCGCCGAGCCGTGGCGGCCGGTGGTGATGGCCGCGCTCGGAGACTCGATCAGTGCCGGGTTCAACGCCTGTGGCTGGTACGTCGCCTGCGCGTCCCGCTCCTGGTCGGCGGGGGACAACCCGGCCGTCCAGAGCCATTACCTGCGGATGCTGGACGTGAACGAGGATCTCTTCGGGCATAACGTGAGCCTCGCCGTCGCGGGGGCGACCAGCGCGGATCTGGCCGGGCAGGTGGCCGGTGCGGTCGAGCGGAGCGCCGACTACGTGACGGTTCTGATCGGCGCCCAGGACGCGTGCGTGGCGGAGGAGCGGCGGATGACCCCGGTGAGCGTCTACGAGAGGCGTGTGGCCGAGGCGCTGAAACTGTTCCGGACCGCCCGCCCCGCAGGCCGGGTGTTCGTGGCGAGCATCCCCGATGTCAAGCGGCTCTGGCGGGTCGGCAAGGACAACGTGGCGGCACGCGGGTTCTGGTCGCTGGGCCGGATCTGCCCCACCATGCTGGCCAGGCCCACCTCGACCGCGCCGGCCGACCAGGCCCGCCGTGACCGGGTGCGTGCCAGGGTGGCCGGCTACAACGCCGCCCTGGCACGGGTCTGCACGGCGTACGGCCCGGCCTGCAAATTCGACGGTAACGCCCTGTTCAACTGCCCGTTCACGCTGGACCACGTCAGCAAATGGGACTTCTTCCACCCCAACGACGCCGGTCAGCGGCTGATCGCCCAGCGGACCTTTCCGGTGATCCGTGCCTGGCTTGAGGAGCCCGTGCCCATGCCCGAGCCCGCGGTCCAGCCGTGAACCCCATTCCCCGCCTCACCGGGTCAGCGGCTACTTCGCCCCTCGGAGTTCAGGGCCGTATATACCGATGACCACTGCTCAGGCGAAATCAGTTGGCGGGCCTGCCGAACCAGCGGGAGAGGTGGTCGTCCAGGTCCTGCTGATCGTCGCCGATCCAGGCGACGTGGCCGTCAGGGCGTAGCAGGACGCACGGAACATCCAGTACCGCAGTGGGATCCGCGAGATAATCGACCCGGTCTGACCAGCCGCCGACGGTCAGGCGTTCGGTGCGGTCCAGCAGCAGACCGCGGCCGCGATGCAGCAGACCGTAGAGGTGGCCCTGTTTCACGTCGATGTCGTGCAGGCGGCGGCCGAGCAGGTCGGGGCCTTCGCCGAAGTCGTAGCGGATGCCGATCGCGGTGATCTTCTCGATCAGATGGCGGTTCACCTCGTCGAAGTCCATCAGTTCGGTGAGCAGCCTGCGCACGGCCTGCGGGCCCGGTTCGGTGGACAGCAGTTCCGTCTGGGCGCGGGTGTTGTCCAGCACGTCCTCGGCGACCGGATGACGTTCGGCCTGGTAGGTGTCCAGCAGTGTTTCCGGCGCCCAGCCGCGGATCTGTGCGGCCAGTTTCCAGCCGAGGTTGAATGCGTCCTGAACGCCCAGGTTGAGGCCCTGACCGCCGATGGGGGGATGGATGTGCGCCGCATCGCCGGCCAGTAGCACCCGTCCGACGCGATAACGTTCGGCCAGCCGGGTGGCATCCCCGAAGCGGGACAACCAGCGCGGGGAGTGCACGCCGAAATCGGTTCCGGCGATGGTGCGCAACTGTTGTTTGAAATCTTCGAGGGTGGGCGGTTCCGCGCGGTCGCCGACTCCCGCGGCGGGGACCAAGACGCTGTAGACCCCTTCGCCGAAGGGCCGGAGCCAGAATCGCTGATGGGTCTCGCTGATTTCGGTCGCCTTGGCGGCGATCTCCTCCGGGGGCACGCCCACTTTCATCTCGCCCATCAGGGTCTCGGTCCGTGAGGGCTCGCCGGGGAAGCCGACGCCGAGCAGTTTGCGCACCGTACTGCGCGCGCCGTCACAGCCGACGAGGTAGCGCGAACGCAGCCGTTTCCCGTCGGCCAGCTCGACGGTCACGCCCTCGTCGTCCTGCTCGAAACCGGCGACCGCGCAACCGCGCCGGACCTGCGCGCCCAGTTCGATCGCATGTTCTTCGAGCAGATGAACGATGACCGGCTGCGGGATGCCCAGCAGATAGGCGTGGGCGGAGTCCAGGCCCTTGGGCGCGGGTTTGGGGATGGCGGCGAAGAAACCGCCGGCCGGACGCTGTCTTCCATGCCGGAGAATGCGATCCAGTAGTCCGCGCATCGCCATCAGCTCGATACTGCGAATATGCAGGCCGACTATGCGGACGAACGACGCGGGCTCGGTTTCCTTCTCCAGAAGGAGTACCCGCACATCGTGCAGCCGCAGTTCGGCGGCCAGCATCGCACCGGTCGGCCCGCACCCGGCAATGATCACATCGAAGGTGAGGGGCGCGCGATCGGCGCCGGATGCCGGTGACCAGAGAACTCCGGGGACGTCGCCCACCGTGGAGTGACGCTCGACCCCGTCGTTCGACAGCGGCTCGGCGGTGACCTGCTGAGAGTGCATAGGTGTTGCCTTTCGGGAGTGCCTTGTTGGTGAGGCGCTCCCGGCGACACCTACGTCAATCGCCCGACCGTGACGGGAAGGGGGAGCACCCACATCGATACAGCGTTCATGGGTCTCACCTCCTCGGGCGGTGTCACGGTCGACTGCAAGCTACAAGCCCGAGCATCATCCCGTCCACTCCTTTTCCGGCCACGTGATCACGACCTCGAAAGGGTCCGTCCAGGGGCGGTTCCTGGAGTCCGTCCGGAAGGCCGGTTGTCATCGCCTCATGAGCCGTGCGGGGGCTCGGAGACGGTGGGGGAGCGGGGGCCTGCCCCGGCGACGTAGGTCCCCGGGCGCCTCGGGGTCTTCGGGCCTCCGGGGCGGACACAGCCGGTCGAAGACCGACGTCGCGAGCCAGGTGGCGGCCGCGATCATCAGCGGCGTCCCGGGAAGGGGATTTCACCGAAAGCCGACCGTCTCTTATTAATCTACAATGTAAAGGCGCTCGGTTGATTTCAAGATCATTTAAACGATAATGGACTAAAGACCCCCTCCAAAACCAATCAGGGAGTGGATGGTGTGATCGATGCGCGTGCGTGTCAGCCCAGGCCGACACGCACGCGCCTGTCAACCCAGCCTGTTCGCCTGCTTGAGGAAGACGACACCGTCGATCGTGGCGAGTTGGGCCGGGTCCAGCGGGAAATAGGCGAAATCGTGGGAGACGCGCGGGGCGGGCTCCGTGACGGCCTCGGCCAGGCGGCGGGCGTCGATGAGAGAGCGGTCCCACGGGAGCGTGGACAGGATGCCCTCGACGGTGTCCGGGGGCGGGGTGTTGTCGCCGACCGTGCCGAAGGCGGAGGCCAGGAAGGCGTACCGGTCGCCCAGGTGCGCTTCGGTGATCGCCGCCGCGCTCCACCACTCCAGCGGCAGGTCGCCGAGCCGTATGAGGCTCTTGTTCCGCTGCAGGTGGATGTTGTGGGCGAAGACCAGGGCGGGGCCCTGCCCGGCGACGGCACGCAGGTTGGAGGCCATCATCGCGTCCCGCAGGGCCGACAGCCGCGTCATCCGCGCCGGGGACGTGTCGGCCATCCAGGAGTGGTAGCGGAGCAGGCCGACGGCGGTGCGCCCGTACAGTGCCGCCCGCTCTCCGTCTTTCGCGCTCAGCCGCGGCACCTGGGTGTCGAGCAGTGCCACCAGGTCGTCGGCGAGCAGTCGCAGCCGCTGGGCGTCGGCGGACCGGCCGATCGACTGGGACGGGTCCATGACCGTGGCCTCGTTCGTCCACCGGTCGTCCGGGCCGAGCAGCTCGTCGAGGGTTTCCATGGTGCAGGGGAGGGGGCCGTCGAGGAGGGTGTGGAGGGCGGTGAGCGCCTGGCGCGGGCTCTCGGCCCAATATTCCAGGGGGCCGTCGAAGCCGAAGAACCGGAGCTTTTCGTCATGCTCGTCGTTGTACGCGCGCATCCAGCGCACGAGTTCGCGGTTGGCCGGGGACGCGCCGAAGCCGTGGCTGAAGCCGCGTTCCATGACGTCGTCGAGCGTGCCCGCGCCCGTTGTGATGTGGTCGTCCACCACGAGGCCCCTGAGGCAGTCGCTCTCGATGGCGAACGACCGGTAGCCCTCGTGTTCGACCAGATGCCGGAAGATCTCGTTGCGCAACTCGCCCAGTTCCCCTACGAAGTGCCTGGCCTCGCCCAGGCCGAGCAGCAGGGGTTTGGCGGGAAGCGACTGGAGGAACGCCGAGACGCCCGCGCCGTCGAGCGGCCGGGCTGTGTCCTTGATATCCATGTCTTCAACGGTATCTCTGAACATTCGGTGTAAACTTTGGTGATATTTTCGGCTGTTGACGAGGACCTACCTTCAAAATGCGGTTGCGGCCCATCGATCTGGCGCGAGAGCACGGCCTGTCCACGCAGGCGGTGCGTAACTACGAGGAGGCGGGGATCCTGCCGCCGGCTGAGCGCTCGCCGCACGGCTACCGGGTCTACGCTCCGCGTCACGCGGTGGCGTTGCGGACGTTCCTGGCGTTGATCCCCGCGCACGGCCACGCGGCCGCGGGGGCGATCATGCGGGCTGTGAACGGCGGCGCGGTCGAGGGGGCGTTGCGGCTGATCGACGAGAGCCACGCGCAGCTGGCCGGCGACCGGTGCACGCTGGAGGCCGTGGAAGGGGCGCTGCGTGATCTGGCGCCGCCGCGTGAACTGGAGCCGGGGGTGACGTTCATCGGGCCGCTGGCGCGCAGGCTCGGTATCCGGCCGGCGACGTTGCGCAAGTGGGAGCGGGCCGGGCTGATCGTGCCCCGGCGCGATCCGCGCACCGGTTACCGCGTCTACGCCTCCGCCGACGTGCGTGACGTGCTGCTTGCCCACCAGTTGCGGCGGGGCGGGTACGGGCTGGAGCAGATCGCGCGGGTGCTGGAGCGGGTGCGGACGGCGGGCGGACCGGAGCCGCTGCGGGCGACGCTGCGGGAGTGGCAGGATCGGCTGACGGCGCGGGGCCTGGCGATGCTGGCGGGCGCGGCCGCGCTCGACGTCTATCTGGGGACGTCATAGCGCCCGACGGCGAGTTCACGGGTGGTACGCGCGGGCGGTGGTCGTACGGAAACGCTTACTACCTGCTATCCGGCCGCTCAGGTCTTGCTCTGGCCTGATGTGCGCGGTGATACCTGTTCGTTCCGTCGCGACTCGTGCCGTCGGCGCGTTGAGCCGGTCACCGGTAGGATCACTGCACTGCCCGCCGCGTCCGGGTGTCGGCGGTGGCGGGGCCGAGCCGGGGAGAACATCGTGCTGAAGGCTTTCGCCGATCTGTCCACGCCGCTGGTGGCCGACGCCTGTGTCCGGGGCGGGGTGCCGCTGCGCGTCGCGCCTGCCGGTATCGGCGCGGTCGTTCCCGGACATCGGATCGCGGGACGTGCGCTGCCGGCGCGCCATTACGGCAGCGTGGACGTGTTCCTGGAGGCGTTCGGCCGGGCCGGACAGGGTGATGTGCTGGTCGTCGACAACGGCGGCAGGGTGGACGAGGCTTGTGTCGGTGACCTCGCCGTGCTGGAGGCCGAGGCGGCGGGGGTGGCGGCCCTGGTGGTGTGGGGGCTGCACCGCGACACGCCGGAGCTGGTGGAGATCGGCCTTCCGGTGTTCAGCTACGGCGGCTATCCGCCTGGCCCGGTGCGGCTGGACGAGCGGGAGCCCGAGGCGCCGGCCACTGCGCGGTTCGGGCCGCACCTGGTGAGCGATGACGACATCGTCTTCGGTGACGACGACGGGGTGCTGTTCGTCGCCGCCGAGCGTGTCGAGGAGGTGCTGGCGACGGCGCTCCGGATCCGGCGGATCGAGCGTGAGCAGGCCCGCCGGATCCGGGCCGGTGAGACGCTGCGTCGGCAGACGGCTTTCGACGACTACCTGGCGCGGCGCGCCGTCGATCCGTCGTACACCTTCCGGCGGCATCTTCGGCGTATCGGCGGGGCCGTCGAGGAGTAGCCGCCGGTGGAGGTCGGCTCCGGCGGCGGTCACTGCATGCTCCCGGTGAGGCCCCGGGAAAGACTGCGGGAATCCACCGGCGTGCGCCTTACTCCTTCCCCGTCTTCACAGTGTCCGGGGAGTGTGAGTTGTGTGGCTGCTGGGACAGGCAAGCGTCCACCGGACATCAGGCGCTACGTTCGGTAATTGAATGGATACTTTTTGTAGTCGTCTCCGAATGTAGAGGAACCCTTCAGCATGCGCAGAATCGTCTCGTCCCTGGCTGTGGCCGCCCTCACGCTGGTTGGCCTGGCCGCCGTCTCGGCCCCCGCCCACGCCGACACCTTCCGGCCTGACCAGAGGATCATCAACCGGATGGACGGCAGCCGCCTGGCTCTGTACGGCGATGGCGTCGGCGAAGGAGCCCACGCCGTCTCACTGCGTTTTCCCCCTTGGAACTACAGGACCGCCAAGTGGACCTGGATCATCAAGAGTGACGGCTACTGGGTGATCAAGAACGAGGCGGCCGACAAGTGCCTGCAACCGATCGTCGGCGCCCCCGGCGCCAACGACATCGTGATCGTCAAAACCTGCGACGGGTCGGCCCTCCAGGACTGGAGCCGTGCGAGGGAGGACACCGCGGCGGGCGGCGAGACCGGCTGGGGCCGCCTGCGCCCTCGCGTGAACACCTCCCTGGCATTGACCCTCAACATCTATCAGGGATCCGGAGTCTGGAACTCCCTCTATCTCGCCCAGGACCAAAGCTCCACAGACCGGCTGTGGCGCATCGTCGACAGCGACGCCCCCTGGTAAACCCCCCGCACATCACCGGAGGGAGGTTGTAACAGCCTGATCACCCGCGCCGCGGTCACTCAGCCGGTAGCCGCTCTGCGTCGGCGGCGCGGTCACGCTGTGCACCCCTGCGAGAGGGAAGTCCGTAAAGCCCCCGTTTGTCGGCGCGGGTGTCACTCCGGCCTCCACTGGGAGAATGCCCGCTGTACGTCGTGGGGAGCGTGGGCGAGCGCGGCGTGGTCGGGTTCGGCCGCCGTGACGTGCGGGAGGTGGACGATGATGTCGAAGGCGTCCAGCGGGCTCTGGTCGGAGTAGAGGGCGCCGATGCCGGCGCGCTGCCGGGAGGCGGCCCGAACGGCGCCGGTGTCGGCCGGTGACAGTCGCCGCAGGTCGGTCGCGAAGGGCCCGTCGTGGCTTGCGGCCATGAGTCCGTCGATGCTGCCTGGCCGGGGTGCCTCCATGGCCGTGAAGAGGGCGCCGGTGTAGAAGTCGGCTCCCGTGTTGAGGATCTGGCCGGTTCCCGAGGTCGTGCCGATGGCGAGATAGTCCGAGCCCAGCCGGTCGGCGAGGTGCATGCCCATCGGGGTCATCGCGGGCATGCCGGGAACGGCGCCGGGCACGCGTTGGACGTGGCCGTTGTGGGCGGCGAGGACGATCCGGTCCTCCCTGCGCAGGATCCATTCGACCGTGTCCGCGATCGCGGCCTCGCGGTCGCACATCATCGCCTGCTGGTCTCCGCGTGACAGCTCCCGGAACATCGCATCGAGGGTGACCGTGACGCGCAGCGAGCGGAGCGCGCGCTCGTAGGCGTCGGCGGCGGTCCGCCGGAGGTAGTCCAGGCGCCGGCCCGTCATGCGCGCGGCGAGGTCGCCCAGGCCCGCCGTGAGCGCGTCCCTGGTCTCGGGGGCGAGCCTTCCGTAGGCGGAGATGGCCGCGGGCGCGGAGAACGCGGACGGCGCCGCGAAGACGGCGGCCGTCTCCCGGATGGCCGGGTCGACCTGGAAGTCCGGATCGGCCTGCGCGAGGTAGGCGGTTACGGCGTCCAGGCCGGGCAGCAGGGAGACCATCGAGCCGGGCAGGTCGATCCCGTAGAACCCGACGGGGTGTGAGGTGCCGCCGTTGTGCCGGCGCGTCCACTCCAGGTGGGCGCGCATCGGCGTCCACAGCCCCATCAGTGACGTCATGCCGTCCGCCATGACCTGGCCGAGCCGCTCCTCAGCACCGTCTCGGACCCAGCTGTCGACCAGCCATCCTTCGACGAATCCGGTCTCCATCGCGTAGGCGCCGAACCCGTGCCGTTCGACCAGGTAGCGCAGCAGGCGGTGGCGGAGCCGGAAGAACTCGCGGTTGTAGTGGGCGCTCTCGCCGATCGCCACCACCCGCGCGTCGCCGATCGCCTCGTCCAGCCATTCGAGGTCGTCCAGTGGCTCGGCCGGATCGAGCGTGCGCAGCGCGATCACCGCCTCGTCACCGAGCCGGGCCGCCTCTGCCGGAGTGTTCATGGTCATCTCTAACCCCTTCGATTGCTTTCCCAATTTTGGGGACGGTATCAGATGTGGGAACGTAAGGGGATGGACATCCTCGATCTGCTTCTTCACCCGGTCCGGCTGCGCATCGTGCACGTCATGTCCGGCGGGCGCACCCACACCACCTCCGACCTGTGCGCCCGCCTGCCCGACGTCCCGAAAACCACCGTGTACCGGCACGTCGGCCTCCTGGCCGGTGCGGGAGTGCTGGAGGTCGCCGGTGAACAGCGCGTGCACGGCGCCGTCGAACGCCATTACCGGTTGCGCCGGGACCGGACGATGATAGACACCGGCGCGGCCGCGTCGATGTCCCTGGACGACCACCGCCGAGGATTCACCGCGGCCATGGCCGCGTTGCTCGCCGAGTTCAACGCCTACCTCAGCCGGGACGGAGCCGACCCGACCGCCGACTTGGTGGGCTACCGGCAGAGCGTTCTCTGGCTCAGCCACGACGAGCTCGCGGAGATGATCGGCGAGCTGCGCGAGGTCTTCGCCGCCAGATGGGGCAACGGGCCCGCGCCGGGTCGCAGCCCTCACCTGGCGAGCGCGATCTTTTTCCCGGCCGAGGATCCCCCGCGGGACGGTGCCGACGGGCAGGCCGAGACCCCCGCCGGTGAGTCCGCGGGTGGCCTCTCACACCCCCCGGGAACGCCGCGGTAGCCGCCCCTCCCGAAACGCCCTGCCGCGTTCTCCGGGCCGAGGCCTTCCACGGCTCCGTCGGCTGGCCGATGTTCGGATGCCGCCCCGCCCGGCATCGCATGCCGATGTCGCGCGCGGACAGGGGTTTCGATAGATTCGATGCAAGAAGATCGCAGATTGCGAGGTAGGGGTGCCGGTCGGACGCGGTTCGCAGGGGACGAGACGACGAGGAATGCGGCCATATGGGCTGATGCTCGTGCTGGCCGCGCTGATTCTTCTCGCCGACCAGTCATCCAAGGCCTGGGCGATCTCGGCGCTCTCGGACGGTGAGCGCATCACGGTGATCCCGCGACTGATCCGGCTGCGGCTGTTGTTCAACCCCGGTGCCGCGTTCTCGATCGGCGCGGGGGCGACGTGGGTGTTCGCCCTTGCGGCCGCCGCCGCGGTCGCCGGCATCCTGTACGCCGGTCGGCGGTTGCGCTCGCCCGCCTGGGCCGTCGTGCTGGGCGCGCTACTGGGCGGCGCCGTCTCCCACCTGCTCGACCGCCTCTTCCGCCCGCCCGGCTTCGCCCAGGGCCATGTCGTCGACTTCATCGACTACGGCGGCCTGTTCGTCGGCAACGTCGCCGACATCGCCCTCACCGGGGGCTGCGCACTGCTCATGCTGCTCAGTCTCCGCGGCATCCCCCTGGGGGACGTGGCCGACAAGGGGCACTCGCCTTCACAGTGTTCCACCAGGCGGCCGAGCGTCTGATCGGCTCGAAGGTGATGCGGTCCGGTGTGGTCGTGTTGACGTCTCCGGCGAACGGCGGGGATCGGGCAGACGGCAGACTGGTACCCATGAGCGAACTGGATGGGCGGGGCGGTCGGACCGGTGGCGCACGCGAGGCTGTGAGATCCGATCGTCGCTCGTTGCGGTTGTCGCGTCGGGGCATCGCCGACGCTGCTTTGGGGCTCGTGCAGCGTGAGGGTGTGGCGGCGCTGACAATGCGGCGGCTGGCGGAGGAGATGGGGACGGCTCCGATGTCGCTGTATCGGCATGTGGCGGATAAGCGGGAGGTGCTGGACCTGCTGGTGGAGCAGGTGTCTGAGGAACTGGTGCCGGGGGGAGCGGATCTGCCGCCCCGTGAGGCGATCATCGCCGCGGTCGAACGCGCCCATTCGGTGATCGACCGTAACCGCTGGCTGGTGGAGGTCATCCTGGCCGGGCAGCCGCTGCGCCCGGGCGCGCTGCGCCTGTCGGAGCACATGTATGCCGCGATGGCGGCGGCGGGGCTGGATGAGGCGGCGGCGGCCAGGTTCCATGTGGCGATCTGGCAGTACCTGTGGGGGCACATCGTGGTGGGCCATGACGTGGGGTTGACGCAGCGCTCGCATGCGCTGTATCTGGCCGGCGGCGGAGACGACCAGGCGTTTCCGGCGATTCGGCGCCTGGCGGGGGCGGTTGAGGAGTTGTCGCACGATGAGGCGTTTCGGGCGGGCTTTCTGGCGCTGGTCGACGGTTTCCTGATGTGACCGGGCTCACCTCCTTCTGGCGATAACGATTTTCACTCGTCCTTCTCTCCGCGCACCTCTGTGCGTACGCTAGTACGCATCCAGTTTGCGTACGCATGTACGCACAGGCGGAGGGAGAACCGCATGACCGTCATGGACCACGCCGCCCCGGTACGCGCCCCCGGGCCGGCCGTCACCGCGATGTTCGCCGCGATGTTCGCGATGATGCTGAACGTGTCGATCATCAATGTCGCGCTGACCGCGATCGGCGCCGACCTCCGGGTGGGCCTGTCGGGGCTGCAGTGGGTGGTCAACGCCTTCACGCTGGTGTTCGCCATGCTGCTGCTACCGGGCGGGGTCGTCGGGGACCGGTTCGGGCTGCGGTCGGCGTTCCTGTTCAGCCTGGTGCTGTTCACCGCCGGATCGCTGGTGTGCACGCTGGCGCCGAACCTGATGGTGCTGCTGGCGGGCCGGATCCTGCAGGGCGCGGCGGGCGGCATCCTGCTGCCGGCCAGCCTGGCCCTGATCGCCGCGCTGTTTCCCGACCCGGCCCGCCGGGCCCGGTTCATCGCCGTCTGGAGCAGCCTGAACGGGCTCGCGGTCGCGGCCGGGCCGGTGCTCGGCGGTTGGCTGACCGACGTCTTCGGCTGGCCGGCCATCTTCGCCGTGAGCGTGCCGGTCGGCCTGGCCGCGCTGGCTGTGGCCGCCGCGACGCTGCGTCTGCCCGCCATCCCGGCGCAGGGCGGCCGGATCGACGTGGCCGGGCTGATCCTGTCGCTGGTGTGGGTGGGGGCGCTGACCTACGCCCTGACCGAGGGGCCCGCCCGCGGCTGGGGCTCGCCGCTGGTGGTGGCACTGCTGGCCGGTGCCGCGGTGGCGCTGGCGGCGTTCGTGTGGGTCGAGCGGGGCGAGACGCGGATGCTGCCGCTGTCGCTGTTTCGCAACTCCACCTTCAGCGGCGCCAACGTGGGGGCCTTCGCGGTGGGGTTCGCGCCGTTCGCCTCGTTCGTGTTCTTTTCGCTGTACCTGCAGCGGGTGCTGGGCTTTTCGGCGTTGGGCACGGGGGTGGCGTTGCTTCCCGCCGCGGGGGTGATGGCGCTCACCTCGCCGCTGGCCGGGGCCCTGGTGGCGCGGCGCGGCGTGCGGCTGCCGCTCAGCGGCGGCCTGGCGGTGGCCGGGCTGGGGCTGCTGGGCGCCGGCCTGGTCGACGGTTATCCGCCGCTGGCGGTGATGCTGGTGGTCTTCGGCTTCGGGCTGGGTCTGACCTTGACCCCGGTCAACGCGGCGGCGCTGGCCTCGGTGCCGCGCCAACGCGCCGGGGTCGCCTCCGCGGCGGTCAACACCACCCGCCAGGTGGGCATGGTGCTGGGCGTGGCGGTGCTCGGTGCCGTCCTGTCGGGCGTTCCCGGGCCTGACGGCTTCCGCTGCGTCTTCACCGTCGCGGCCTCGGTGGCGGGGCTGGCCGATCACCCGCCGACGGGCGGCTATCCGGTCATCGCCGTCCTCACCTCGGCCTGCCTCGCCGTGGCCGCCCAGCTCCGCCCCGGCGAC
>NZ_JBSGCR010000020.1:107993-115972 GCF_053601935.1 Streptosporangium sp. NPDC004631 | reverse complement strand
CCGGCGGATACGACTTCATCGCCACGTGGAACTCCTTGCCTCCGGATGTCCATCATCCGGCACTCAAGGTGTCCACACATTGGGGAGAGGGCCCGGCCTTGTCGGCTTCGCGGCGGTTGCCGATGCGGGCCAGGCCTCGGGCCTCCTGCAAGGTCAGTTGGACCATGGCGCTGGATTGGCCGGCTACGGCCTGGCCGATGCGGGCGGCGATGACGACGTCTTCGTAGCGGCCTTCGACCAGGGCGAACCAGGCGCTCATCTCGTAGGCCCAGGCCATGAGTTCACCGTGACCGACCTGGCGGCCCATCTCATAAGCGGTACGGCGGGCGGTCTCGGCCTCCTCCCGCTCGCCCAGGTCGTAATGCACGCATCCGAGGAGCGCGGTCAGCCAGCCGGTGATGACCAGGAGTTCGCGGTGCTGGTCGAGGGTGATCCGGCCGCCGAGTAGGCCGTTGATCTGGGCGAGGCGTTTCTGGGTGCGGTCGCGCAAGGTGGCGGCGGAGACGACGGGGTAGGCGCGGCACAGCAGGTCGACGGCCTCGGCGAGGGCTTCCAGGGTTCCGGTGCCGACATCGGACGCCTGGAGTTGCTGCGCCAGTTCCATCGTGCCGTACAGGTCGGCCTCGGCTCGGAGGGCGTCCATGGGCATCACAGTGGCCTCGACGAGACGGTTCTGGCCGCGCCGATTCGGGCGGAATCCCAAATCTTCCGGTTGCAGGCCGGTCCGCTGGGTCATGGCCACCCGGTAGGCGGTATGCGGCCAGGAGACCTCTCCGGCCTCCCAGCGGCGGATGCGTTCTTCATCGCACACCAGTCGTTCGGTGATGCCGATTGGGGTGGCGTTGATCTGCTCGGCCATCTCGGCGCGGGTTAGGCGGTGCTCGTTACGCCATGCCCGGAGCTGAACGTTGGGGATGTAGTCGGGCATCTGGGGCCTTCCTCCCGGCTGGGGGCTCAAGAGGGGGGAACGAAGGGGGCCTTTCAGGGGTCCTGCTGTCACCGGTTTGCCGGTGGACTTGTCATCAAGCAACCACGGTACGTCAGCCCGCCTTCCGCCGCAGGGAGCGCGGATCGAAATCGAGGAGATGGCGACGGTGACCCGGCCAGACGAGTCCAGCGAAGAAAAGCCCTGCCTCTTTTGCCGGGGGCGGGGGACCAAGCTGCGCAGCTCGCGCCGTGCCCTCCTCATCGGCGAGAGCGGCAGTGATCAAGAGACGTACGGAGAACAGGAATGTCTCGACTGCCTCGCAAGCGGCCGGGCCGAAAGGAACGTGAGATGACCCCGCCTCCCCAGCCCGCCGTTCCCCTGCAAGCAGGTCCCCAAGAAGAACAGCACAGTGAAGCCCTCCTCCTCACCCTTCTGCAGGATGTGCTGCTGCGGCGGGGAGTGCGGGCCGAGCTGCGTGACAACGCCACCGCCCTGATGATTCCCCGTCCACGGGTGGGACTGCCGGTATGGGTGTTCGTCGGGTACGGCGGCGCCTACTTCTCCTGGCAGTCCGCTGAGAAGCGCCACCCGGTGAACGATCTGGACGGCGCGGCACAGATCTTGGCCGAGTACGTCGGCCGATAGACGGGCGCGGCGGGGCGGGGTCCCTCGGGTCTGGAGGGGGCCGGGGAGCGTTACCCCTGTCCCGTCGCGCCTTCCACTGTCCCGGCAGACAGCAGAACGGACGCATGCGGCCCGCCCCCGGTACCGCATGCCCTTTCCCCCGCTCCTGTCTGCCGGGATCGTCCTTTTCTCCGGTCTCCCCGTCCTCGAACGCGTGACAGGGGAGGAAAGCCAAGTTACGCTCTAGCTTGGTAAAACAACCTGTTGGGTGATGGACGGTCGTTATGTCGCTAGAGTCCGTACCGCCGAAGTATGCGCAGCTTGTGCAGGCACTCCAACGGCGCATCGAGTCGGGGGACTACCCTCCGGGCTCCATGCTGCCCAGCGAGAACCAGCTCATCCAGGAGTTCGGTGTTTCCCGGCCCACCGTGGTCGCCGCTCTCCGGGTCCTGCGGGAACAAGGGTGGATCGAGTCTCAGCAGGGCAAGGGCCGGTTCGTGCGCGGACGTCCGGCGGTGGCCTTGGTCGAACGCCCCCGGCCTGGGCAGGCGTACCTGACCGCCCCGGAGAGCGCGTCTTGTGGTGAGGTGGTCGAAGTCGCGGCCGTGGCCGTACCCAACCGCGTCGCCACCCTGCTCAACCTGGCTCCTCGGAGCAAGGCGTTTCTGCGTCGGCGTCTGGTCAGCCGGGAGGGCGGGCCGACCGAGATCGTCTCGGTGTGGTTGCCCCTTGGGTTGTCCGAGGGAACCGATCTGACCAGTGCCGATCCGCTTCCTCAAGGGCTGCGGGATCATCTGCGGTCCCGTAAGGGCGTGCGGTTCGATCACGTCGTGGAGCAGATCACCGCACGGATGCCCACGGCCGACGAGGCCAGGCGGCTCGGCATGCCGAAGAACACGCCGTTGCTGGCGGTGTACGGGGCGGTCCGAGATGCCTCGGGGCAGGCGTTGGCCGTGGTGGAGGTGCTTTTGCCGGCTGATCGCCACGAGCTGGAGGATGCCTATCCGATCGGTTAGCCGAGTCTCACTACGCGAGCCCGCTTAGGTACTTGACCTACCAAGCGGGCTTTCTTATCCTCGAAGCACATGACAGGTTAAGTGCCTGTCATACGACAGAGGAGTGTCATCATGGCTCTGCAAGGACCCATCCCCGTCACCTTCGACATGGTCTTCCCGCACGGCTGCTACGTCGTCGGGGAGGTCGAGGCGGTCAAGGACTTCGACGCCTCAACCAACGGCCGGTTCGTCCAGGCTCGCGACAAGTCCACTGGAGAGCCGGTGTGGCAGGTCGCCGTCATGGACGCCGACCCGGCCGTCAAGGCGGGACAGAAGACGGTCGCCGTCAAGATCCTGTCCACCGTGCAGCCGGTTCCCCCGGCTCCGCTGCCGGGTTCGCCGTTCACCCCGGTCGAGTTCGACAACGTCACCGTCACCCCCTACGTCAACGGCACCGGACGCCTCGCCTACTCGATCAAGGTCCGCGCGATGCGCGCTCCCCGCACCGGCTTCACTCCCGCTTCCGCCAAGAAGCACGCCACTACCGAAAAGGACGCCGCCTGATGGCACGCCGCAGGACCCACCGCATCAGCACCATCACCCTGAACACCGGTCGTGGAGCCCGCGCGACCAACCACCCCTACCCGGCCCGGACCCCAGTCCTGGCTCTCGACTTCGGAGCCCTGTCGGTCCTGTCACCACCTCGACCGGTGACCTGGTCACCGCCTCCGACGTCGACTTCGCCCGCCAGCTCGCCGCTGAAGCTCACCGCTTCGCCCGCTCTGTGGAACGTTTTTTCCACGGCCTGGCCAACAGCAGGGGAGTGACGGCATGAGTGACCACCGGCCGTACACCTACCTCACCGCGACGGTCCAGGAGGGGATCACCCGGCTCGGCGTCTCCTTCCACACCGCCGACCTGTCGGTCATGGCGCTGACCATCGGCGGCGTCCGGCCCCACTTGTCCTTCGGCGGCTCCGAGGGGCAGTTGTCGATCTCCACCACCGGTGGCGGACCGGTCACCGCCGCTGACCTGGCCCTCGCTCGGGAGATCGCGGATGCCGCCGCGCGCTACCGGGACGAGTGCGAGCGCCTGCACACCGATCAGCCACCCGGCCCCGACCAGGCCGACCAGGGCGCGGGCTGACATGAGGTGGGGCCGCTGGAACTGGTCCTTCCGGCGCCCCCTCTTCTCCCTGGATGCGAATCAAGAGAGGGCTCAAGCCTATGTTCAAGAAACTGCCCGGCGACGAAGTGCAGCGCCTTGTCTCCACCACCCCTGACACCGCTGTCGTCTT
Source organism: Streptosporangium sp. NPDC004631 (assembly GCF_053601935.1). NCBI lineage: Bacteria > Bacillati > Actinomycetota > Actinomycetes > Streptosporangiales > Streptosporangiaceae > Streptosporangium > Streptosporangium sp. NPDC004631. The sequence continues at coordinate 112,128 of NZ_JBSGCR010000020.1, read as the reverse complement.
CCGCCCGGCCGTGGTCCGCACCCGGCCGTGGTGACCCTGCTCAGCTTCGCCGGGCGCACGGTCGCCGGGTTCGTGCGGCTCATCTGGCGCCACGACCGCCTCGGTGCTCGTCGCCTTTCCCGGCGTGATCTGGACCCGCTACGGCTGGCAGTGGGGCGCCATCCTGGTCGCCCTGCTGCTCGTCGCTCCCGTCGTCTGGAGCCTGGTCGATCGAGACTCGTTCCTGCGCTTGGTCGGCCGGCGGCTGGTCTGGATCTACCGGCGCCACTGGCAACCGGTGATGATCATCTCCGGCCTGGGACGCCACCTCGACGGCCGTGACTGCCTGCCCTGGTTGGTCAAGGTCTGTCAGATGGGGTCATCCAGACTTATCCCGGACGCAGACTCCGCCGTCGAGCTCGCGCCCGGAACCTAGCCGGGCGCCTGGGTACGGCGCAGATCGAGACGATACTCGCCGGGATCCTCGCCGGCAGCGACAACAGAGAAGAGGGCTGCACACCCTTCAGCTTGACGCCGACTACCGGCAATCCCCCGCCCCTTTTCAAACTTCGTGGCCCACGGAGTTCGAGAGGTGCTCCCGCCCCCGCGCACTCGCGCGGGGGCGGGGGGATTCCGCCGCCTTCGACCGTCCTTGCCCCGCCTTGGGGTCTGCTACCGGGAATGTGTGAGCAGCAGGTGAGGTCGGCGCCTGCGCACACGGCCGGTCACGATTGGTCATCGCTGATGACCATCACGCTGTGGAGGCCGGGGACCGATCAGCCTGAATCTGTCGGGGATTCTCCAGGCTCGTTCTGGCGGGTCTGGACGTGGTTCTGGCGGCGGGTCTGGGGTGGGTGCTGGGCCCGGGGCGGCGTGAATACTGGAGCACTTCGACGGGGTATGCGGCCTGGCCAGTAAGGATCTGGCGGCGGCACTGGACGTGGGTTGACGACCTCCACCGGGCTGATCGCGCTGGTGGAGGTCTCCTACACCGTGCACAACGTCCGCACCACACGCCAGGGACACATCACCGACCGCTACAGCAAGGCGATCGAACAGCTCGGCTCCGACTTTTACTCGTGGGAATCGGGTCAGCGCCAGGAGCTCGCTTCGTCACCGTTCTCGAACGCATCCAAGCTCCCTCCGGGAGGAACCTCACCGATGGCGTTGCGCTCCTCGCAGCCGGGGCCGGAGTAGAAGGTGCGGGTCACCTTGGTGAGGTTGACCACGGACTTGACGGGATCGATGTCCGCGCACTCGCCTATGCCGGCTGGGTTGGCGCGGGCCTTGATCGCGCCGGAGAAGTTCTGTCCCTTCCAGAAACAGACGCCGACCACGTCGGGGTTCAGCGCGTTGCGGCACTCCTGGTTGTCGCGCCCCAGCATGACGGTGGTGGTTATGGTGGCGGCCGCGGTCACACCGATCAGCAAAGAGATCACGATCGTGCGGCGGACGCCGTTTTCTGGCAGCCAGGACCGCCGTGTCGCAGGGGAGGCCGGGCCGGGGGGTGAGGGGAGGGGCGGCGCCGGTTCCTCGGCCGGAGCCGATGGAAGCTGAGCCTGCTCCTCAAGCTGAGCCGCCAGCGCAGAGGGAGCCTGCTCCTCCAAGGGAGCCGCCGGCGTAGAAGGCGTCAACGGCTTGCCCTGCCGCTGAAGCCTTTCACGGGTTTGCACCCAGGCGTTCACTCCGGCGGCGTCGACGCCGCAGGCGCGCACGTAGCTTCTGAGGAACCTCTCCGTCGGCAGCGTTCGCCTGCCGAGGGTGCTGGAGGCGGTGCTGCTGGGAATACCGCCTCGCCTTTCGATGGTCTCGAAGGTCAGGCCGTTGACCTCTTTGAGTTCTTTCAGCTTCTGCCCGAACTGCTCAGGCGTGGTGACGTCCTTCAACTCCGTCACCAGCGACCGGATCGGGGCGTCGTCTGCCCCGGGCATCACAGCCACCCGCGCCCGGCCGTCCCGCCCGCCAGCCACACGCTGACCTGGGCGGCCGCGCCGCCCATCGCGAGCACCAGCAGAAGGCTTTCGGGCAGCGGCTGCCCGCTCACCCGCAGCGCCGCTGTGACAAGGACGACCACGATCAGGACGACGATCCGGTGGCCGGAGGGCATGGTCACCGGGAGGGGGCGCGCAGGGGACGACGGCGACTGCCAGCGCGGGTTGTGAAGGGACATACGAACCTCTTTTCCTGGGCGCGGCGTGAAAACCGCCGCGGTGTTTGTCGGGGCGGTTACCGGCCGCCCACGATCCGTGCTCGTAAGAGTTACGCACCACTCGGTCGGTAGTCTAGATTTCGCAATGTTTCTGTTCTTCGGAATCTTCTGGTCACGCTCAGCCGTATACGGCTTATAGCGGCAGCTCATTCCGTATGGCCGTTCCGGAATCTCGCCCTGCGGCCGAAAGCTTCCGATGTCCCGAAAGCCGGACAAAAGAGGGAAAATAAATAAAGGGGCCTCTGCGGTTACAGGGGCCCCATGTGCTCCTCGAACGATCCGCGCCGCGCCCAGGAAGGCAAGACGGACATTCGAGGTGGTGGGCGTCTGGCTGCCTCACCGGTTCCAGTCTTGCCCCCACTGCCCCCCCCAGGCAAGATTAAATAGCTTTCCGAACGGTTCGGGAAATCCTCTGAGCTGCCAGGACGCCGACCCAGACGCTCGGGACAGGCGGCACCGGCCGTGAGGCCGATGCCTTTCGAACGCCGCGTCCCAGCGGTAGAGGCGGTATTCGGAGCCGTCCTGAAAGTCATTGAGCCATTCACCTTCCCTCTCCTTCGGCCCGGGGCCGTGCCGGACGCGTCCGGCACGGCCGCCGTCACCCACCACGCCACCCGGCCCACCAAGATGTCCCGTCCGGAAAAGCAAAGAATCCCGGGCAACGGCACCGGCAGGAAGAGCGGGTCGGCCGTAGTGTCCGGGCGCCTTGCCGCCAACGCCGAACCGGCCTTCCGGCACCGCTCATGCAGCGCCCCGCGCCCCGGCGCCAGTGAGGCCGAGGAGGCGAATAGCCATACCACCGTCTTTAAAGGGAATTTAGGTTATTCATTGCCCCATAGCGGCCCGCCCGGGGTCGGCACCGAGGTTGAGGAACCGGCGGACAGCCGTTATCGATGAGAATGATCTTGCTAGGACGCCGAAGGGGCAGCAGGCGGAATACAAGCTGGAGCTGCGCGCCGAGCGCCAGGCCGAGGGCATCGCCACCGCCAAGCGCCGCGAAGCCACCGGTGCCATGCTGTCCGGCAAGAAGAAGACCTGCCGCCCCCCGTCATCGGCCCCGCCGAGCTGGCCACACTACGCCGCCTGGTCGACGACGGCATCTCGGTCACTGAAGCCGCCCGCACTCTCAAAATCGGCCGCTCCACCGCCTACGCGGCACTCGTCGGACGCTGACCAGCAGCTATCCCACCTGCATCCCGCTGCTGCCCCTTCGGCGCCCCAGCAAGATCATTCTCATCGATAACGGCTGTCCGCCGGTTCCTCAACCCCGTAGATCACCTCGTGATCGGGAGCGCCGGCGTTTTCGTGGTGGACACCAAGCACTGGTCCCGGGATCGGCGGGTCACCCAGCGTGGGCGGTACGTGCGGGTAGGGCGGGCCTCCGGGGAGCAGGTGGCCCGGGCGGTGCGCTATGAGGCGGCGCGGGTCTCGGAGCTGCTCACGCGTTCCGCAGGGCGGCCGGTGGAGGTGACTCCGGTGCTGGCGATCCATGGGTCGAGTGTGCCGATGCTGCGGGTCATGCACGCCGATGGGGTGCCGATGCTGCGAGCTGCCCAGGTGCGGGGCTGGATCGCGCGGCGCCCGGCTCGGCTGTCCCAGGCCGGGACGGCGGCTCTGGTGGAGGCGGCCGGGCGGCTGCTGCCGCCATATACAGAGCAGGACGCGCCCGCAGACGGCGGGGACGATGCGGCGGGCGGGAGCACCTACCCTCATCGAATGGTCGGGCAGTTGGGTTGACGGTACGGCTCGCCGGGGATGTATCGCGGCCACTCCTCAGCGGTGAACGATCGCCCCGCGATGTCGCACACCGCTCCCAGGAGATCGCGCGGTAACGCCACATCCCAGATCCGCACCGTGCCGTCGTCTCCGGCGGAGGCCAGGTGTTTGCCGTCCGGCCTGAACACCACCGAGCGCACCGAGCCGGTATGGCCGGTGAGCGGGGCGCCG
>NZ_JBSGCR010000020.1:106799-107896 GCF_053601935.1 Streptosporangium sp. NPDC004631 | reverse complement strand
ACGATCTGCCGGCCGGTAACCGCGTCCCAGATCCGCGCCGTGCCGTCACCTCCGGCGGTGGCCAGGGTGTGGCCGTCCGGGCTGAAGGCCACCGAGCGCACCGCGCCAGTGTGGCCGGTGAGTGGGCCGCCGATCTGCCGGCCGGTAACCGCGTCCCAGATCCGCGCCGTGCCGTCACCTCCGGCGGTGGCCAGGGTGTGGCCGTCCGGGCTGAAGGCCACCGAGGACACCCAGCTGGTGTGGCCGGTGAGTGGGGCGCCGACCTGCTGGTTGGTGGTCGTGTTCCAGATTCGCACTGTCTTGTCGTCTCCGGCGGTGGCCAGGGTGTGGCCGTCCGGGCTGAAGGCCACCGAGCGCACCGGGCCGGTGTGGCCGGTCAGGACGGCGACCGGTTTGCCGGTGGTCGTGTTCCAGATCCGCACGGTGCCGTCGTCTCCGGCGGTGGCCAGGGTGTGGCCGTCCGGGCTGAACGCCACCGAGGACACCCAGCTGGTGTGGCCGGTGAGGGGTGCGCCGACCGGTTTGCCGGTGGTCGTGTTCCAGATTCGCACCGTGCCGTCACCTCCGGCGGAGGCCAGGTGTTCGCCGTCCGGGCTGAAGGCCACCGAGAGCACCGGGCCGGTGTGGCCGGTCAGGACGGCGACCGGTTTGCCGGTGGTCGTGTTCCAGATTCGCACTGTCTTGTCGTCTCCGGCGGTGGCCAGGGTGTGGCCGTCCGGGCTGAAGGCCACCGAGCGTACCCAGCTGGTGTGGCCGGTGAGTGGGGCGCCGATCTGCTGGTTGGTGGTCGTGTTCCAGATTCGCACTGTCTTGTCGTCTCCGGCGGTGGCCAGGGTGTGGCCGTCCGGGCTGAAGGCCACCGAGCGCACCGAGTCGGTGTGGCCGGTCAGGACGGCGACCGGTTTGCCGGTGGTCGTGTTCCAGATCCGCACGGTGCCGTCGTCTCCGGCGGTGGCCAGGGTGTGGCCGTCCGGGCTGAAGGCCACCGAGCGCACCGGGCCGGTGTGGCCGGTCAGGACGGCGACCGGTTTGCCGGTGGTCGTGTTCCAGATCCGCACGGTGCCGTCGTCTCCGGCGGTGGCCAGGGTGTGGCCGTA
>NZ_JBSGCR010000020.1:0-106703 GCF_053601935.1 Streptosporangium sp. NPDC004631 | reverse complement strand
GGCGACCGGTTTGCCGGTGGTCGTGTTCCAGATCCGCACGGTGCCGTCGTCTCCGGCGGTGGCCAGGGTGTGGCCGTCCGGGCTGAACGCCACCGAGCGCACCGCGCCAGTGTGGCCGGTGAGTGGGGCGCCGATCTGCCGGCCGGTGGCCGCGTCCCAGATCCGCACCGTGTTGTCGTCTCCGCCGCTGGCCAGGCGTTTGCCGTCCGGGCTGAACGCCACCGAGTTCACCTCGTCGGTGTGGCCGGTGAGTGGGGCGCCGATCTGCCGGCCGGTGGTCGTGTTCCAGATCCGCACGGTGCCGTCGTCTCCGGCGGTGGCCAGGGTGTGGCCGTCCGGGCTGAACGCCACCGAGAACACCGGGCCGGTGTGGCCGGTGAGTGGGGCGCCGATCTGCCGGCCGGTGGCCGCGTCCCAGATCCGCACCGTGTTGTCGTCTCCGCCGCTGGCCAGGCGTTTGCCGTCCGGGCTGAACGCCACCGAGTTCACCTCGTCGGTGTGGCCGGTGAGTGGGGCGCCGATCTGCCGGCCGGTGGTCGTGTTCCAGATCCGCACCGTGCCGTCGTCTCCGGCGGTGGCCAGGGTGTGGCCGTCCGGGCTGAACGCCACCGAGAACACCGGGCCGGTGTGGCCGGTCAGGACGGCGCGTGCGGGTTGGCCAAGGAGCGCGGCCATGCTCACCCGCGCCTCGTCGGTCGGGGCGAGGGCCTGCGCCGCGGCGGCCAGCCGCGCCGAGGTCGCCGGGTCGCCGGGCAGGGCTTGGCTGTCGGCGGCCGCGTCCCGGGATGCGGCCTGGGCACTGCGGGCCAGTGCCAACGCGCGTTGCTGGTTGGCGTCCTGGGCGGAGCGCACCGCGACCACCACGGTGATGATCGCGACCACCAGCAGCCCGGCCAACGCGGTGAACACGGCTTGTCGGCGGCGGGTCCGGGTGGCGGCCCGGGTGCCGGCGTGCAGGAAGGCCGCCGCAGACCCGGGCAGGCCGAAGGCCCCATAGCGGCTCGGGTCGGCCTGCCAGCGGGCGGCGGCCTCCTCGGCGGCCTGCAGGCGGACCCCGCGATATAGAAACGACGCATCCCGGTCGCGCTGGTCCCACTCGTCGGTGTCCTGCAGGATCTCGGTGTGCAGGGCGCGGTCGGCGCGCTCGTCGGCCAGCCAGGCGCGCAGTCGCGGCCAGGAGCTCAGCAGCACGTCGTGGGAGATCTGCACCCGGTCGGCGTCGACGACGATGAGCCGCCGGCGGGCGAAGACCTCCAGCACCTCCTCGACCGCGGCGCGCCCGGCCTCGGGGCGGCCGGTGTGCAACGCGGTGCGCTCGACGGTGCGGCGGGCCAGTACGTCGTCGCCGGTGACGGCCGTCAACTGTTCGAACACCCGCTGGGTCGTTTCCTGGCGGTCGGGGGCCAGGGCGGTGTAGGTGGTCTCGGCGCTGGTGGCCACCGCGTGGGTCACCCCGCCGGTGCGCGCGTATCCCCGGCTGGTCAGGCGGTCGCCTTCGCGGTGCTCCCAGACGGTGAGCATGGTCTGCGACAGCAGCGGCAACACCCCCGCCTCACACCCGCCGCCCGGGGCGCGCAGCTCGCTGAGGATGACGTCGACCAGGCCGGGCTCGATTTCCAGGCCGGCTGCGTCGGCGGGGCCGGTGACCACCCGCCGCAGGTCCGCCTCGCGCATCGGGCCGACGACGAACGGCCCGTCCTGCAGCGCGGCGGCCAGGTGCGGGTGGGCGGCGCAGCGGTCGACGAAATCGCCGCGCACCGCGACCACCACCAACGCCGCCGGAGCCTCGCCCGGTCCGCACGGGACGGTCGCGGCCGCGTGCAAGGCGGCGATGAACGCCTCCCGCTCCGCCACGGCCTGCGTCGCCTGGGTCGCCTGCTCGCCGGTGTCGGGGGTGAGGGTGAGGGTGAAGATCTCCTCGAACTGGTCGACGACCAGCACCAGCCTGCCCCCCGCCGCAACCTGGGCCGGGAGGGTGCGGCGGCGGGCGTCGGTCTCCACAGCCTGGCGCACCAGCAGCGGCGCCTGCCGCGGATCGCCGGACAGGCTGCGCACCACCTCCGGAGCCGGGAGGTTCGCCAGCGCGGCCAAAGCACCGGCCAAGCGCGTCAGCGGGGAGCCGGTCGGCTCCACAACCAGCACCGGCCAATCCCGCGCCGCCTCCGTCAGCTCCCCCCGGCCGACCGCTGGCAACAGGCCCGCGCGCAGCAGCGAGGACTTCCCCGCCCCCGACGCGCCGGTCACCACCACCATCCCCGGGAAGGACAGCCGCCGGGACACGGAGGTGACCAGCTGCGCGGTGGTCACCTCCCGGCCGTAGAACACCTCGGCGTCGGCCTCGGTGAAGGGCACCAGCCCCCGATACGGGCACCCCTCCCCCCACCGCACCCGCCCGCCGCCGAGCGCGCCGTCCGGGGGTTGGCGGGGAAGCTCCGACACCAGCTGCAACAGCAGCCGGATATCGGTCGCCTGCCGATACTGCAACCCCACCACCACACCCAGCTGCGCCCCCTGCGCATCCTGGCCGTCCCGCAGCACCCGCAGCCGATCCTCAACAGCCGCCAAAGTGAAGCCGAACTCGGCGAACTCCCGCCCCAACCCGGCCAACCCACAGGCCAGCTGTTCTTGCAGGTCACGATCCCCGGCCTGGATCGCCGCCTCGATCGCCGCACCGACCGCACCGACCCGGTCCAGCAGACGCGCGATCTCCGCACGCAGCTCCTCGGCCTCCTGGCCGCCGCCTTCCAGGATCTGCTGGATCCGCCGCTCCAGCTCTGTCTCCAACCCCTGCCGCGACGGCTCACCATCGCCGCCGTCACCGGTGTTGCCGCCGAGGCGGGCGATGGCGGCTTTGACGATGTCGGTCAGCAGGTTCCCGCCAACCGCGGTCGCGGCTCCCAGCAGCGCGGCCCCCGACGCGGCCCCGGCCGTGGCGTTCTGGGGGTCACAAAACGCCCCGAACGCCCCCGCCGACAACACCGCCAGCAACACCGGAGACGACCAGCGGCGCGCCCCGGCACCGGTGGTGTGCGCCAGCCGCGCCACCCGGGCCCGTACCCCGGCCCGCATCAGCTCCGATCGAACCTCGTTCTCCTCGTACTCCCTGTGCTCCCTGTTCTCCTCGCGCTCTTCAATGCTCACCCCGCCAATATCACGTACCCATGATCGGAAAATCCGCATAATCACTGATCATCTGCCGATCCACAGGAAGATCGGCTGAAAACAGCCCCGCCCCCTGGCTCGGGGAAGAGTCTCGCGAGGCACTCGCGCAGGCGCGCCTGCCGATCCCCCGACCCGGCGGAGGCGGGCGTCGGCCACCGGCACTCCCCACCCCCTCTGAAACTCCGTGGCCCACGGAGTTCGGGGGGCTTCCCGGGGGCCTCGGCGACCGCGCGGGGGCGGGGGTTTCGCGGCCTTGGCCCCGCCCCGGGGCGGCCTTGGGGCTGGCTACCGGGAATGGGTATTCCCAGAACCTCCTGGGACGGCCTTCGGGGAGGATCGGAACCGAACCGTTGTCAACCCCGCCGGGCTACCGCCAAAAACCGGTCCGATCCTCCCTCAGGCCGATACCGCCGGGATGTGGCCGTGAGGTTCGGAGCTGGAGAGAGTCCGGCTGCCTAGCCGTCGCCGTGTGGGGGAAGCCGACGGTCCGGTCACCTCACCTGAGGCTGTGTGCTCAGCCAGTGAAAGTGAAGGGGATGGTCGGGGTTCCTTTGGAGAGGAAGTGGTCGATCAGCGTTGTGAGCCCGACCGGGTAGACCACCTGGTCGGTGGCACGCAGGTCCGCCGGAGCCCACCACTCCCAGCCCAGGATGCCGTCGGTCTGGGTGGCGCGGGCGGGGGCGACGCGGGCGGCCGGGATCCGGACGACGAAGTAGCGCTCGATCTGCCGGACGGACTCCCCCTGGATCAGATGCTCCTTGATGCGGGTGGCGATCTGCGGGCCGAGTTCCACGTCGGTGACGCCGAGCTCCTCGCCGAGTTCCCGGCGAAGGGCGGCCTGGTAGTCCTCACCTGGGTTGAGCGCGCCTCCGGGAGTGGCCCAGAAGACCTTGCCGCCCTCGTCGTAGCGGAGTAGCAGGACGCGGCCGCCGTCGTCCAGGACGATGGCGCGGGCGGCCTCGCGGATCCTCGGGGTGCTCATCTCCCTATCGTCCCAGCACGCCCACCTCATCGGATCTTCTCCACCAGATAGTCCCCCAGGCACAGCACATCCAAGTCGCTCGCCTGGAATGTCGCGAGTGCATCGGCCGGGGTCTCCACGATCGGCTCGCGGTCGTTGAAGCTGGTGTTGAGTACGACGGGCACGCCGGTGAGGGCTCTGAAGTGTTCGATGAGCGCGGCGAAGCTCGGAGAGGTCGCCCGGTCGACGGTCTGGACGCGGGCGGTCCCGTCGACGTGGACCACGCCGGGGATCCGGTTCCTGGCACCGTGGCGGACGGCGGGTGCGAGCAGCATGAACGGGGACGGGCCGTCCAGGTCAAACCAGCGGGAGGCGTCGGCGGAGAGGACGGCGGGGGCGAACGGCCGGAAGGGCTCTCGGTGCTTGATCCGGCTGTTCAGTGCGTCCCGGCCGGTGGCGCTGCGCGGGTCGGCCAGGATCGAGCGGTTGCCCAGTGCCCGGGGGCCGAGCTCGCTGCCGCCCTGGAACCAGCCGACCAGGCGCCCGTCGGTAAGCATCTGCGCCGCGCAGGCGGGGATGTCGCTCTCCCGGCGCCAGGTGAAGGGGGCGAATCGGCGTTCAACGAGGCCCGAGCGGGGATCGCGGTTCAACGCCAACTCGATCTCCTCGTCGGAGTAGGAACGGCCGAAGGAATCCACGGTCAGAGGACGGCGAGGCAACTCGCCGGTGAGGTGGTGCAGGCCGTACAGGGCGTTGCCGAGGGCCTGGCCGCGGTCGGAGGCCGAGGGCGGGACGAACAGACCGGCCACCTCGGGCAGACGGCGGATCCTGTCGTTGGCGACGCAGTTGAGCGCGACCCCGCCGGCCATGCACACCTCGCTCACCCCGGTGATCGAGACGATCGCCTGGACGAGCGCGCACAGCACCTGCTCCACCTGGTCTTGGAGATAGGCCGCGGCGTCGATGCCACGCGGGTGATTGCCCTGGCTGCCGGGCGGGCCGAAGTCGAAGCCGGTCGCCGCGGCGAGGGTGGCGACACCCCGAGCGTGGGTGGTCTCCAACCGTCCGTAGACGCGGGTGTCGTGGATGTCGAACAACGGCGCGAGGTAGGCGGCCGGATTCCCATAGGAGGCCAGGGCCATCGTCTTGCCCGCCTCCTGCGGGTGCCAGCCGAGGTGTTCGGTGAAGGCCTCGTAGGTGGCGCCGATCCCACCGTGGCGACCTCGCTTGGGGTCGTTGCCGCCGAGCCGTTCGATGCCGTCGGGGCCGGCCAGGTAGAAGGTTTCGGTGTCGGCGTGGTTGCCCGCACCGTCGGCGACCAGCACGGTGGCCATGTCGTAGGGGCCCAGGCAGTAGGCGGTGTAGGCATGGGAGAGATGGTGGTCGAGGACGCGGATCCTGCTCTCCTCGACGCCGAGATGGAACAGCCCGGTGTCGGACGGGACGGCCGGAGTGCGACCGACGTTGCTGACCACGATCAGGTCGACGTCGTCCAGGCGCAGCCCGGCGGCTCGCAGGCAGTACAGCAGGGCGGCCTGCCAGCCGGGGCTGTAACGGGTGCGGTTGAGGCGCTCCTCGCCGATGGCGATCATCTCATCGGGAGTAACCAGGGCGGCGCCTCCGTCGTGTCCGAGGTTGATGCCCACCGCGCACGGCGTCTTTCTGCTCATGAGCCGGTCTCCGTGAACCGGCCGGACCCGAGGGGGTTCCAGAGGGAGGTGCGGTCGCCGGCCTGGTGCAGGGCGGCGAGCTGGAACATCTGCATCAGCCCGCCCCGGTAGATGAAGGCGGGGGTGACGGGATTGCCGAGAACGGCGGCTCCGCCTGCGGCGTTGTGAGCGATCGCGAAGGCGTCGTCGACGAGAGGTCTGGGATCGATCGGCCACACGTCCGATGGGAGTGAGACCCCGGCCACGGCCAGTTCGGTGGCCACGATCTCCAGAACGGCCTGTCGGCTGAGCGGCCCGGTGTCGATGACCAGCGGCGGTCGGGGGCACAGCCCGGGCGCGTGCTCACGGTAGAACAGATCCATCTGTTCCAGGAGGTCCGGGTCGTACCACTGCTGCCAACGGGGGTGGGCGGGATGCCCGCCACGACGGTGCAGGCTGTCCCCGGCTCCGACCTGAAGGATCACCGTGCGCATGTCGGCGGGCAGCACCGGTGCGATGTGCTTCCGGTGGTAGTCCAGGGCCTTGGCGTAGGGAAGCGCGTCGGGATGGCGGGTGGCGAAACAGTAGGCCAGCACTCCCAGGTGGTTGCGGTCCAGTAACACCACCTGGGCGTCGTGCTTCACCGCGCAGTCCGACAGGACGGCGGCGCGTAGTCGTTCCGATCGCAGATACCACAGGGTGTGGGCCGCGGTGCCGGGGTGGACGGGCGCCTCCGTGCCGCTGACGAGCTTGATGTTGGGTTCGGAGAAGAACACGCACCGGTCACCGAGCGTGGGAACGAGGGCGGCGAGCAGGCTGGTCTTGCCCGCGCCGGGTGGCCCTTCGAAGGCGAGTGTCACGGAGGGGGAAGCCTCCAGGCGCGTCACGATCATCGTGGATGACCTCCCTCACGTTCGTGGAGTACACGGGGGACGTCGATCCACGCTCCGTCGGCCTGGGCGGAGGTCGCCGCGGCCTGGGCCAGGGCCAGGGTGCGCAGATGGTCGCCGACGTGGTGAGGCGGGAGCCGGTCATCGGCGAGAGCCTGCGCGAACGCGGTGTAGGCGGCCAGGATCCCGTCGGGCACCCACTCTCCGGGCGGGGTCCGGGAGATGGTCTTCCCCGTGGCGGTGTGCAGGGTCGCGGTGGTGTAGGTGAGGTGTGCGTCTCCCTTGGTGCCGTTGACGAACCAGTTGCTCGCCCACGCCGCCACCGAGCGGGTCGCGTCGTACAGGGCTAGAGAGGCGACCAAGGGCGGGTCGTCGAATCGCAGCATGATCGTGTAGGCCAGCGGGCAGAACGCGCTCTGACCTGGGATGCGGACGGTGCGGGCGGCGACGGCGACCGGCTCACGCCCGGTGTGCCAGCGGACCAGGTCCAGGTAGTGCAGACCGTGGTCAACGAACAGGTAGTCGGGGTGGTCGGTGTACCAGGTGCGTTCGTCCTCACCGAAGTGGTGCACGTGGGCCAGATGCACGATCTCCCCCAGTTTCCCGGCGGCGATCCACCCGGTGAGCACCCGTTGGGGCGGTGCCCAGCGCAGGTTGTGGTTAACCGCGACCGGTACCCCCGCGGCCGCCGCCTGCTCAGTGATCGTGACGGCCTCCTCAAGGGTGTAGGCGAGGGGCTTCTGAACCAGGAGCGGCTTGCCATACGGCAGTAGCGAGGCGATCAGCGCGGCCCGGCCGGTCGGCGGGGTCGCGATGTCGATGAGGGCGACATTCGGATCTGCGGCCAGTTCGGCGGCGCTTGCGTGGACCCGCAAGGGGTCACCCGGCCAGGCGGCCGCAAGGTTCTGCGCGGAGGTTCCGGTGGCGCTGCAGACGGCGACCAGTGGGACGCCACCGGCGGCGTAGGCGGGCAGGTGGCCGGTACGGGCGATCCGGCCCGCACCGATCAGTCCTACCCGCGGTCGCCTCCCCGGCGGTTGTTCCGTGCTGTTGTCGTTCATGCGAGGAGCCGCCTCTCCATGAGGGGAACGGTTTCGTTCGGGATGGAGGCGAGAAGGGCGAGATCCAGGGCGAGCCGCTCGATCCGTTCCGCCAATTCGGTACTGCCCACCTGCTGCCAGACAGGTTCCGCTCCGAGTACGGGAAGACCGGAGGCACGGCGCAGGCGGACATCGATACCGCTCCACATCGAGGCGAACGCCCGGTGTGGCGATCCCGCCTTCTGCTGTCCTTCGCCTCCCGACAGGCCCGTCAGGTACGGCGAGGCGAACGCGAGGGTCTCCGAGCGGTTGCCGATGTCGAGATGAATCTCGTCGCGATAGATCCCGGTCGACGCGCCGGTGATGATCACGGTGAACACGGCGTCACCACCGCGGACGAGGGCGTGGAGGGTCCCCACTCCGAGGGTGGTGACGCAGGCGAGCGCCGTAAGCTCGGGGCAGATCACCGCCAGAGTCGTGAGCTGGTGGTATCCCTGCCACAGCAGCACCTGCAGTACCCGCATCCGGTGCGCGTCCAGCCTGGCCGGCAACGACGGCGGCGGATCGGCGCCGAAGGTGTACGGCGCGAAGCCCGCCGGAAGAAACGCGGCCCTGGCGGCCTGGTCGGTCCCGTCGGCCTTGGTGAGAACACCACCGTTGATCTTCCCGGCCGGGACCGTCTCCAGCAGCGCGTGCAAGGCCGGGTCGTAGGCACGCATCGCCCCCACCTCCAGCAGCAGGCCCGCCCGGAGTGCTTGCTGACGCAACTCGGCGGTACGCCCGGCGTTCAGGCTGAGGGGCTTCTCGGTGAAGACATGTGTCCCCGTCTCCAGGGCCAGCTCGATCAAAGGTTCGTGTACGCCGGTGAGGACCAGGAGCATGTCGGCTTCGTCGAGCACCTCGACCACGTTGGTCGCGAAGCGCGGAACGGCGAAGCGGCGTGCCGCCTCCCAGGCTCGGTCCACCTCGCGGTCGGCGACGGCCATCACCTCGAACGCCGGATGAGTGGCGAGGAGCGGCAGGTGGATCCCGAACGCCGCTCCGCCGCACCCGGCGATCGCCAGCCGCCATCTCCGGCGCTCACCGGTCCCGGTGTTCATGCGGTGTCCACGATCGCTCGGGTGGTCAGGTAGGCACGGGTGGCGATCTCGGCCTCCGGCAGCAGCCGCAGCTCGGGGTTGAACAGTTCGACCGACAGCGGCCCGCCGTACCCCGCGGTTTCGATCGCTCGTACGAACGCTGCCCAGTTCAGGGCCCCTGCTCCGGGAAGCAGCCGCATCTTGTCGGTCCACTGGTCCGGCGGCTGCTCAGCCGGAATGTCGGCGATCTGCACGTGTTCGATCGGCAGTGGGGCCAGTCCGGTCAGGTGCGTGGGGTCGGCACCGGTGGCGGCCCAGTGGAAGGAGTCCACGCACACGCCCACGTCGTCACGGCCGACGCGCTCCAGGAGTTCGGCCAGGCGTGGGAGACTGGCGGCGACCTCGTGCGGCCCTTCCAGGCAGGCGTCCAGACCGGCACGGGTTCCGACGGCCTCGACGGCCAGCCGTACTCCGTGGTCGGCAGCCGCCTCGGCCAGGCTCCGCAGTCGCTTAACCGCGGTCGTGATCGCGGCCCGTGGGTCGCCTCCGGTGCGCGGGTTGAGCAGTACGGTGGCGACCGGGCAGCCAATCATGCGGAATGCGGCCAGTCGTTCGGGAAGGTCGGCCAGCGCCGCGGTGTAGGCGTCGTCGGTGATCAGCAGCGGCGCCGGCAGCACCGGCCCGGCCGGGACGATGCCGCTGGCGGCGGCCACGCTCAGCCCGAGCTCGGTCAGGAGCTCGGCGGTTTTCTCCGGCCCGTAGGCGATCGCCTGCTGGATCGACAGCTCTACGGTGCGGAAAGATGTCGCGGCGGCCAGGTACAGGAAGTCCTCTATGTCCAGGCCGGTAACGGTGGCCGGGTTAAGGCAGGGTGCCAGGGGCGGCCGACCGGAATGGGAGATCATGGGGTCGCTCCTTCAGACGGTGGGGAGCGCGCCGTCCAGCAGCGCGGTACGGATGTCGTCCAGGTCGTCCATCACGACCGTCACCGCCTTGCGGATCAGGTCGAGGTCGAGGCGTTCGTCTCCGGAGGCCTGCACCAGGACCTGCCAAGGGTCTGTGAGGTCGCGTCCCGACTGGGAGACCAGCGCCACGGCGTACGTCCGGCCGGTCTCCTCATGCAGCCTCACCGCGACCCGCTGGGCGGCCAGGTTGTAGAGCTTGCCGACGTGGTAGACGGAGTTCTTGCCCGAGACGCCTTCCATGGACATGGGGCGGAACATCGAGATCAGCCCGTTGACGCGGTTGCCTCGCCCGACCACCCCCTCGTCCCCGGACTCGATCGAGGAGCCGATCGCGGTCAGGTACAGCTCGCGGCGCGCGTCGTCGTCGCGGGTGTTGACCGCCACCTGCACCCGATGGCCGGGAGCCAGGTCGGCGGCGAGGTCGGTGATCAGCTCTCCGGCCTGGGCTCGATGGGCGACGTAGGCGTCCAAGTCGGGAGTGTGCGCGGCGATCTGCGGAACACACGCGGTCACGTGCAACCGCGTCCCGGTGCGCACCACCATGAGCTTGACATCCGTCCCGAACTGCGGGTGCACGGCGGTGAACTTCGGGGACGTCAGAAGGGACTCGACCTTCAGCGCGAGCCGTTCGGCCACGCCGAGCGGGGCGTATCCGACCCCTGCGGAGGTGTCGTTGGCGAACATCCGCTCCAACTCGGGCAGGTCTTCCAGGCTGCGCGGCATGAACCAGAACCGGCGCCCTGCCCGCTGGTCATCGGTCGGCCCGGCGACGGCTCCCGGGCTGGACGCCTGCGACATGCGGGAGCGGATGACCAGGTCGGTCTCCGCGTTCAGCAGCGGCAGGGCGTGGCCGAGGAAGTCCGTCGTCGCGGTGGCGATGATCTCCTCGACCGGGATGACGTGGTCGCCGAGGGCGGGGGTGAGCCGCCCGTTGACCAGGGCGACGATCGGCTCGGTGAGGTGCCCGTGCCCGAAGCCCACCTCGGCCGCGCCGCCGAGCAGCGCGGTCTTGTCGGTGTTGTGGTGCAGGATCGCGCCGAAGTGCTCCAGGCAGTAGATGCTGTACAGACGGGAGACCGCCTCGGCGACGCCGTCGGCGAGTGTGTCAGGGTGTCCGGCTCCTTTGCGCTCGACGAGTTCCATGTCGAGCCGGTCGACGGCGGTCAGGCCGGTCGTGGTGATGAGGTTCATGACGTCAGCACTCCTTGGGAGAAGACAGGGTCGGCAGGCGGAAAGCCGCCCACCGGTGCGGGGAGCGATGGAGGAGGCGGAGGCGTTCGGTGTGGTAGGCGCCGATGCGGATCAGGTCTCGCGCGCCGCGCACCGCACTCGCGCGGTCGAGGAAGCCCCACCCCATGACGAGCGCTTCGAACGCCAGCGCCATGGCCTGCCGGTCGGCCTGGATCGCCGCGGGATGCACTCGCACGCTGGAGTGCATCCGCGCCACGCAGACGCCGTGGCAGAGCCCCTGGGTGAGGAACCAGCGTGCGGTGGTCTCCCGGCGGCCGATGGGGTGGGTGACGACGGCGGCCGGTTCGATCACCGCTGTCAGGCCTCGCTGGACGGCGCGGTCGACCCATTCCAGGTCCTCGCAGTCCAGTGGCAGTCGGCCGCGCCGTCCCAGATCGGTCCGGAATGGGCCGATCCGCAGCGCGGCCGCGCGGTCGATGAGCATGTTGGCCGTGGTGATCCAGTACGGCCAGCCGTAGCCGGTGCGCGCCTGCGGCCACTTCGGCGGGCCGTGGCATTCGAGAAGTGGCAGGCCGGAGGAGACGTGCAGAGGCACGACGGTCCCGCCGGGATAGACGGTGTCCGTACGGCCTCCCACGACTGCGGCTCCTTCCTCCTCGGCCGCGTCGACCAGGAGGGTGAGCCAGTAGGGGTCCGGGGTGACGTCGGGGTCGGTAAGTGCGACGAACCGCCCCCGGGCGGCGAGGATGCCCTGGTTGCGTCCCCGGCTGAGCCCGGCGCGGGGCTCCCGCACGACTCGGACCGGGAACGGCCGGACACCGCGGGCGGCGAGCTCCACGGCGCCGTGCCGCCAGGGTGGATCGTTGTCCACGAGGACGACTTCCAGCCTTTCCAGGGGAAACCTCTGCTCGGCGAGCGAGGCCAGAAGGCTCCGCACGTGGAGCCCGTTTCCTCGTACCGAGGTCACCAGCGACACCAGGGGCTGCCGCTCACGCATCGTCGTCCCGCCCTTCACCGTCCGTTCGAACCCGGTGAACGCATGACAGCAAGCACTCTCGGTGTCTGACTACGGACAACGTGTTGCCGGAGTGTTGCCGACTTCCCCTGACCGCCTTGTCAGGCAAGTACGGTGAGCGTGCAGGGACCGGTTGTGGTTGAGGAGCCGCGCGATGGGAAGTGAGTCCTACCGGCACCCGCTGGCCGCGTTACGCGCCCAGCTGGGCCTGTCCGCCAGTGAGTACCTGACTCTGCTGGACCGCCGGCATCGCGAGCTCGGTCACGGAGCGATGGCAATACGCCGGGAGAAGGTCGCCCGCTGGGAGGCGGGCCGGTACACGCCCGAGCTGACCGCCCAACTGGCCATCGCCAGCCTGCACGGCATCGCCGAGCAGGCCGTACATGAACTCGGCTGGCCTGACTGGCTCCTGCTCACCTTTCCCGACGACCGAACTGCCCTTGGCGCCCCCTGGACCCTGGAAGGTACCGTGGCTTCAATGGCCGCTTCCAGGCGGGGAGGATCCATGGACCGTCGAGGATTCCTGATAGCCACTGGGGCGACACTGGGTGGCATCGTCACACAGTGGAGCGAGTCGTTCAACCAACTGCCCACCGCATCGGCGGGACGGCGAACCATTACCGTTGACACGGTCACCCGCCTCGAGCAACGCCTCGACGACCTGCGCCACCTGGACGACGTCCTCGGTGGAGGAGAGCTCCGGCAAATCGCCACCGCGGAGCTCCAATTGATCAGCTCTCTCGCCGACAAGGCCACCTACACCTCCGAGACAGGACGCCGCCTGTTCACGACCGTCTGTGAGGCCGCACGCATCTGCGGCTGGCAGCACTTCGACGCGGGCCGGCAGGCCGCCGCGCAGAAGTACTTCATCACCGCGCTACGGGCCTCGGCCACCGCCGGAGACCCGGAGGCCGGCGCGCATGTTCTGGCCTTCATGGCGATCCAGACCTACTCCGTCGGGAACCCGCAGGACGCGGTCAACCTCGTCCAGACCGCGCAGAACCAGACCGGGCGGCGCACCACTCCCCGGGTCCGGTCGATGCTTCACGTCCGGGCGGCCCGTGCCCTGTCCAAGACACCCCACGGTCGGAACGCCTGCGCCCATGAGCTGTCCCTGGCCCGCGAGACCTTCGCCCAGGGATCACACGACGACGACCCGCCCTGGACCTACTGGATGACCGAAGGCGAGATCGAGATGCTCGCCGGGGCGTGCGCCCTCGACCTGGGCGACCCTCGGCAGGCGCTCCGTTCCTTCGAGGCCGCCCGTGTCGCGGAGTACTCCGCCGACGGCTACGTCCGCGACAACGCTCTCTATCTCACCCGGGCGGCTGAGGCCCACTTTGCGCTCGGCGAGATCGAAGAGGCTTGCACGGCCGCACGGCAGGCTTTCGAGCAGAGCGGCGGTGTGGACTCCACCCGCCCATCCGGAGCCATCGCCGACCTCCGTAAACGACTGAGGCCCCACCGCCAGACCCCGATCGTGCGAAACTTCCTCGAACTCACCGCCTGACGGAACCGCGCGGGAAAATTCGGCTTCCGAACATTGGTCATTCGCCCCGGAATCCCGAAGGTCTACATTCACGACCTGCGGCACACGGGCAACACCCTGGCGGCGCTGACCGGGGCGTCGCTCAAGGAGCTGATGGCGCGGATGGGCCACTCCAGCACCAAGGCGGCGATGGTCTACTTGCACGCGGCCAAGGACCGAGACCGAGCTATCGCCGACGCCCTCGGGGAGATCGTCAGGGAAGGACTCAAGCCTGAAGAAGACGAGCCTCCCGCCAAGAGCAAGATCAACTGATCTGGCACGGAACTGGCACGCGAGGGGGAAATGACCCCGGAAACAATCAAGGCCCAGATCGGGAAACCGTCCCTGACCTGGGCCTTCATGGTGAGAGCGGGTGACGGGAATCGAACCCGCGCTGTCAGCTTGGGAAGCTGATGTTCTGCCATTGAACTACACCCGCAGCGGTGGGCCGCGCCCTCTACTGTAGCGGAAACTCGGAGGGCTCTTGCCGTTGTCGGAGGGGAGTTTCCCGGTCTGTGGGGTGGTGGGGCGTTGGTAGGTTGCCTCACGTGCTGCTTTCCGACCGTGACATCCGTACCGAGATCGAGTCCGGCAGGGTCAAAATCGATCCCTTCCAGCCGGAGATGATCCAGCCGTCGAGCATCGACGTGCGGCTGGACCGCTACTTCAGAGTCTTCGAAAACCACCGATATCCCCACATCGATCCGTCGATCGAGCAGCCGGACCTGACACGGGTGGTCGAGCCCGAGGGGGACGAGCCGTTCATCCTGCATCCCGGTGAGTTCGTCCTGGCCAGTACCTACGAGGTCATCACGCTTCCCGACGACGTCGCCTCGCGGCTGGAGGGGAAGAGTTCGCTGGGCAGGCTGGGCCTGCTCACCCATTCCACGGCGGGTTTCATCGACCCGGGGTTCAGTGGGCATGTGACGCTGGAGCTGTCCAATGTCGCGACGCTGCCGATCAAGCTCTGGCCCGGTATGAAGATCGGCCAGTTGTGCATGTTCCGTCTCAGCTCGCCCGCCGAGCATCCGTACGGCTCGCAGAAGTACGGCTCGCGGTATCAGGGGCAGCGGGGGCCGACGCCGAGTCGTTCCTATCTGAACTTTCACCGGAGCCGGATCTAAAGGGACCCTGCTCACCGGTCGTGGTGGCCGGCCGTCGCCCTCAGGGCGGTGCCGTCGTCCTCAGGCCGGTGTCGTCGTGTCGCTCGATGGTGGTTCGGGCGTCTGCGGTACATCCGGTGGCCGTCGTGCCGATCGGGATTCAACCGGATGAATGGTCTGATCTGACATCAATCATCCTTACTGGCCGTTTACATAGGTCAACACGACGAAGTCAGCCGAGAGGGTGAGATTCCTGAGAGTGGGGCGGTTCGACGGCCTTATGTTTATAGGAATGTATGCATAAGTGTAGCTAAGGGTTGGCATACCTGGCATAAGAGGCCGGTAGGTGAGGACAAGATGAAGGTTCGCCCCAAAAAGGTTAGGGAAGAGGAGGGTGGCTCCATTTGGGGCGCGTGACGGCGTAGCGTGACCGCAAGTCAATGCGATGGTCACCGGAAACGGAAACCCTGGAGGACCCTCGACCCTGATGTCGTCGGCCACGTTATGGCCGGCGGCGATAGGAAAGGTCGGGTGTTCAAAAAGGTGAGGCCCTATCTCCGCCGGTGACCGTACGTTTCCAACGTCCCATCCCCGCATATCTGGAGAGCGACGTGCCCCTGCGCCTTACGCCCAGCGAGGACAGCTACTACGAGATGTTCGCCGCCTTGGGGAATAACCTCGTCACAGCGTCCCACCTGCTGTCGGAAATCGTCAGCGACGGATCGGACAGGCGGGCTCTGGCCGAAAAGCTGCGTGCCTGTGAGCACGCCGGCGACGAGCGTACTCACTCGATCATGAGCCTGCTCAGCAGGAGCTTCATCACCCCCTTCGACCGAGAGGACATCTACCGTCTCGCGTCGGCCCTCGACGACGTGATGGACCACATGGAGGCCGCCGCCGACCTCATGGTCCTCTACCAGGTCGACGAGCTCCCCAAGGACGTCGTCCAGCAGGTCGAGGTTCTGACGATGGCCGCCGAGCTGACCGCCGAGGCCATGCCCCGGCTGCGCTCGATGAAGAATCTGAGCGACTACTGGATAGAGATCAACCGGCTGGAGAACCAGGCCGACCGGATCTACCGTCACCTCCTCGCCTCCCTCTTCAACGGCGAAAGCGAAGGGTTGGCCTGGTTCAAGGTGAAGGAGGTCGTCGACCAGCTGGAGATGGCCGCGGACGCGTTCGAGCGGGTGGCCAATACCATCGAGTCGATCGCGGTCAAGGATAGCTAGTGGACCTGACGCTGGTACTCATCATCGGCGTGGTGGTCGTGGCCTTGGCCTTCGACTACACCAACGGCTTCCACGACGCCGCCAACGCGGTCGCGACCGCGGTTTCGACACAGGCGTTGAAGCCGAAGACCGCTTTGATCATGGCCGCGGGGATGAACTTCCTGGGTGCGAACCTCGGCACACAGGTGGCGTCGACCGTCGGAAAAGGCATCATCGACGCCCCCAAGGGCACGCACGGCCTGGTGATCGTGGCCGCGAGCCTGCTCGGCGCGATCGCCTGGAACATCGTCACCTGGTACTTCGGCCTGCCCTCGTCGAGCAGTCACGCGCTGATCGGCGGCATGGTCGGTGCGGCGCTCGCCTCGTCGAGCATCATCCATTGGGAGGGCGTGTTCCACAAGGTCGTCATCCCGATGATTCTCTCGCCGTTGGTCGGGTTCACCCTGGCGGGGGCCATCATGATCGGCTTCCTGTGGACCTTCCGCCGCTCCAACGCACCCAAGGTCAACCAGGGCTTCCGCCGCTCGCAGATCATCTCGTCCGGGGCGCTGGCCCTCGGACACGGTCTGCAGGACGCGCAGAAGACCATGGGTGTGATCTTCCTGGCGCTCGTGGTCGGCGGGTTCAAGAACAACGGTGATCCGATCCCGCAATGGGTCATCCTCTCCGCCGCGACGGCCATCTCGCTGGGCACCTACGCCGGTGGCTGGCGGATCATGCGGACGCTCGGCCGCCGGATCTCCACGGTCACCCCTCCCCAGGGGTTCGCCTCGGAGTCCGCCGCCGCGTCCGTGCTCTACATCGCGGCCTTGGGCTTCGGCGCGCCCATCTCCACCACCCACACGGTTACGAGTTCGATCATGGGTGTGGGTGCGGCCCGGCGTCTGTCGGCGGTGCGCTGGGGGGTCGCGGCCAACATCGTGACCGGCTGGGTTCTCACGATCCCCGCCGCGGCGCTCGTCGGAGCACTGGTCTACTACGGGTTCCACTGGGTTTTCGAGTAGAACCCGGACGAACGCGATGGGACGTCGATCGAGTGGCTGCGATCGGCGTTCCATCGCGTCTCGTCATTTCCGGTACATGACGTCGACGTCCCACCGGGTGAAGCCCAGCTTCTCGTAGAGGCGGATCGCCGCGGTGTTGCTCTCGTCCACGTACAACATCACCTGGGCCAGGCCCCGCGACCTCAGGTGGGCCAGGCCCGCGAGCGTCAGCGCCCTGCCCAGTCCGCCGCCCTGCTCGGCGGGATCGACGCCGACGACGTAGACCTCGCCGATCGGCTCGTGTCCGTGGCCGTCGTCGCCGTGCACCTTGGTCCAGTGGAAGCCCACCAGTCGCTCGCCGCCCGCCGAGCCGTCCCGCCCCTTCACGACGCCGGTTGGGCCGGTCCGCTCCGTGAAACCGGTGGCCCCGACCTGCCGTTCCGCGAGGCTCTCGGCCCGGGTCCGCCGTTCCGTGGGGCTCTCGGACCCGGTCAGCCGCTCCGTGAGCTGCGTGGGGGCGGTTTCACGCACCGCGAGGAAGAACCCCGCCGGGTCGAACCACGGCTCCTGCTCGCGCCGCCTCAGATCCTCGACGGTCCACGCTCCCTGCTCGGGGTGGTCGGCGAACGCCTGGGCGTTGAGCGCCACCAAGGACTCCTCGTCGGAGGATCCCGGCTCGAATGCGCGCAGCCGTACGCCGGGGGGGAGGTCGAAGCCGGGGACCGCCGCGAGCAGGGGGCGGCGCATCTGCCACAGCGATCTGACCTTGGTGAACCCGGCCGACACGGCGAGGGCCTCGGCTCCCGTGTGGTCGCCGTGCGCCCACAGGCGGAGCCGCCCTCCACTCCGCTCCAGTACGGCGCGGAGCAGACGCCGCCCGTACCCGCGCCTCCGGAACGCGGGGTGGATCACCAGTTCCCCGCTGGGCCCCTCGACGGGGTCGGTCGGGTCCACGTGCGCGTAGCCCACGAGGTCGTCCCCGGCGTACAGGAGTACGGCCCCCGCCTGCTCGTCCCCGCCGTAGCGGAGGTGCAGCATCACATGTTCGTTGAGCGGCCTGACCCCGTCGGCCTCCGTGGCGGCCTCGACGACTTCGAGGACGGCGGCCACCTGTTGTTCGTCAAGTCGTCCCCTGTGTTCCACGCGCACGTTCATGTCCTGGACTCTAGGCGGCCCCGGATTCCAGGGGATCGCCGGGGACTGGCAAAAACCGCCATGTGATGCATCGGTTAATCGTTACCTCTCGGACATTCCTTCCATGGGTTGCCGATTTAATGTCGTGGTTCATGATGCCTCGCTCCTTTCAGCGGTTGGTCATGGCCGGGGTCCTCGCCGGAACCGGTCTCGTGCTCGTGACGGGTCCGGCGGAGGCGGGCGGCAAGCCTCCCAAGACGGTGCCGGTCCGCCTGCTCGCCCTGAACGACTTCCACGGCAACCTCGAACCGCCGACCGGCTCGTCCGGCCGGATGGTCGACGAGACCGGCGCCACCGTCGAGGCGGGCGGCGCCGCCTACGTGGCCACGTATCTCAGGCGGTTGTCCGACGAGAACACGCTCAAGGTCGCCCAGGGCGACCTGATCGGCGCCACCCCGCTGCTGTCGGCGGCCTACCACGACGAGCCGTCGGTGGAGTTCCTCGGCAAGGTGGGCGTCACCGCCTCGGCCGTCGGCAACCACGAGTTCGACGAGGGCTACGCCGAGCTGAGGCGGATCATGCGTGGTGGCTGCCACCCGGTGGACGGCTGCTCGCCCGCCGGCACGTGGAAGGGGGCGGGCTACAGCTATCTCGGCGCCAATGTGATCTTCAAGCGGCCGGACGGGGCCGCCGAGCGGGAGGCGCTCGCCGCGTTCGGCGGGCAGAACACCGGCCCGCTGCGCGCGCCGCTGAAGGACTACGGCATCCCCGCGCTCCCCCCGGTCACCGTCCGCTGGATGAACGGTGTGCCGATCGGCTTCATCGGCCTGGTCACCCGGACCACCCCGAACATCGTCACCTCCGAGGGGGTCGAGGACCTGGAGTTCGTCGACGAGGTCAAGGCGGCCAACGTCGCCTCCCGGCTGCTCAGGCTCGTCGGCGTCAAGGCCCAGGTCGTGCTGGTGCACGAGGGCGACCAGGTCACCCCCGGCCGGTCGCCCGACGCCTGTAGCGCCCAGCCGGGGGTGGGCAACCGGATCGCCACCCAGGTCGACGCCGAGATCGACATGATCCTCAGCGGTCACTCCCACCAGGCATACCTGTGTACGGTGTCCGACCCCAAGGGCGGTACGCGCCTGTTCAGCCAGGGCGGCTCCTTCGGCAGGGTGATCACCAAGGTCGACTTCCAGGTGGACGTCCGTACCCGTGACGTCGTGCGCTCCTCGGTTGTGGCCGACAACCAGGTCGTGACCAGGACCGTCACCCCGGACCCGGAGATCGCCGCGTTCGTCCAGAGCTGGAAGGACCGCGTCGCACCGGTGGCCAACCGGCCGATCGGCAGGATCACGGCCGACATCGTCAACACCCCGTCCCCGTCGGGAGAGTCCCCCCTGGGCAACCTCATCGCCGACGGCCAGCTCGCCGCGACCAGGACCGGCGGCACCGCCCAGGTCGCGCTGATGAACCCGGGCGGCGTGCGCGCCGGCCTCACCTACCCGAGTTCGCCCGCGGGCGAGGGCGACGGCGTGGTGACCTACGGCGAGGCCTTCACGGTGCAGCCGTTCAACAACCTCACGCAGGTGGTCACCCTCACCGGTGCCCAGCTCAAGACCGTTCTGGAGCAGCAGTTCACCGGCGGTCCCAACGCCCAGCCCTTCAACAAGATCCTGCAGCCGTCGTCGAACCTCACCTATACCTACAGCAGGGGCGCGGCCTGGGGGGCGAAGGTCTCGGACATCAAGATCGACGGTGTCGCGGTGACGGATACCCGGAGCGTCCGGGTCGCCGCCAACAACTTCCTGGTCGGCGGGGGTGACGCCTTCCTGGAGTTCAGGAACGGCACGGACCTGTGGAGCGGCCCGCTCGACATCGACGCCTTCGCGGCCCACTTCGCCGCGAACCCGCTGATCACGCCCCCGGTTCCCAACCACATCACCGTCGTCCCCTAGGCGGTCCGGGGTGCCCGGCACGGGCGCGGGGCCGTACCCGTGCCGGTAAAGACAGGGGGCGCGCCGGGTAAAACTCGTGACACGTTCCCGGTGCTCAACGGTCAGTCATCGCAGTTCGGGCATGTTTCAGGAAGGCGGGGCGAACTACGCCAACCGGAGGTGGCGGCTGTGTCAGACCGTCTGTTCCAGGATCGGCGGGATGCCGGTCGCGTCCTGGCGAGTCTTCTGAGGCGTTACCGGGGCATGCCGGATGTCGTCGTCGTGGGGCTGCCCCGGGGCGGCGTGCCCGTGGCCTATGAGATCGCCATGGCCCTCGGTGTCCCGCTCGACGTCTTCCTCGTCCGCAAGCTGGGCCTCCCCGGCCGGGAGGAGCTGGCGATGGGGGCGATCGCCGGGGGCGGGGTCATCGTGCTCAACGAGGACGTCGTCCGGGCGCTGGGTGTCTCGCCGGAGACCGTCCGGCAGGTCGCCGAGCGCGAGGGCCGCGAACTTCTCAGACGGGAGCGGGTCTACCGGGAGGGGCGCCCGCCGCCCGACCTCATGGGCAGGACCGTCGTCGTGGTGGACGACGGGCTCGCGACGGGCGCGAGCATGCGTGCCGCCGTCGAGGCCCTCCGCCGCCGGCGTCCGGCCGAGATCGTCGTCGCGGTCCCCGCCGCGCCGGAGTCGACCTGCCGCGAGCTCGGCGTCCTGGCCGACGAGGTGGTCTGCGCCACCACGCCCTCTCCCTTCGTGGCGGTCGGGATGTCCTACTGGGACTTCACCCAGACGACCGACGAGGAGGTGCAGGAGCTCCTCCGCGCCGCGTCGAGATCACGGCCGGTGGAGGCCGACCCGCAGGACCCCCCCGAGGTGGCGGTCGTCCGCGCGCAGGCCCTGCCCACCGAGGAGGGGGTGCCGCGCGACGAGGATCTCTTTGATCTGGTGGGTGACGCGCGTCTTGTCCTGATCGGGGAGTCCTCGCACGGCAGCCACGAGTTCTATCGGGCGCGTGCCCGCATGACACGGCGGCTCATCGAGGAGCGCGGCTTCTGCGCGGTGGCGGTGGAGGCGGACTGGCCCGACGCCTACCGGGTGAGCCGCTACGTCCTCGGACGCGACGACGACGCCACCGCCGAGGAGGCGCTGCGCGGCTTCGAGCGTTTCCCGACCTGGATGTGGCGCAACGCGGAGGTGCTGGACTTCGTCGGGTGGCTGCGCGGGCACAATGACCGGGCCGGGGAGGAGGAGAGGGCGAAGGCCGGTTTCTACGGGCTGGACCTCTACAGCCTGTACCGGTCGATCCACGAGGTCGTCGCCATCCTCGAACGGGTCGATCCGGAGGCCGCGGCGCGCGCCAGGGAGCGCTACGCCTGCTTCGACCATCACGCCGGTGGCGACGGCCAGGCGTACGGCTTCGCCGCCGCGTTCGGGGCCGGTGAGTCGTGCCAGGGGCAGGTGGTCGAGCAGCTGGCCGACCTGCAGCGCCACGCGCTGGAGTACATCCGGCGGGACGGGACGCTCGTCGAGGACGAGGTCTTCCACGCCGAGCGGAACGCGCGGACCGTCAAGGCGGCCGAGGAGTACTACCGCACGATGTTCAGCGGGAGGGTCTCCTCCTGGAACCTGCGCGACCGCCACATGGCCGACACCCTGGACGCGCTCGCCGACCACCTCACCCGCGGGTACGGCCGGCCCGCGAAGATCGTCGTATGGGCCCACAACTCCCACGTCGGCGACGCCCGGGCGACGGAGGCCGCGGCCCGCGGCGAGCTCACCATCGGTCAGCTGGTCCGCGAGCGGCATCCGGGGGACTCCCGCCTCATCGGCTTCACCACCTACACCGGCACCGTGACGGCGGCCGACGACTGGGGCGCCCCGGCCGAGCGCAAGCGGGTACGGCCCGCGCTCGCCGGATCGGTCGAGGAACTGCTCCACGAGACCGGCAAGAAGGAGTTCATGCTCCTGTTCGGCTCCGCGTCCCCGGCCGCGGAGGCGCTCCGCCCACCGCGGCTGGAACGGGCGATCGGCGTCGTCTACCGCCCGAGGACCGAACGGCGGAGCCACTACTTCCACGCCCGGGTGGCCGACCGGTACGACGCGCTGATCCACATCGACGAGACGCGGGCGGTCGAGCCGCTGGAGCGGACGGCCGGCTGGGAGCGGGGAGAGGTCCCCGAGACCTACCCGGCCGGTGTCTGACCAGCCGGGGGCGCGCGGGTGTCCGGGTTCGAGGGGGAGGGCCCAGGAAGAAGGGGGAAGACATGTCGAAGGGGAGAACATGAACGCCGTCCGGATGAATCTGGAGCATCTGGAGATCCCCGCCGCGGGCGTCACGCTGGGGGCGGACGTGGTGGTGCCGCGGCCGGCGCACGGGGCGGTGCTGTTCGCGCACGGCAGCGGCAGCAGCCGGCACAGCCCGCGCAACCGCTACGTGGCGGGTGAGCTTCACCGGGCGGGACTGGCCACGATCCTCACCGATCTGCTCACACCGGCGGAGGAGCAGGCCGACTTCCGGACGGGCGAGCTCCGTTTCGACATCGGCCTGCTCACCGTACGGCTGGCGGCACTCACCGACTGGCTGGTGGCGCACGAGCCCACCGCCGGCCTGTACGTCGGGCTCTTCGGCGCGAGCACGGGGGCGGCCGCGGCGCTCGCCGCCGCCGCGACCAGGCCGGACGCGGTGAAGGCGGTCGTCTCCCGGGGCGGGCGGCCGGACCTCGCCGGTGACGCGCTCCGGTCGGTTCACCAGCCCACGCTGTTGATCGTCGGAGAGGCCGACCCCGCCGTCGTCAAACTCAACCGTGAGGCTGCGCGGGAGCTGCGCGGTGAGACACGTCTGGAGATCGTCCCGGGCGCCTCGCACCTCTTCGAGGAACCCGGCGCGCTGGAGCAGGTCGCCTATCTGGCCAGGGAGTGGTTCCTGCGCCATCTGTCGCGGGCTCCGGACGGCGGGGAGGAGGGCCCGTCGTGACATCGGGCCGGGTGCGGAACGCGGGACTAGCTGTGGGCGGGTTCGCGGTCTTCTGAGGGCTCGTTGCCGCGTTCGGGGACGAAGCGGTAGCCGACGTTGCGCACGGTGCCGATCAGCGCCTCGTACTCGGCGCCGAGTTTGGCGCGCAGCCGCCGGACGTGGACGTCCACGGTCCGCGTGCCGCCGAAGTAGTCGTACCCCCACACCTCCTGCAGGAGCTGGGCGCGGGTGAAGACCCGCCCGGGGTGTTGCGCCAGATACTTCAGGAGCTCGAACTCCTTGAAGGTCAGGTCGAGCGCGCGGCCGCGGAGCCGGGCGGTGTAGGTGGCCTCGTCGATCGTCAGGTCGCCGTTGCGGATCTCGTCCGGGGCCTCCCCGGCGGCGGACAGGTTCAGGCGGCCCGCGGTGATCCGCAGTCGTGCCTCGACCTCGGCGGGACCGGCGCTGTTCAGGATGACGTCGTCGGCGCCCCAGTCGGCGGTCATCGCGGCCAGGCCGCCCTCGGTGACGATCACCAGCAGGGGACAGGTGATGCCCGTGGTCCGCAGTAGCCGGCAGAGGCTCTTGGCATGGGCGAGTTCGCGGCGTGCGTCGATCAGGACGGCGTCGGCGGGTGGGGTGTTGATCAGCGCGGTGGCCTCAGCGGGGGCGACCCGGATCGAGTGCAGCAGCAGCCCCAGCGCCGGAAGCACCTCGGCCGAGGGCTCAAGGGCGTTGGTGAGCAGCAGTAGGTTGCTCACGATGCCTCCTTCCCCGTGTTATGTCGGCAGTAGCCGTACAAAACGGCTATAGCCATACAAAACACGTAAGGACCCGGGGGCTACGTCGCCCAGGTCCCGTAGTAAGTGAGGATAGCCCACGGGGATGAAGCGTCCAGTGAGGGTCCACCGGGTGAACGTCCTCCTCTCCGTGGATTCCCCGTAACGGGACGGTGGCCGTGCGTGTGTCGAAGGAGTTGGTCGTAGATGGCGAAGGGCACGATTCACTACTGGGCTGCGGCGAAGGACGCCGCGGGTGTCGCCGAGGAGTCCTTTGAGGCGGAGACGCTGGCCGAGTTGATGGCCAACGTCACGCTGGGCCGCGATGAGCTGGCCCGCGTGGTCGGGAGGTCCTCCTTCCTGGTCGACGGCGACCCGGTGGGCAGGAGGGCGCACGGCGCCGTCGTCCTCGCGGAGGGGGCGACGGTCGAGGTGCTTCCCCCGTTCGCGGGTGGCTGATCGGCCGGTGACGGTGGATGCTCGACGAGATGACAGTCAGGTGTAAAGGTGGTCAGGGAGGCATGGGCGATCCTTGAGGAAGTGGACACCCGGGCCGATCTGATCGTTGGTGTGG
Source organism: Streptosporangium sp. NPDC004631 (assembly GCF_053601935.1). Lineage (NCBI taxonomy): Bacteria > Bacillati > Actinomycetota > Actinomycetes > Streptosporangiales > Streptosporangiaceae > Streptosporangium > Streptosporangium sp. NPDC004631. The sequence goes on along the minus strand of NZ_JBSGCR010000020.1, from coordinate 82,540 downwards.
CGTTTTGGAAACGATTGCCAGGGGATGGGCTGCGGTGACACTCTGGCCGGACCCGGAGAATGAACAGGGAGTCGGATGCGCAAGCTCGCCGCTTTTCTGGTTTTACTGCTCGTTCTCATCGCGATCCTGGACAGGGTGGCCGTCACCGGCGCGCAGCGGGAGATCGCCACGCGGGCGGCCGCGAAGTACGACCTCGACCCCGCGCCCGAGGTGACCATCCTCGGTATCCCGTTCCTGACCCAGGCGATCGCCGGGCGGTACGACGAGGTCAGGGTCGCCGCGGGCCCGATGAGCCTGGCCGGTGTCCACATGTCCAAGGTGGACTTCACCCTCTACGGGGTCACCGCCCCGCTGGAGGACCTGGTACTCCGCGCCGATCGGGTGAACATGCGCGCGGAGCGGGTGGCGGGCACCGTGATCGTCCCGCTGGAGACGCTGAACCAGCGGGCCCCGCGCGGGATCAAGATCAGTGTCAACGGTGACGCCCTCGCCGTCACCGGCGAGATCAGCGTGCTGGGCCGGAAGGTGCCGGTGAAGGCCGACATGAAGATCGAGATGACCGGTGGCGAGGTACGGTTCGTCCCCGGGAGGATCACGCTGGGCGGCGGCATCCCGGTGCCACAGCCCGAGCGGTTTATCACCTACCGGATCCCGATCAAGAACCTGCCGTTCAACCTGAAGGTGACCGATGTGAAGGCCGTTCCGCAGGGAATCCGGATCGCCGGTGAGGCGGCGGACGTACCGCTCCGCGGCTGAGACCGGCTGAGACCGCTTGAGACCGGCTGCGGGTCGGGACAGGCGATAAGCCGGTTGGGGGCGGCTCCGTGGCGTACGCTCGGCAGGCCGCCCCGCAGCCGTCCCATGACCGCCCCGTCTCCCCGGCCGACCCCCCGGACGGCCCCGTGGTCAGCCGTCCTCGAACCCGGATCCGACGCCGTGACAGAGCCAACGCCATGATCGAACCGACTCCGACCGTACCGACCCCGACTGGGCCGCACCGTGACTGGGCCGCACCGTGACTGAACCGATCCGTCCCGCCGTACGTCGTGGGGATGTGAGTCACGCCGGAACCGCCGATGAGCAGCTCGTCAGAGCCCTCTTCGACGAACACGGCGGGCCACTCTACGGCTACGTTCTGCGGCTGACGGGTGACCCGGGGAGAGCGGAGGACGTCGTGCAGGAGACGCTGCTGCGAGCCTGGCGGCATCCTGACGCCTTCAGCGGGCGTCCGATCCGCGCGTGGCTGTTCACGGTGGCCCGCAACCTCGTCGTCGATCAGCACCGGGCGCGCAAGTCGCGTCCTCCGGAGACGGGGGCCGAGGCGCTCGCCGTCGTGCCGGCCGACGACGAGCTGGAGCGGGCCGTCGAGTCCTGGGCGATCGCCGAGGCGCTGGCCACGCTGCGCCCTGAGCACCGCGAGGTACTCGCCGAGGTCTATTACCAGGGAAAGTCGGTCAAGGAAGCCTCCGAGGCGCTCGGTATCCCTGCCGGAACGGTGAAGTCGCGCACGTATTACGCGCTTCGGGCGCTCAAGCTGGCGCTGGAGGAGCGGGGGCTCGCGCCATGATGATGAACTGCGAAGAGGTACGGATGTCGCTCGGGGCGTACGCGCTCGGGGCGCTGGAGCCCGAGGAGTGCGTGTTCGTCGAGGCGCATCTCGCCGAATGCGACGGCTGCCGGGCGGAGTTCGAGGAGCTGACCGGGGTGGTCGCGTTCCTCGGCCGGGTGTCGGAGGAGGACGTGACGCAGGTGGCCAGCCCGCCCCAGGCGGTGCTCGACCGGCTGCTCAACGCCAAGGTCAGACGGCGCAGGATGACCCGGATGCTGCTGTCGCTGGCGGCCTCGGTCCTGGTGGTCGGACTGGGCGGGACCCTGTGGGCGGCCAACCGGCCCGCGCAGGACGGGGGCGGCACCATGGCGCAGTCCCAGGAGCCGGCCGCGGACAGGGCCGGCACCGCTCTCTCGGCGAAGGAGAGCGCGCCCTCGGCCGGGTCCGGCGACGCCCGGATCCTGGTGGGCACCCCGGCCCCCGGCCGCAGGCTGGAGCGCCGGGGCGACGAGGGGCCCGTTCAGGCCACGGTGACCGCGACGGAGCGGGAGGGGACGATCACGGTCAGGATCGTGCTCTCCGGGGTCGCCAGGGGCACTCCCTGCCGGCTGGACGTGATCGGCGCCGACGGTGCCCGGCAGACGGCGGGGAACTGGGTCGTCGACAGGGCCGCCTACGACAAGTCGATCGCCTTCCCCGGGACCACCACGATCCCGCTCGGGAGCATCGCGAAGTTCGAGATCGTCACCGCCCAGGGCCGGATGCTGCTCAGCATCCCCGCGCGCTGAGCCGGTCCCGCCCCCGGGTGGGATCGGGGGCGGGGAATGGTCCGGCGCGGCCGTGTGTTGTCGTGCTCCGTGACCGGATTGACAGTGGTGCTCGTCACACTCGCCGCGGCCACCCTGGTGGGTGTGCTGGTACGGCGGCGCGACGGCGTGCCCCGTGAGGCCGGAGGCGATGTGGAGAGGCTGACGTCCGGCGAGCTCGACGCCCCGCTCGGGGAGCGCGCCACGCTCGTGCAGTTCTCCAGCGCGTTCTGTCAGCCGTGCCGGGCGACCCGCCGGATCCTGTCCGAGGTGGCCGAGCTGGTGCCGGGGGTGGCGCACCTGGAGATCGACGCGGAGTCCCGGCTCGACCTCGTCCGATCCCTGAACATTCTGCGGACCCCGACCGTACTGATCCTTGACGCGTCGGGGCGTGTGGTGAAACGCGCCTCCGGGCAGCCCCGTAAGGCCGACGTCATCGGGGCCCTGGGCCTCGCCGTCGGAGAGTGAAACAGGGCACCCTACTGCTCGCCAAGCCTTTTGGTCTCACAAACTGGACAGGGATGTGACAGACGATGGAACGTCGGGGTAGTGTCATGGGCATGCACCCCACGACAGAGCTGCTGACGAAGCGGCGCGCGGTTGACTTCTGCCGCGTGGCCACCTCACTCTGTCGTACTTCCTAAGGGCGATCTCAAGCGGACTTCGAGCCGCACCGATCTGTGTACCCCCTTCAGGAGCATCGAACGATGCAAGCTGATCCCCGGGCTCTCCGCTTCTCCGCGGCCCTTACCGCCGCTGTTCTCGCGCTCGTCCTGCTGACCGGCAGCGCGTGGCTGCTGGCGGCTCAGGCGGCGGTGTTCGCACTGGGACTCCTCGGCGCCTCGCCGTACGGGATGATATTCAAAGAGATGGTGAAGAGCCCTCCCGCGGAGCCGGAGGACGCGACCCCGCCGCGTTTCGCGCAGGGGGTGGGCCTTCTCTTCGCTCTGATGGGTCTGGTCGGATACGCCGTACAGATCACGCCGCTGGCCCTCGGCGCCGTCGCCGCGGCACTGTTCGCCGCCTTTCTCAACGCAGCCTTCCGTCTCTGTCTCGGCTGCGAGATGTTCCTGATCGTTCGCCGTCTACTACCCGCCGCAAAGTAATCCCGGAGGATCCATGAGCCGTTCCGCCGTCCTGGTGGACGCTGACTGGGTCGAGGCCAACCTCGACACCGCTGGCATCGTTCTCGTCGAGGTTGACGAGGACACCAGTGCCTACGCCAAGGGCCACATCCGTGGCGCCGTAAGGATCGATTGGAAGACCGACCTTCAGGATCCGGTCCGCCGTGACTTCGTGGACCGCGAGGGCTTTCAGGCGCTGCTGTCCGCCCGGGGGATCGGCAACGACGACACCGTGATCCTCTACGGTGGCAACAACAACTGGTTCGCCTCCTACGCCTACTGGTACTTCAAGCTCTACGGCCACGACAACGTCAAGCTGCTCGACGGTGGCCGCAAGAAGTGGGAGCTCGACTCCCGCGAGCTGGTGGAGGACGTCCCCAACCGTCCGGCCACCGACTATCGGGCCAAGGAGCAGGACCTGTCCATCCGCGCCTTCCGTGACGAGGTCGTCGCCGCGATCGGCAAGCTCAACCTGGTCGACGTGCGCTCGCCCGACGAGTTCACCGGCAAGCTGCTCGCTCCGGCGCACGTCCCGCAGGAGGCGGCGCAGCGTGCCGGCCACGTGCCGACCGCCCGTAACATTCCGTGGTCCAAGGCGGCCAACGACGACGGCACCTTCAAGTCCGACGAGGAACTGAAGGCCCTCTACGAGGGTGAGGGCGTCGACTTCGCCAGGGACACCATCGCCTACTGCCGTATCGGCGAGCGCTCGGCCCACTCGTGGTTCGTCCTGCACGAGCTTCTCGACCAGGCCGGCGTCAAGAACTACGACGGCTCGTGGACAGAGTACGGCTCGCTCGTGGGCGTGCCGATCGAACTGGGAGAGGCCCGATAATGACTCAGGGATGCGCTGCTCCGGCACAGACGATCGCCCTTCCGGCCGGGATCGACCTTTCGACCCAGGCCGTCATCCAGGGGGTGGTCTCCGGCACGGGTACGGCTTACGCCCGCCTGCTGGACCACTCCGGCGAGTTCACCGGTGAGGTCGTGGTGTCCGACGAGGGCATCTTCCGCTTCTTCGCCGCTCCCGGTGATTGGACCGTTCGCATCATCGCGAGCGGCGGCGTCACCAAGGACGTCCCCGCCCAGGCCCGCCTGGGCGAGGTCACTCAGCTCGCCGTGGCTGTCTGACCCGCGTCCGATCCACGTCCGGTCACTGTCCGAACCACCTCCGGACCGCGCCCGGCCACCGTCTGATCCGTGTCCGATCCGCTCGGCGGACTCGACGGAGGCGGCACGGGCCCGGCGGAGACGGAACGGACGGAGTTCGGCGAACCCGGCGAAGACGGAACGGAACCGGCATCCCCACCGCGGGGATGCCGGTTCTTTCGCGTCCGGCATCCCCGCGGTCCCTGCCGGAGGGGCCCGGACACGATCCCGCCCCCCGGTGGGCCGGCCGGGGAGGGCACCGCGGACGTTTGGCCGTGGCCGCCCCCGGTGGGGCGCTACCATGCGTCGGGTGTCCGGAACGTCTGCTCTGCCGTCACCGCCCGCCGCCCCCCGGACGCTCTCGGCGTACGGGCTTCCGGTGCACGCGCTCAGGATCTTCGGCGCCTGCGCCCTCTCCCTGGTGCTCTGGTTCTCCACCGGCCGCGCGGTCCGCGCCGGTCTGATGTGGGCGGGCACCGAGGTCTCCCACGGCGATCACCGGCAGGCACGGCTCGTTCTCACCATGCTCATCCTCACGTTGATCGTGCTGAACCAGCTCGTGGTCACGGTCGGCATGCTGTACGCGGTGCGCGGCGCGCTCCGGGAGGTCCGGGTACGGCGAGCCGGGAACGAGGCGCAGGAGAGCCTGTTCGGCGCGCTCAACCGGGCCACGCTGGTCTTCGCCACCGTCTACCTGGCCTGGAGCCTCCACGTCGAGGACGCTCGCGAGTTCACCTCACTCGACATGGTGAGACGGGCCGACCAGGACCTGAAGGGCATCCTGGCCGGAGTTCAGGGAGAGGGAGGCACCGCGCTCACCACGCTGGACGTGCGGCCGGCCGTGGCGATCGCCGCGGCGGCCTACCTGCTGAAGGTCCTGTTCGGCCGGTGGCGGACCGGCGGCAGGGGCGGCGGCGCGCTCGTCACCCTCTTCGAGCTGACCTTCGCCCTCTACGGTGTCGGCGCGCTGTTCGCCTTCGTCTCGGCACGGTCGGAGTGGATGTCGCAGCGGGTCGTCGTGAGCGCGGTCGCCGACTGGGTCGAGCGGGCCGAGCAGGCCGTTCCGTGGTGGAAGACGTTCCTGACCGGGGTCGGCGAGGTCTGGCCGTACGTGGTGGACGCGCTGATCGTCCCGTTCACCTGGCTCACCGTCGCCTCGCTCGTCTACGGCGCCTTCGCCGAGGACACGCGGGCGAGCGTGCGGGGGGCCGGACCGGGCGCCGTGGCCGGCCGGACGGGAGAGCGGCCCCACTCGCTCACCCGCTCCACCCTGTCCCGGGCCGCGGCCGGCCTCCGGGAGCGGTGGGTCCCGCCCGCGAACGCCCTCCGGCTCGCCACCCGCGGCGGCGCCGTGCTCCTCGGCACGTTCTGCCTGTGCTACGTGACGCTCCGGGTGGGGGCCGACTACGCGGATCGGGGCGTGCGGACGCTGATCGGCGCAGAGGAGCCGTACCTCTGGCTGGTCATCAGCCCTCCCCTGGAGTTCGCCAGGGACCTGGTCGTGACGGTGCCGACGATCTGCCTGCTGGCGGCGGCGTTCGACATCGCGGCCACCCGAGGCCGCGAGGCCGGCGAGGCGCTCACCGCCTGAACAGCAGCACCTGATCCCCCGGCTCGACCTTCTCGGTGCCCACCCGATCGAACAGGTCCACCGCCGGCTCCTCCCGCGGCGGTATCCGGAGCGTGCTCGGCCTGATCCGGACCTCGACCTGACCGGCGACCGCCCTGGGCACCAGGCTGGTCGCCTCGTAGTCGTATCCGATGCCGATCCTGTGGTCCTCGCCCTCCGGGGGGAGCCCGTCCTCGTCGATCTCCGCCCGCCAGGTGCGGCCGTCGGGGTGCTGGACCTCGATGTCGGGTTCGCCGCGCCGGATCACGCCTTCGGCGTTCAGGGACGTTCTGGTCACCGTGATCCTCAGCCACCGCTGGTCGGGCTTGATCGGCGGTTTGCCCGGGAGGTTGTCCGCCTGCTCGACCCTGACCCGCCAGGACACGTTCATCAGTGTCCCGGTGCCTCCGGCGGCCACGGTGTGGATCCGGTGGCCGGGTACGCCGCCGCGGTAGAGGCTGTATCCCTGCCAGGTGGGGATGCCGATGGCCAGTGCCACGGCGAGGACCGCGCCGCCGACCCGCAGCGCCGTACGGCGGCGCGGCGGCGGTGCGGCGGCGCCGGGAACCGTGGCGCCCTCCCCCCGCGCCGCCGGATCCCGGGAGCCGGAGCCGACTCCGGAGCCGTCGGAGTCACCGGAACCGGAACCGTCTCCGGGGCCGGCGGGACCGGGGCCGGTTCCGGGGCCGATTCCGAGGGTGGGGACGGGGGCTCCGGGGGCGGAGACTCCGGCGTTGGAGACGGGGCCGGAAGCACGGGGTGGGCCGGGTGAGGGGGCCGCGGGGACGGCCGGGAACGGCTGGGTCGAGGCTCCTGGAGGCTCGTCGGCCGGTCTCGGCGGCGGCGGCCAGACCTGTTCGTCGGGGAACGTCCGCCGGTGGCCGAGCATCCAGTGGGCGTCGGCGGCGGGCCGGGGCTGCGGAGCCTCGGGGGGCCGCCCGGGAACGTCCTGGGGGCCACCGGGGGCATCCCGGGCGATCGGCTGCTCTTCGGCCGCCCGGTCGGCGCTCCGGTCTTCGGAGGCGGTTCGAGGGGCCGGCTGCTCTTCGGACGGGGGGGACCTGTGACCGGGGGCGGACGGGGGCGTTGGCCAGGAACCGGCGGTGGACCAGGGAACCCCCCGGTAGGCGTCCTGCGAGAGGGAGGCCGGGGGTGGTCTGTCCGGTGCGGGGACCTGCTCCCGGCTCTCCTGGGCGGGAGGTCCGGCCGGGGAGGGGAGCCGGTCGTGGCGGCTCTCGTGCTCCGGGGCCGGCGTGCCGGTCACTTGTTGCTCGCCAACTGGTAGACGTCCTTCGCGTTCGAGATCAAGCGCTCTGCGGCGGCCCCGTCGAGCCCCAGGTCGATCTCCACCTCGGGCAGGAGTGCCTCTTCGATGAATCCGTTCTGCGGGGCGAGCACGATCCGGGATCCCGCCAGGGCGGCGGCCGGGATCTCGAACACCACCACGCCCTCGGTCCACCAGCCCACCTGGATGTCGGGGTCGGTGATGGTGAGGGAGCCGTCGATCTTGTCGGTGGCCGCGTACCGCCCGCCGGTCTCGGTCAGCAGCACCGGACGGCCGAGCTTCTGCGGTCCGCGCCCGGCCGTGGCCTCCACGTCGGCGACCAGGAAGATCCCCGAGGTGCCGGCCGACTCCACCCTACCGGTCATATCCGTTGTCTCGACGGCTCTGGTGACATGTATGGTCTTCACCCGTGCGGAGAATCGGGATGCGGAGATCTCGTCCCCCACGCCTCCGGTCCACGTCAGGTGGGCCGTACGCTCCTCGGGAGTCAGGCCGGCGGACTGCAGGCCCACCGCGGCGGCGGCCAGTGCCAGGCCCACGGCCAGCAGACCCGCCCGGCGCGCCGGGCTCGGCGCCCCCAAGGCGGGACGGTGGCGGCGCACGGCCGTTCCGGACTCCGCCGGGGGCGTTCCACGTTCCGCCGGGGACATCCCGGACTCCGCCGGGGGCGTCCCGGGTTCCGTGGCGGCCGTTCCGCGTTCCGCCGGGGACACACCGTTCATCACACCCTTCCCGCCGTCCGGACCGGAAGGGTGACCCGTGCGACGACCTTGGGCGGGGCGTCGGCCTCCTCGCAGTCCCTGACCAGGGACCACTCGCGTTCGAGGTGCGTGAACGACCCCTCGCGCCGCTCGAACGCCCCGACGTCGAACCTGACCCGCGGTGGCACGCTCCCGCTGTCCGGCAGTTCGTACCTGAGCACGACGGTCGCGGGCAGGTCCGGATGCAACTGCCTGCTCGGCGCGGTCTCGCCGCCCCCGCCGCCGCTCCCGAGGTTCCCGCCGTCTTCGCCGGTCTCGCCGCTCCCGGCGGCCGTGCCGGGGATGGAGACGACCGGGCCCGCGTCGCCCTCGACGGCCGGGGTCATTCGCAGCAGGGACTCCGCGTAGAAGAGGCCGGACGTCCCCCCGTCGCCGGGGGCTCCCACCCCGACGGTCTCGTCGCCCCTGTTGGTGACCTGGAGTTCGACCTCCAGAAAGCGCCTGCCCGTCCCGCCGAAAGGATTCGGCCAGACGACGGCGCGGGACTCCACGAACCTGGTGGTGAACCCGCCCTGATCCAGGCTCGCGCCGGGGCCGAGCCGCCTGGGCGGCTCCTCGGGTGCCCGGCGGAGTCCACCGAGGGCTACGGTGACCCCCAGACCGGTGGCCACGGTCAGTGCGATCGCCGGAACCGCGACCGGGCGCCGTCGCCTACGTGCGCCACCAAGGGGAGACGTCATGGCAATGGATGGTAATCGCTGGGCTCCGTCCCACCCGACTCATTCGTCCCTGAAGTAGCGGTGAACATGGGGAAAATACAGCAGATTGGCGGGAACGCTGCCCGAATCGGAGGTCCAACTCTTACGCTGTCTCCGAGGCGGCGAGAGCCCTATGGCGGAGGTTCCGTGGCGGACGTGCATCCCGAGCATGCGCAGCTCCAGGCGGACCGGATCTACCTGGGCTGGCAGTATGCCCTGCTGCACCCTGATCCGGGTCCGGCACCCAGGCGCCCCTCTCCCGTCGACGAGGCCGTCGAGCAGGTCGATCCCGAGTGGATGCGCAGGGAGCGGCTCAACGAGGACCTGCTGAACCGGCCGGTGAAGATCTTCCGGACGCTCATGGCCGGGCTCGCCGCACTGATCCTTCTCCTCGGCCTCACCGAGCTGCTGAGCTGGTCGTTCGCCATCCTGGGGCTGATCGCCTCCGGAGGCGTGGCGGTGTTCTGCAGCTACGCGATCCACCAGGGTGACCGGGCGGTCCGCCACCGTATCCGGGAGCACCAGGCGGTCGGGGACCGGCGGCGCGAGGAACGCGACAGGGAGCTCTTCCACGCCCAGGAGGAGCACGCCGCCCGCTATCGGGAGTGGGCCGAGAAAAAGGAACGCTACGACCGGCAGCTCACCTGGTACGCCGTGACCGTGCCGGATGAGATCGACCGGATCGACGTGGCCGGGGGCACCCTGCCCGGCTGGTCGGCGTTGATCACCCTGCTCGGCGCCACCCGCCTCTACAGCGGCGGTCACCTGACCGTGCTCGACCTGTCCGAGGGCGCGATCGCCAAGGACCTCGTCGAGCTGGCGCGCAGGGGCGGTGACGATCCGCTGGTCTGGGTGCTGCCGGTGGACCTCCCCAGGCTCGACCTGGGGGCGGCGCTCTCCCCCGAGGCCTTCGCCGACGTGCTCGCCCACGTGGTGAGCGTCAGCGAGGAGCACCGTACGACCAGGGACCTGTCGTTCGACAACGCGATCCTGGAGCGGGTCCTGGGGGTCCTCGGCGCGAGCGCCACGATCAACCAGGTCACCGCGGCTCTCCGGGCGCTGGCCCAGGTCGGTGATCCGCGCGACGACCTCGGGCGCGGCCTGATCACCGCGAGTCAGCTGGAGCGGATCGGCACGCTGTTCGGGCGGGGGGTCAGCGACCGGGTGGTGATCGAGCGCGCCTGGGCGCTGGAGTCGCAGCTGCGCAAGCTGGAGACCCTCGGCTCCGAGGCCGTACGGCTGCCGCCCGCGCGCCTGCGGGTGGTCTCCATGGACCGGCAGGCCGGCGTGTTCGGCAACCGCGTCCTCGGGACCTACGTGACCACCGCGCTCACCCACATCCTGCGCCAGTCGCCGGCCTCGGAGCGGCCCTGGTACCACACGATCATCGTCGCGGGCGCGGACAAGCTCCGCGGCGACGTGCTCGACCGGCTGATGGACGCCTGCGAGACCTCCAGGACCGGCCTGGTGCTCACCTACCGGTCGCTCACCCCGACCGTGCGGGAACGGCTCGGCCGGGGGCACGCGGCGGTCACGTTCATGCGGCTGGGCAACGCGGAGGACGCCCGGATCGCCAGCGAGCACGTCGGCACCGAGCACCGCCTGGAGCTCGCCCAGCTCACCGAGACGATCAGCGCCGCCGGGGCCGGGCTCGACGGCGGCTACGTCTCCACCGTCGGCCAGGCCGATGACGGAGAGGACGCCCGGGACGTCAACCACGCGGATCTGAGGGAGGACATCACCTTCTCCACCGAGTGGGGACGCCGCGCGACCGAGGCCATGGGCGAGACCGAACGTGTTCTGCACCGTTCGAGGGAGTTCCTGGTCGAGCCGCACCAGCTCCAGCAGCTCCCCACCACCTCGGTGATCGTCACCGACGCCACCGCCCAGGGGCGCAGGGTCCGTCTCGCCGACGCGAACCCGGCCATCCTGACCTTTCCCAAGACGACGCTGGGGGAGTTCGACGAGATCAAGGAGGCCGTGCTGGAACGGGCGGAGAAGGAGGAGGAGAAGAGCCGCGAACCCAGCCTTTTCGAGAACGCGCCGCCCAACCTCGGCCCGCCGCCCGCCAGGCTCGACTGGCGCAGACGCCAATGAAACGCCAATGAAACGTCCGTTTGTGGTAATGGCCTGGTCAATGCGGAGGTGCGATCCCCGAGGAAGGTTCGACCTTGGTTGCCGGGGTACCCCGCCCCCGGACCCCCGCCGGCCGGTACGGCGGGGCGATCCGTGAAGCGTCAACCCCTCAGCCTTGAGCCGGGCCCCCCGGGTGGAGAGCAAATGCAGCCAAGCGTGTCCCGTCCTCCCAATCCCCTGGCCGGTCCCTGGTACCGGATTCAGTCGATCACCGCCCCCTCGCGCAGCTCGTCGGCGGAGTGGGACTTCGTCACGGTCCTGCCCGCCGTGCTCTCCGCCGCCCAGCGGAACCGGCCCTTCGTGGTCGGCTGGCTCTCCCGGGGCTCCGGCGCCCCGCTGGAGCTCGTCACCAACGCCGGGCCGCTGACCCCGCCGCGCCCGCCGCGCCGGGCGGCGGCCGAGGCCGAACCGGTCCCCACCGGCCCCGAGCCGCTGCTCTTTCCCAGCGGTGCCCGGGGGGTACGGATCGGTGACGAGTGGCTCCGCGACCTGTCCGACCTGGCCTGGGCCGTCTGCCCCGGCCGCCAGGCCCCGCCGCTCGGCGGGCGGCGCGAGCCGGACGCCGACGAGACCAAGCGGCCCACGCTGTTCGAGTCCACCCTGGTCACGCTCATGTCGAGGCCCTTCGCCTGGCTGGTGGTGGCCGAGCGGACGGACCTGCTGGACGCGGAGGTGGCGCACCTGCGTACCCAGCTCAACGTGCTGAGGCAGTACGGCGACGCCTCCGAGCGCTCCCGCTACGACGCCGAGCGTGCCGAGCGGCGGATGCAGGAGCTGGACGCCTTCCGGGAGGCCGGGCTCTGGAGCGTGCGGGTGCTCGCCGGTGCCGCGGGGCCCGAGGAGCTGCGGCAGATCGCCCCGGTGCTGGTCGGCTCGGCCGAGATGAGCCACCACCCCTACCGGCTGCGCAGCGCGCTGTCAGGCCCGGTGTACGGCTTCACCGAGGCGCTCTCGGTGACCCTGCAGGACCCGGCGGACGGCACCGCCGCGCCGTTCGCGGCCACCGCGGGCGCGCTGGCCGCGCTGGCCGGTCTGCCCCGCAGGGAGGTGCCGGGGGTCCGGGTGCTCGACGCGGGCTTCTTCGACGTGACCAGCGAGACGGACGTCTCCTCCGGCACGCTCACCGTCGACCTCGGCTCGATCCTGGACGGGCAGGACAGGGCGGTCGGCTCGTTCAGGGTCCCGCTCGCCACCCTGAACCGGCACGCCTTCATCACCGGGGCCACCGGTTCCGGCAAGTCCCAGACCGTCAGGCATCTGCTGGAGCAGCTCACCCGCGCCGGCATTCCGTGGCTGGCCATCGAGCCCGCCAAGTCCGAATACGCCGCGATGGGCGGCCGGGTCGAGCACCTCGCCCCGGTCACAGTGATCAACCCGTCGGCCCCGGACAGCGTGCCGTTCAGCGTCAACCCGCTCGCCCCGGAGCCCGGCTATCCGGTCCAGGCCCACATCGACATGGTGCGGGCGCTGTTCATGGCGGCCTTCGACGCCGAGGAGCCGTTCCCGCAGATCATGTCGCTCGCGCTGCAACGGGTCTACGAGACCAACGGCTGGGACGTGGTCACCGGCTGGGCCGCGCCGGGCGCGGCGGTGCGGCCCGCCGTACCGACGCTTGAGCAGCTGCAGCAGCACGCGATGGACGTGATCAAGGAGATCGGCTACGGCAGGGAGGTCCAGGCCGACGTCGAGGGCTTCATCTCGCTCCGGCTGAGGTCGCTGCGGGTGGGGTCGGCGGGCCGGTTCTTCGAGGGCGGTCACCCCGCGGACATCGGCGACCTGCTCCAGCGGAACGTGGTGCTGGCCATCGAGGACGTGGCCAACGACGAGGACAAGGCGTTCCTGATGGGCACGCTGATCATCCGGATCGTGGAGCACCTGCGGATGCGGGCCAGGAAGGAGCGGAGCAGCGGGCTCCGGCACGTCATCGTGATCGAGGAGGCGCACCGGCTGCTCCGCGACCGAGGCGCCGGACGGGCCAGCACGCACGCGGTCGAACTCCTCGCCGGCATGCTCGCCGAGATCCGCGCGTACGGCGAGGGCATCGTGGTGGCCGAGCAGATCCCCACCAAGCTCGTCTCCGACGTGGTGAAGAACACCGCGCTGAAGGTCGTGCACCGGCTCCCGGCCGAGGATGACCGCCAGCTGGTCGGGGCCGCGATGAACCTCAGCGAGGAGCAGTCCCGGCAGGTCGTCTCGCTCCAGCCGGGGGTCGCGGCGGTCTTCGCCGACGGGATGGACCGGCCGCTGCGGGTACAGGTGCCGCTGGGCGAGCACCGCGAGCGCCTGCTCCCCGGCCACATGCCGCCGATCTGCGGCCGTCGCTCGGTGGCCTGCGGCCAGGAGTGCCGGACCGGCAGGGCGTGCACGCTCGTCGAGCTCCGTGAGGCCGACCTGCTGGCCGACGCGCCCGAGTGGGCTTGGCTGCGGATCTGGACCGACACCGTGGTGCTGGCGTTCTGCACCAACCGGCCGGTGCCCGGCGTGCCGAGGGCGCTGGCCGACCTCTGGGCCGAGCTGCCGCTGCGGCGGCGCGAGTGCCTGCTGGCCACGGCGGTGGAGCGCGGCGTCGGCCGCCGGGCGTGGTCGCTGCGGACCGTCGGCGACCCGGCGAAGCTGACCGAGCAGGTCGCCGCGGCCGCCACCCGGCTGCTGAGTCCCGACAGGGAGTCCGGCGAACGGCCCGGTCCCTCCTGGGTCATCCCGCAGGTCCGCTGGCTGCACGAGGTGGACCGGCTCTTCCCCTACGGCCATCCCGCGCCCAGCCCGCGAGACTCCGCGCCGGTCATGGAGTACAACCTGTTCAACCGTCCCGGAAACGGCACCGAGCTGCTCGGCCACCGGGCCAAGGCGCTCCGCCACCACCCGCTCTCCATGGAGGTGGACCGCAACCGGGCGCTGGCCTGGCGGGCCATCCTCGGCGACGACGAGCACGAGGGCGTGGAGCGGGACATCGTCACGGTCACGATCGGCGTGGACCCGGCCGACCGGCTGCGGCATGTGGCGCAGACGATGGGGGCGGTGTGGATGGAGAGCGTGCTGGCGTGGCCGCACCGGTTCGTGCTGCCGTTCGACGCCGCGTCGCCGGAGACCGCGGAACTGGCTTTCACCGTTTGACGTCCTCCCCTCCCTGAAGGGAGGGGATTCCTGGCTCAGGCAGCCTCCTGGAGCGGCGCTCCAGGAGGTCTTACGCCCTCGACACCAGCCGGGTTGAGACCAGCCCGGACGAGCATCACCCGCGCGGAGTTCTTGTCCCTGGGGGAGGCGGCTCCGCACGTGGTGCAGGTGTAGGTGCGTTCCGACAGCGGCAGCGCGCGCTTGGTTCTCGCTCCGCACCTTCCGCAGTCCATGGTGGTGTGCGCGGGGTTGACCAGGTGGACGGTGCGCCCGTGTTTGCGCGCCATCTCGATCAGCGCGTTCTTGGTGGCGCCGATCGCCGCGTCGGCGGCCTTGCGGGCCATGGTGGAGCGGGCCAGGAACGTCGGCTTGAAGTCCTCCACCGCGATCTGATCGAAGTCCGCCGTCACACGTTTCGCCCATTTGCGGGCGGTGTCCCTCCGCTGCCGGGCGATCTTCTTGTGAACCTTCGCCGCCTGACGCTTAGCCTTCCCGTACCCCTTCGAGGCGGCCTGCCCACGCCTCGGTCTCCGCCGGGCCATCATCTTCTGGTACCGGGCGAGCCGGTCGGCCGCCTTCTTCCCATGCTCGGGGTGGGGCAGGTCATGGTCGTCGCCGGTGGTGGTCGCGGTCTCCGCCACCCCCCAGTCGATCCCGATCGCCCGGCCGGTGGCGGGCAGCGCCTCGGTCCGGGCGGGCACGACGAAGGAGGCGTACCAGTGGCCGAGGCCGTCGCGGTAGACGCGCACACTGGACGGCTCGGCTGGAAGGTCACGGGACCACACCACGGTCAGAGCGATTCCCCCGGCCAGGTGCAGGCGGCCGTCTCTGAGGCGGAACCCGCGCCGCGTGTAGTTCAGCGTCGGCGCGGCCAGGTCCTTCCTCTTGAAGCGGGGCATGCCCGCGCGGCGGCGCAGCGGCAGCTTGGCCTTGATGTCCTTGAGCGCCTTGGCACGGGACGTGCCGAAGTCGCGGATGATCTGCTGCTGTGGTACCGACCCGCCGTCGCGCAGCCACCCGTGCTCGGCGCGCCAGCCGGTCAGCATCTTGTCCAGGGCGGCCGGCCCGCAGTTCTCCCCGGCTTTGTGCGCGGCGCGGGAGGTGGCGACGCACTGGTTCCACACCCACCGGCACCGGTCCCACTCGGCCGTCAGAGCGGCGAGCGCGGTGGACGACACGCGCAGCCGGTAGGTGTACCGGGCGTGCCCGGCCTCCTCCACAACGCCCGGCGCCATCATACGACCATCATACCATCATCTTGGGACTATTATGGTGTCATGGAATCCGAAGTCCGCATCACTCTCAGAGTCCCCGGCGACCTGCACACCCGGCTCACCACCCGCGCCCAGCGCGAGCGGCGCTCACTCAACTCCGAGATCCTCCACCTCCTGGAGGGCGCCCTCACCGCCGATTCCGGCGAATCAGCGACCCCTGCCCCGCTACGCGGGAGGCCGAATTCCTCCCCGGCCTGAAGACCGGAGCATCCCCCGGTTTTCCTGGTGACCTGGCGCGGGCGTCGTCGGACGGTGAACATGCCCAACCACGGCTAGGATCTGCGGCATGAGCGATTCGGCGAAACCGGCCCGTCCGGCTGCCGGGTCGTCCTGTGACGGGCCGCTAGGCGAGGAGACGGCATGACTCAGCTTCCGCTGCGAGCGCAGCTCGCGAGCGCTCTCGGCCGTACGGCCGCGACCCTGTCCAGGGCGACCGGCCGGGGCGACGGATCGGTGATCGGCGGCCGGGTCGGCCTGGCGCTGGAGCCCGACCTGCTGCGTAAGCTCGCACAGGACCGCAAGCTGGCGCTGGTGAGCGCGACCAACGGCAAGACCACCACGACCAGGCTGATCACCTCCGCCCTTCAGGAGCTCGGCGACGTCGCCACCAACGCCTTCGGCGCCAACATGCCCGCCGGGCACGTCTCGGCGCTGTCGTCGGCCAAGCACGCCCCCTACGGCGTTCTGGAGGTCGACGAGAAGTACCTTCCCGAGGTGATCGAGACCACCGGCGCCGGGGTGATCGTCCTGATGAACCTCAGCCGCGACCAGATGGACCGGGCCGGGGAGATCTGGCTGCTGGCCCAGAAGTGGCGGCGGGCGCTGGCCGGCAAGGCCACCCACGTGATCGCCAACGCCGACGACCCGCTGGTGGCCTGGGGCGCCTCCACGGCCGCCACGGTGACCTGGGTGTCGGCGGGGCAGCCGTGGAAGGAGGACTCCTGGTGCTGCCCGGAGTGCGGAGGCCCGCTGGACCGCAAGGGGATGGAGTACACCCCGCCCGGCGGCCACCTGTCGGGCGCGGTCACCTCCCACACGGCGGAGAACGACTGGGCCTGCCGAGAGTGCACCTTCCGGCGGCCCGAGCCGACCTGGTTCCTCGACGACGACGCGGTGATCGACCCGCGCGGACAGCGCTGGGTGCTGAACATCCAGCTCCCCGGCCGGGCCAACCGGGCCAACGCCGTGGTCGCGCTGGCCACCGCCGAGACGTTCGGCATGCCGGTCCAGCGGGCCCTGCCCCGGCTCCGTGAGGTCACCTCCGTGGCGGGCCGCTACACCACGGTCCAGCGGGACGGCAGGCACGCCCGGCTGCTGCTGGCCAAGAACCCGGCCGGCTGGCTGGAGGCGTTCGACGTCCTGGATCGCTCCCTGCCGGTGATCCTCTCGGTGAACGCCCAGGGGCCCGACGGCCGCGACACCTCCTGGCTCTGGGACGTCGACTACCGTGTGCTGCGCGGCAGACCGGTCTACGTGGCGGGGGAGCGGCGGCTCGACCTCGCGCTCCGGCTCGACGTGGCGGGTGTGCCGTTCCAGCTGGCGAACTCCTTCGAGGAGGCGCTCGCCGCGCAGCCGCCGGGCAAGGTCGATGTGATCGCCAACTACACCGCCTTCCAGCAGATTCGATCGGAGTTCGGTCGTGCAGTCTGACAGCGTCCTGCGACTTGTCTGGATTTATCCGGACCTGTTGAGCACCTACGGCGACCAGGGCAACGTTCTGGTCCTGGAGCAGCGGGCCCGGCGCCGCGGCATCGCGGTCGAGACCGTCCACGTGCGTTCGGCGGACCCGGTGCCCGAGGGCGGTGACATCTACCTGATCGGCGGCGGTGAGGACCGGCCGCAGATCCTGGCGGCCGAGCGGCTGCGCCGGGACGGCGGGCTGCAGCGGGCCCTGGCGCGGGGCGCGTCCCTGCTGGCCGTCTGCGCGGGCTACCAGATCATGGGAACCACGTTCGGCGGCGAGGAGGGCCAGCCGGTGGAGGGCCTCGGGCTGATCGACATCTCCAGCGGTCGCGGCACCGGCCGCGCGGTCGGCGAACTGGCCGGTGAGGCCGACTCGGCGCTCGGCATCCCGACGCTGACCGGTTTCGAGAACCACATGGGCGTCACCCGGCTCGGCCCCGGCGTCCGGCCGCTGGCCCGCACCACGGTCGGCACCGGCAACGGCGACGGCACCGAGGGCTGCCACATCGGCAAGGTCGTCGGTACCTACCTGCACGGCCCCGCGCTCGCCCGCAACCCCGGTCTCGCCGACCTCCTGCTGACCTGGGCGGTCGGCGCCCAGCTGCCGCCGATCGACGACACCTGGTTCGAACGGCTCCGCCGGGAACGGCTGGCCGCGGTCCTGCCGCACTGAGAGCCGGCCACGGCGTTGTCCCGGAGAGAGCCGGTACGGTGCCGCCTCGCCGAGAGCCGGCCGTGACGCCGCCCGCGGTCGCCTCCGGGGGACCGCGGGGGACTCCGCGTTCGCGGGACCTTCCAGTCCGTGGAGTGGGGGGTCCCGCGGAGGGCGAGGTGAGGTCCTCCCGTCAGTAGACGAGCGCCTGGACCCCCTCGCCGAAGATCTCCTCGACGAAGGTGGGGGCGCCCGCGATGCGCACGCCCTCGATCACGTCGTCCACCGTGATGTCCCGCCGGGCCGCGCACTGCGTGCAGAGCGTCACCCTGCCCGCGGCGAGCACCGCGTCGAGCAGGTCGCCGAGCTGGGCCGCGTGCGGCAGGCTGAACTCCTTCGTCCGCCCGGGAAGGGCGAACCACGCCGCCTCCCCGGTCAGCCAGAGCGAGACAGGAATCCCGCTGGCCAGCGCGGACGCCGCCACCGTGAACGCCTGGTTGCACCGTTCGGGCGCGTCCGCGCCGACGGTCACCTTGATAACCAGTGATCGTGCCATGCCCGCAGCCTATGCGGCTCCGTGTCACGGGCGCGAGCCGTACCGGGACGGCTCCGGTACGGCGGGCGGTGGGGCGGCCCGGCCGGCGCCGGTGAGCGACGCGTGACCCGGTGAACAACCGTGGCCGCCGCATTAGGCTCGGATCCATGGACGTTCCTGAGCTGCATCCCGCCCTTGAGCAGATCGCCTTTCTTCTGGGCCGGTGGGAGGGCGCCGGAGTGGGTGGATACCCGACGATCGACAGTTTCAACTTCGGCCAGGAGGTCGTCTTCGGTCACAACGGCAAGCCGTTCCTGACCTACACCAGCCGCACCTGGCTCCTTGACGAGGCGGGTGACAAGGTCCGCCCGCTGGGCACCGAGACCGGTTTCTGGCGCAGCCTTCCCGACCGTCAGCTTGAGGTGTGCCTGTCGCATCCGACGGGCATCGTGGAGATCTACTACGGCGAGGTGGTCTTCAACAAGATCGAGCTGCGCACCGACGTGGTCGCCCGCACCACCACGGCCAAGGAGTACACCGCGGGTCACCGTCTCTACGGCCTGGTCAACGGCAACCTGATGTGGGCCTACGACATGGCCGCCATGGGCCGGCCGCTCCAGTCCCACCTCTCCGCCGAGCTCAAGAAGGTGGCCGACTTCGTGCCCGAGGCGGTCTAGGGGTCGGTGTCCGAAATGGACTGGATACGATCGCGGACATGAGTACTCCCTTCACCTCCGACGTGGTTCAGGCCATCAAGCGTCACATGAACGACGACCACGGCGACGACGCGCTGTTGATCTGCAAGGGCCTCGGTGGCCAGCCCGAGGCCGTCAGCGCGACCACGACGGACGTGGACGCCGAGGCGATCGAGTTCGTCGCGGTGGTCGACGGCCGGGACGTCACGGTCCGGGTGCCGTGGAGCACCACGCTGACCGAGCGGGCCCAGGTCCGCAGGGAGGTGGTCCGCCTCTACCAGGAGGCGTGCGCCGCCCTCGGAGTCCCGGCCCGTGGTGAGCACTGAGCGGTCCTGAGCGGAGGCCGTGCCCCCGGGCCGGTGGAGGTCCCGGCCCGGGGCCGATCGACACGGGCCGCGCCCTGGAAGGCTCCCGGGAGGACCTGGGAGGCTTCGGCGAAGCCCGGAGGCGGAGGGGCGCGAGGCGCCGGGGCCGGGGAGTTCCGGAGGGGGCGGGGTCGTGAGAAAGGGGGAACCCCGGGCCTGCTCCTCCCGCGGTGCGGGAGGGCCAGATGGACCAATGGCGGGATCGTGCCCGCCCTCTGGCGGCCCGGGGTTCCGGTGACCGTCGTGGATTCGCCGAACGTCGCCGGACGTCCGGACAGAGTCCGGGGCCGGGGCGTCCTAGCGGACAGCCACCTCGCTAGCCCAACTATGATCAACCATTGTTCGGACCACCTCCTTTCGGCGTGTTCGTACAGTACGAAACTCGTCCGGCCGGAGCAAATGAATATTCGAAGCCGGATATTTCGTCTTACTTCCCCGGCTCTGAGCAGGCCGGATGGGTTCCGAACAGGCTCAGCGGGAGCAGCGCGCCGGCCGTCCCGCCTCCCGCGGCCCGGCCTCGGTGAGGAGACAAACTCGGCGACGCCACAATGCTCTTAGACTCTGGTCATGACCGAGACGTCGTGGCACGAGCAACTGCGGGCGCGTGGTTACCGGGTCACTCCGCAGCGCCAGTTGGTGCTTGAGGCGATCAAGGCCGCCGAGCACGCCACTCCCGAGGAGATCTGCGCCCTGGTACGGCAGACCGCTCGCGGAGTCAACATCTCGACCGTCTACCGGACCCTCGAACTGCTTGAGGAGCTCGGCATGGTCACCCACACGCATCTCGGGCACGGCGCCCCCACCTACCACCTGGCCGCCGACGCCGACCACGTGCACCTGGTCTGCCACGAGTGCGGGGAGATCGCCGAGGCCCGTCCCGAGCTGGTGAGGGAGTTCGCCGACAAGCTCGACGAGGAGCTCGGCTTCGCCGTGGACGTGCACCACCTCACGGTCTTCGGCCGCTGCCGCAAGTGTCGCTGAGGACCTCGTAGGCTTGGCCCATGCGAAGCCCTCTGCTGGACACTCCCGGCGCGGTCGCGGCCGAGACGCCCGACGCCGACGTCGCCGGACACTACGGTGACCCGTTCGCCGAGCAGCGCGCCCTGCTCGCCGGTGAGGCGATGGTCGACCGGAGCAACCGCGAGGTCGTCCGGGTCTCCGGGCCCGACCGGCTGAGCTGGCTCAACAGCCTGAGCTCGCAGAAGCTCGACGATCTGAAACCCGGCCAGGTCACCCAGACGCTGCTGCTGGACGCCCAGGGCAGGGTGGAGCACCACCTCACGCTCGTCGACGACGGCGAGGCCGTCTGGGCGCATGTGGAGCCGGGCACGTCGGCCGAGCTCGTCGCGTTCCTCGACAAGATGCGGTTCATGCTCCGGGTCGAGGTCGCCGACGTGACGTCCGAGTACGCGGTGGTCACCGTGACGGACGTCTCGCGGCTCGGCCTGCCCGCCGGGGCCGTCCCCGTCGGCGACGACGTGCTGCTCCCGCGTGACCTGCTGGCCGAGCGGCTCGGCGGTCTCCGGCTCGCCGGGCTCTGGGCCCACGAGGCGCTGCGGATCGAGGGGCACCGCCCCCGTCTGGGCTTCGAGACCGACCACAAGACGATCCCGCACGAGGTGGGCTGGATCGGCTCCGCCCTCCACCTGAGCAAGGGGTGCTACCGGGGGCAGGAGACCGTGGCCCGCGTCCACAATCTCGGCCATCCCCCGCGCCGCCTGGTCTTCCTGCACCTGGACGGCGGCGCCGACACCCTTCCGCGGCACGGCGCCCCCGTCGTCCACGACGGCACGGAGGTCGGCTTCGTCGGCAGCTCCGCCCGGCACCACGAGCTCGGTCCGATCGCGCTGGCCGTGGTCAAGCGGACCGTCCCGGTGGAGGCCGTGCTCCAGGCCGGCGGGGTGGCGGCCTCCCAGGAGGTCGTGGTGCCGCCGGACGCCGGGCGTAACGTTCAGATCGACCCGTCGCTCCGCCGCCGCATCCGCTGAGACCCGATCCGCGCGGACCCGATCCGTGCAGGCCCGATCCGCGCGGACCCGGCGGCGCTGGGAGGCCGGGCCCGCGCGCGGGTCAGTTCTTCGCCCAGACGGCCGTGTACCGGCCCTCCTCCGTGTCCAGCCGTACGGGGAAGAAGCCCTTGGCCTTCAGGTCGTCGAAGCGCCGCTGGTAGCCGCTCGCGCTCATCCCGGTGTACTCGTACCAGGGGGCGCCGCCGTCCTTGACCCATACGGTCGTGTAGGTGCCGCCAGGGCCGACCGAGACCAGCGAGGGCTTCTCGCCCCTCTTGGTGCGGGCGGCGAACTCCGCGGCGTGCCCGGCGAGGGTTCTGCCCGTGGTGACGGACCAGCTCTGCGAGCCCTGCGTCCAGACGGCGACGTAGCGCGGGTTGTCGGCGGTGCCGTAGACGTTCGCCGCGGTGAGGACGTAGCCCCGCCGGGCCGCGTCCGCGTTGGCCGCGGTGAACCGGTCGGTGCCGATGTCGTGCTTGGCGAAGAACCGGCCGGGCACCTTCTCGAAGATCGCGGCGAAGACGGCGTCGCCGCCGGAGCCGGTGGCGCTCACCGACGTCGGACGGTAGCCCCGGGCGAGATGGTCGTTGAAACGTTTCTGGTAGCCGCTGGACGACATGCCCTGGATCATCGCCCAGGCCGGACCGGGGCTCTTGGCCCAGACGGCGCCGTAACGCGGCGAACCCGCGTTGTCCACGGTGAAGGTGATGGGCCGGTAGCCCTGGCCGCGCAGAGCCTGGAAGCGCTCCGTCTGCTGATCGCCGGTGACGCCGTGGTAGGCGGCGATCGCCGGTCCGGCCTGCGCGTGGACCGCGGGGGCTCCCGCTGTGACGAGCGCGGCGGCGGTGATGGACGCGGCGGTGACGGACGTGAAGGTGCGCATGACCCTCCCCAGGGGTAACGGCTCTCCTGATGATTCATCACGGACAAGCCGTGACCCTAGCGGATCATGCCGGGAAAGGCGGAGGGAGAGGCCGGAAAGGGGCGGCGACGAACCGGCTCAGACCTCCAGAATCAGGGTGATCGGGCCGTCGTTGGTCAGCCCGACCCGCATGTCGGCGCCGAACACCCCGGTCTCCACCTGGGCGCCCAGCCCGCGCAGTTCGGCGCAGACCGCCTCCACCAGCGGCTCGGCCACCGGTCCCGGCGCCGCGGCCTGCCAGGTGGGGCGGCGGCCCTTGCGCGCGTCGCCGTACAGGGTGAACTGACTGACCACGAGCAGTGGCGCCCCGATGTCGGAGCAGGACTTCTCGCCGGACAGGATCCGCAGCCCCCAGAGCTTGGCGGCGAGCCTGGCCGACTCCGCCGGGGTGTCGGTATGGGTCACCCCGACCAGCACCAGAAGTCCGGGCTCGTCGATCGCCCCGACCGTCACCCCGTCCACCTTCACCGAAGCGGAACTCACCCGCTGCACGACCGCACGCATACCTGCCATCATCTCGTCTTCCTCGCCCTCCATAGAATCCTGGCGAAAGGAGACACGTTGTCTGCTGAGTCGTTGGTCGTCGAGGTTGTCCGTTCGGGGTTCGTGGAGTCCGTTCACCGGGCGCGGATGCTGGTGGTGGACGCGGGTGGGGCCCCGGTGAGGGTGCACGGCGCGGTGGACGCCCTGGTCTCCCCGCGTTCGTCGATGAAGCCGTTCCAGGCGCTCGGCATGGTGCGCGCCGGGCTGGCCCTGGAGGGGGAGTCGCTCGCCCTGTCGTGTGCCAGCCACATGGGGGAGTCGTTCCACGTGGAGGGAGTTCAGAAGATCCTCATCGGCGCCGGGCTCGATGAGAGCGCGTTGCGCTGCCCCGAGGACCTTCCCGGGGACGTCGCCTCCCGTGAGAAGGTGCTGCGATCGGGTGGCGGACCGTCACGGATCTCCATGAACTGCTCGGGCAAGCACTCGGCGATGCTCGCCACCTGCGTGATCAACGACTGGCCGCTGGAGACCTACCTGGAGCCGGCGCATCCGCTGCAGAGGGTCATCCGTGACACGGTCGGCGAGCTGACCGGCGAGCGTGTCGCCGCCACCGGAGTGGACGGCTGCGGCGCTCCGCTGCTCTTCGTGTCGATGATGGGTGTGATCCGGGCCTTCCGCGCCCTCGTCCGGGCCGAGCCCGGCACCCCCGAGCGCCGTATCGCCGACGCGTTCCGGGCCCATCCCGAATGGACCTGCGGCACGACCCGGCCCGAGGTCCGGCTGATGCGGGCCTTCCCCGGTCTGATGGTCAAGTCCGGCGCGGAGGCGTTCAACGCGTTCGCCTTCGCCGACGGCCGCGCCGGAGTCGTCAAGATCGAGGACGGCGGCAACCGGGCCCAGGCCCCGGTCACCGTCGCGGCTCTGCGCGCCCTCGGCTTCGAGGCCGGGGAGCTCGACGACCTGGCGACCGGTGTGCTGCTCGGTGGCGGCCGTCCCGTCGGGGAGATCCGCCTGCGCTGATTCCCGGTACCGCGCCGAGTCCGTGTCGCGTCCGTGCCGGGCCCGCGCCGGACGGGTCCGGGTTCCCGCCTGTTCAGCAAGAACTCCGTGATCTGCCGGTTGCCCGTCCGGCCCGGATAGAATGCCGAACTGCTTTAGACGACCCTCTCGGGTGTTGACGCGAGGACCACCGTGCCGGGGAGCGTGGGTTCTGGCCGGTGAGTTCGAGCCGCCGTCCGCGCCCGTGCGGGTCGGTGCTCATATCGGCAGCCTGGAACATCCCCGAGGTGGCATGCGCGGGACTGTGTGTGGACGACCCCGAGCAGCCTTCGCCGCCGTTCTTGTGGTGATTTTCTGTCTTATTTCGGGATGTGGCGATGAAGCGGGGATCTATCCGAGCCCGGTCTCGGCGCCCGTATCCGTCCCCTCCCACCCCGTGGTCCCGATCCCCGCGCCGGGGCCGTTCAGGGCTCCGCTGGTCATGATCGTCGGAGACAGCTTCACCGTCGGGTCGGGCCCGGTCGAGCGCTGGGAGAGTTATCCGGCGCAGGTCGCGCGGGCGCTGGGCTGGCAGCTCGTCACCGCGGGCGCGCCCGGGACGGGCTTCGTCAATCCGGGGAGGGTGCGGCGGACCTTCCAGCGTTCGTTCGCCGAGGAGCTCTCCTGGCGCCCGGCCCCCGACCTGCTGATCATCTCCGGCGGGCACAACGACCGCACCACCCCCGGCAGGGTCCACGCGGCCGTGAGACGTCTGCTGGGGCTGATCCGCGTTCACTGGCCGCAGACCCGGATCGTGGTGGTCGGCCCCATCTGGATGGGGCCGGCCCCCCGCTGGGCCTACGGCGTCAGGGATGCCGTCGCGGTCGCCGCGGGGGAGGAGAAGGTGTCCTTCCTGGACCCGCTCGGCCAGAACTGGGGAAATGGGGCGATCCTGCCGGACGGCGTCCACCCCACCCCCCGGGGCCACGTACGGCTCGCGCACTGGCTGGTCACCGCGCTCCGCGAGCACGGAGCGGGAATGGACGGCTGAGGAGGGGTACGGGGCCGGGGGCGGCCTCGTTCACAGGGGGTCGCCGGTGAGTTGCCGGGGTTCGGGGTGCTGTTCACGCAGGCGGGTGTAGTGGAGGGCGACCCGCTGGGCGGCTCGCTCGGGCTCGCTCGCCCTGTGTGAGGCGTAGACCGATCGGCGCTGCCGGGTGTCCCACCCCGCGCACCACCAGAACCGGTCGCCGTTGGACCAGACCACCAGGCCGGTCCAGACCGATATGAGCGCCAGGCCGTAGCCGTCGTGAACGTCGACGGTGATTCCGTGCCGGATCAGGGCCTCGCGCAGCCGTTCGGCCGCCCGCACCGCTCTGGAGCCGTGCGGCGACATCGCGATCACGCCCTGTGTCCTGCTGTGCTCGTCACCCCGTCGTGCGCCATCTTGGCCTCCAAGGTCGGAATCATTGGATTCGGGCGGCGAAGGCCGTGCTTTTCTCCGCCATGGCGACCTTATGAATCATCACGGCCGTCAAAGTTCACGGTTCCCGTGAACAAATCGTTCGAATGTGGATTAGAACACCATGCGATTCTCTAGTCTGCGGAGCTCCTCCGGAATGCTGCGGTGGTAAAAACCGAGCTGCCGGACGGTCTCTCGCGCCGTAGGGTGCAGCCGCACCATTTGTGGGGCAATTCGCTCGGCATTGAGTATGCGCCTCAGCGCCCTGTCGTGATCGTTGAGCGACAGGTGGGCTCTGGCCATGTCGATCTCGTGGTGGGCCCTGCGCTCGGCGTAGAGCCCGGGGGGCGGTCTGAAGTCCGCGTCCAGACGGACGGCCTTGTCGTAGTCGCCCAGCTCCGTCGCCACCGCGCAGCCGTGGATCACCACGTTGAACGGGTTGACCTGCAGCCCGTACGGATCGAGCCGATCGCGCGGGCTGATCCGGGAGGCCGCCTCGCCCGCGAGGCCGTGGTGCTCCCAGGCCTCCGACTGCCGCCCCAGCCGGGCGGCTGAGACGGCCGCGCGCAGGTGGAGCGACCCGTAGACCTCCAGTCCCACCGGTCCGGAACGATCCACATCGCGCGCCGCCCGTCTCACCATGGCCAGCGCGATGTCCTCCGACCCGAGGGTGAGCAGCAGGAGCGCGCGGGACAGCGAGACCAGGTGTCGCAGATGCGGGTCGTCGGCGCGGAGCGCGGCGACCGCGGCCCGTTCGACGGCGACGTGAGCCAGGTCGTGGTAGCCGAGGCGGCGGGTTAGGGAGATCGCGATGGCGTACGCGTGGTTCAGGAGGCGCCAGGCCCTTGACGCCCCCGACTCCACCGCGTGAACCGTCAGCTCCTCCATGATCGCCGGTAGGCGGCCTCCGAGGCTGATGTGCGCGGCGGCCCCCTGGAGCCTCTGGAGCCTGCCCAGCTCCAGGGTCAACTCGTTGAGCGACCTCGGGGGGACCTCCAGCTCCGGAGAGATGTCGGCGTACGACAGCGCGCGCCTGACCGCGGGCATCGTCGCGTGTACGGCGTCGGTGCGCTTGTCCGAGCCCCTGTAGGGCTGACCGTTGATCTCGGCGGCGTCGACCGCGCAGGCCCTGGCCACCGCCGCGACAAACGACGGGGTGGCCGGTTTATGGCCCGACTCGACCTGTGCGATCAGACTGCGGGAGACATTTGCCTTGGCCGCCAGGCCGGTCTGGGTGAGTCCTCGCCGTTTCCGCGCCCGAGCGATTCGGCGACCTGTCGTTTCGCTCTCGCCACCGCCTGGATCAAGGTTCCAATCGCGCCCGGACATCTCTGCTCCCCCTCGCGTTCGCGCGGCAATTCCACGATAACGGCCCGTCGCTTTGGAGAGGCGAATATTCGTTTCGGGCGTCCCATTGGTTTTCCCGTTCGCGGGTGATTTCGCGGGTGGCCTTAAGGCGGTGGGCCGGTGGCGCTGAGGGTATGCGGCGGTGCCGGGCACGCGGTGCGGTGGGAGCCGGACGTGGGCGGTCCGTCGAGCGGCGGCCACCGGTGGGTTCCGGTGGCCGCCGCCGTCCGTGGCGCTCCGCCCGGCCCTTCCTGACCCGGCGCCCGGTCAGGCCGGCGTGACCGCCACGAGCTTGTCCGGCGACTTCCGTCCCCGGCGGGACTCGTCGATCAGGGGCTCTGTTCCGCGCCGGTCGCCGTCGTCGCCCATCGCCGCGAGTGGTACGGCGTGCCGCTCCCTGAGCGAACCCGGCGGGTGTCCGGGACGTGATGGGGACCCCTGCCTCCGTGGTGGTCGGGGGAGGCGCGGGTGGACCCGGCATGCTCCCCCTGTGCAGATTCTGTGCGGGTAAGAGCGCTTCGGTGAACGTAGCATCGCCTCAGAGGCGTCAGGAGACGTTTCCGGAAAATTGCTGAACAGGTCTCAGGTTTTCCGCGCCGCCCAGTCGGGGGCGAGGATCGACATCATGATCGCGTTGTGCCAGCCGCCGTTCCAGCGCAGCGCGTCGCGGCGCACCCCCTCCTCGACGAAGCCGACCTTGCGGTACACATGGGCCGCCCGGTCGTTGAAGTCGAAGACCTCCAGGCTGATCCGGTGCAGATCCGTGGTGCTGAAGGTGTGGTCGAGCACCAGCCGGATCGCCTCGGTGCCGTAGCCCCTGCCGAACGCCCGGGGGCCGACCAGGGCGATGCGCAGGTTGCAGGAGAGGTTGTCGGCGTCGAGTTCGTTGAGCACCACCTCGCCGACGTAGGCGTCGTCCTCGGCGGTGCAGATCGCCAGGTCCAGCCGGTCGTCGTGGTCGCCGCGAGAGCCGTACCACCAGCCGACGCCGAACCGGTCGAACGGGGCGTGGGATCCGGTCAGCCGGACGGTCTCCGGATTGTTGACCAGCTCCCAGAGGCCGTCCACGTACTCGGGACCGACGGGCCGGAGCGTCACGCGCTCCCCTGCCAGGGTGGGTTTCCTCGCGAACATCACCCCGAGTGTCTACCTGTCCGAATGTGATTCGGGCAACTGTGTTCTCGGGCGTCCCCCGGCAGGCCCGGGGCAGGGCGGGAACGCCGGGGAGCGGCGAGGGGCCGGCTGAGGGGCGTCGCCGGCGCGGGTCGCCGGTTACCAGGGGCCGTAGGGGCCCTGGTTGCCGCCCTTGCCGATCTCGCTCACGGCGGGCTTCACGTCGGCCAGGTAGATTCCGGCGGCGATGACCGCGGCGATGGCGAAGAAGTTGAGCTGGCCGAGGCCGCTCCCGAAGTAGCCGACGGCGGAGGCGAACGAGAACAGCGTCGCCAGTGACAGAATGATCAGCCAGAGCTTCTTGCTCTGCTTGCCGGTGATCGCGAAGGCTCGCGCGGGCGTGCGGACCGAGTGGAACAGGGCCCAGGCCGACATGCCGAAAGCGATGATGCTGAGAATCCAGAAGATGAGGTTCAGGCCCTCGAAGATCATCGTTGCTCCAACGCGCTTGTTTCGCCGGTTGGCCCCAGCCTAGTGCCGAAAACCCCCTCCGCGTCGTGCCCGGCCCCACAGATGCGTGATCCGGCCGGGACGGCGGAAGGCCCGCCCCGGTGGGACGGGCCTTCCGGGCAGGGGTCGCTCCGGCGTTGCAGGGGCCGCTCCGGCGTTTCCGCCCCGGAGGGCGCTCCCACCTTCGGAACCTCCGAGACCCCGGTCAGGACTTCGTGGAGGTGGTCCTCGGGGTGCGGGCGTTCTTCCTGGTGGACTGGGTGGCGGTCGCGGGCCGGGCGGCCATGGAGACCTCCTTCAGCTCCAGGGCCGCGTCGCCGCTCGTCTTGGAGACGACCTTGCGACCGCGGCTGGCGAACTCCTCGTAGAGCCTGGTGGCCCTGACGGTGAACTGGTCGGCGTAGCCGCGCGCCTTCTGGGGGAGGTCCTTGGCGTACCCCTCGGCCTTGCCGGCGAACTCCTTGGCCTTCTCCGGGAGGTCCTTGGCGGCCTCGCGGATCTCCCCGCGGCGGCTCTGCAGCCGCTGGATCTGCTCGGGGAGCTCACGGAGCTTCTCGACCGCGAAGTCGCCGGCGCCGGCGACGGCGTAGAACGGCTTGGACTCGGCCAGTTTCCTGACTTCGGTAGCGAGGGTCATGGGTTAACCTTTCCTGGATTCCGGTGTGACGTTTTCGCTGCCCAAGGGCGCCGCGTAGGGCTTCAACGCGGTGAGATACCCCTCGGGCGGTGGAGCCTCGCCGTTCGGCGAGGAGTCCGCGTCGCCCCCACGGGGCCCCGGTGCGGGATGCGCTTTCTGGGAGGTCTGCGCGTCGCCGGCCGGGGCTTCGACCCGGTTCTCCTTGCGGAACGACTCGTAGATGTCGATCAGCACCTGGCGCTGGCGCTCGGTGATGAGACGGTCGGCCCTGATCGCGGTCAGCACGTCGCTGTCCGGCTCGCGCTCCTCGATGAGCCCGGCCTGGACGTAGAGCGCCTGCGAGGAGATGTGCAGACCCTTGGCGATCTGGTTCAGGATCTCCGCGCTGGGCTTGCGCAACCCTCTTTCGATCTGGCTGAGGTAGGGGTTGGAGACCCCCGCCGCCGCGGCGAGCTGGCGCAGCGAGATCTTCGCGTGCGTGCGCTGCTCACGGATGTATTCGCCGATCGAGCCGACCTTGGGTAGTGCCATGACGCCAGTCTGCCGGACGCTGCTTGCAATTGCAAACGCTTTGGCTAACGGTTGCAAGCACTTTGCCGGGGGGTGGCGATGGGGTCGGCGGGGCGGGGGTCAGTGCGGTATCAGCCAGAGCAGCGGGGCGGAGGCCGTCAGGGTGACGGAGAAGGCGACGATGGAGTAGCGGATCCGGCGGGGAAGCACCGGCGCCGGGGTGACCAGGCGCTCGACCCGGGCCATCACCGCGGCGCACGAGTCGGAGACGCCCAGGGCGCCCTGCGGGGTGGAGGCGGCACCCGCCGTACCGAAGCGGAGCAGGGCCGTGGCCAGACGGCGTGGCGAGCAGTAGCGGCGGGCGACGTCGTCGGCGGCCATCTCGACCAGCAGGCCGACCTCGTTCTGCACCTCGCCGACCACCCGTGACCAGGGCAGTGCCCGGCGCAGCGCGGCGAACGGCAGCAGCACCAGGTCGTGGCGCTCGCGGACGTGCGCGGACTCGTGGGCGAGCACCGCGGTCAGCTCGGCGGGGGAGAGCAGCTTCAGGGTCCCCGCGCTGACCACCACCTGGGAGCGGAGGCCGGGAACGCAGTAGGCGGCGGGGCCCGGGTGGTCGACCACCCGCACCCCGGGGAACTCGGGGTCCTCCCGGGCGACGAGGGCGAGCAGGGTGCGGTGGTGCTGCCGGGCGCGGAACGTCTGCACGCCCGCGGTGAGGAGCACCACGATCAGCACGGTGAGCGCGGTCAGCCCGACGATGAGCGCCAGGATTCTCGGCAGGGTGTACGGCTCGGGCAGCCCGTAGCCGCCGTTGAGGGCCGAGGCGGCGAAGGCGCGCAGACCCTGCAGCACGCCCTGACCGTAGGGCTCCAGGGCGTAGGACAGCAGGGCGCCGGTTCCGGCCAGGCCCCAGGTGACGCCGAGCGCCTGCCACAGGACGATGGCCACGTGCGGGGCGCGATAGGACCACCGAGCCCGGGTGAGCCTCCAGGCTCCGACCGCGCAGACCAGGGCGAGGGTCGCCAGGACTGCTGCGGTGATCACTCGTCCTCCAGCTCCGTCAGGGCTCTGAGCAGGATCTCGGCCTCGCTGCCCGAGACGGCCTGGGCGAACCGGGTAAGGGCCGCCGACCGGTCTCCGGTCATGTCGAGAGCCTCAAGCATAAGCTCCGCGACGTACGCGTCGCGGCTCTCGGCCGGCTCGTAGCGCCACGCGCGCCCGTCCCGGGTGCGGACCAGGAAGCCTTTCCTGGTCAACCGGTCGAGCACCGTCATCACGGTGGTGGGCGCGAGATCCCGGTCGGCGATCAGACGCCCGACCTCGCGCGCCGTCACCGAGGACGGCTGTGCCCAGATGATGTCCATGATAGTGCGTTCAAGCTCGCCCAGTCCCTTCACACGAATAAGCCTAACTCCTGCACCACGAGGGGTAGTACTACGGGTTGTCGAGTGATTTCCGTCACGTTGACCGGGCCGCGCGCGTCTTTACGGTCGCCGAGACCATGTATATCTCGTTCCGGTCGTCGCCGAGGACGGGGCGGACGCTCCGGGGCGCCGTGGAAAGGCCGCCCGCGGGGGTGTCCGGGGAGCGTCCCGGGAGGGTCAGCGGGGCCGTCCGGCCGGATCGGGGGCCAGCGCCGCCCAGGGAAGCGTCAACTCGCCGAGCCGCCAGCGCGACCGCCCGCCGAGCGGCGGGGCCGGGGCCACCGGCCACGTCCCGGCGAGCGTCCGCGCGGTGGCGATCCAGCGCTGGCGGAAGCCGTACGCGCCGAGGGGGGCGTTGACCGCCCAGGCGTGGTCGAAGTCACGCAGGAAGGCGTGGATGGGCTCGCCGGGGACGTTGCGGTGGATCAGGGTCTTGGGGAGGCGCTCGGCGAGGTCCGAGGGGCGATCGAAGCCGCCGAACCGGGCGGAGAAGGTCAGCGTCCTGGGGCCCGCGGCGTCGAGCCCGGCCCAGACCGCGCGGTGGCCCACCTCCGAGCAGGTGCCCTCGACGATCACCCCGCCCGGGGCGACCTTCGTGCCGAGCGTCGCCCAGTGGTCCCACGCCTCGGCCTCGCCGTACTGCCTGAGCACGTTGAACGCCCGGATCAGCAGGGGCGGCCGGCTCACCGGGAGCTCGAAGCCGCCGAGCGCGAAGGACAGGCCGGCCCGCTCGTACGGCTTGGCCCCGGCCACCCTGGCCGGGTCGATCTCGACGCCGACGACCTCGACCGACGGGCAGATTCTCCGCAGCCGCGTGAACAGCTCCGAGGTCGTGGTGTGCGAGGCCCCGTAGCCGAGGTCGACCACCAGCGGGCGGTCCGCCGATCGCAGCAGGCCGCCGTGGACGGCGGCGATCCACCGGTCGGCCCGCCGGAGCCGGTTGTGCCCCGTCGTCCCCCTGGTGATCTCCCCGATCGGCTTCACCTCGGCTGGACGCGGTGGAGCTTGTACTGGGCGGCCTGGGCGCGGGGACGTATCACCAGGCGATCGATGTTGACGTGGGCGGGCCGGGTGACGCACCAGGCGACGGCGTCGGCCACGTCGTCGGCCGAGAGCGGGCCGGGGACGCCCTGGTAGACGCGGTCCGCGGCGGCCGAGTCGCCGCGGAGGCGGTTCAGTGAGAACTCCTCGGTGTGGACCAGGCCGGGGGCCACCTCGACGACCCGGACCGGCTCGCCGCACAGCTCCAGCCTGAGCACCTCGGTCATCGAGGTCTGGGCGTGCTTGGCCGCGTTGTAGCCGCCACCGCCCTCGTAGGAGACCAGTCCGGCGACCGAGGTCAGCATGACCAGCACGCCGTCGCCCGACGCGACGAGGCCGGGCAGCAGTGCCTGGGTCACCCGGAGCGTGCCGAGCACGTTGACGTCGTACATCCGCTGCCAGTCGGCCACGTCCCCCTTCGCCACCGGCTCCACCCCGATCGCGCCGCCGGCGTTGTTGACGAGCACGTCACAGCGGTCCAGCGAGGCGGCCAGCGCGTCCACCGACTCCTGGGAGGTCACGTCCAGGGTCGCCGCGCGGATCCCGGGAACCTCCGCGGCGAGCCTGTCCAGCCGGTCCCGGCGCCGGGCGGCGGCCACCACGTCGAACCCCTCGGCGGCCAGGCGGCGGGCCGTCGCCTCGCCGATCCCGCTGCTGGCGCCGGTCACCACTGCTGTCCTCGTCATGGTCCTCCATCCTGCCAGCATGCCGCCGGAGCCTCTCGGCGCCGGTCTCCCGGCGTCCGCGAGCCGGGAGCCGGGATCCGGGCCGGGAGTCACGGCGGGAATCCCGGGGGAGTCGAGCGGGGAATCACGGGGGGAATCGAGAGGAGACGGAGTGGGAATGGAGTGGGAATGTTGCGCCCTCTTGAGTGGTTATAGCCCTCTCGGAGGTGGTGTCGGTGAGGCGACGGCGGGTCAACCGGGTCGCGACGATCAGCATGCACACGTCCCCCCTGGATCAACCGGGGACCGGGGACGCGGGCGGTATGAACGTCTACATCGTGGAGGCGGCCAAGCGTCTGGCCAGGCTCGGGGTGGAGGTCGAGATCTTCACCAGGCAGACGGCCCGTGATCTGCCGCCGGTCGCCGAGATCGTCCCCGGCGTGTCCGTCCGGCACGTCACCGCGGGGCCGTACGAGGAGCTCGACAAGCGCGACCTGCCGGGCCAGCTGTGCGGGTTCCTGTCGGGGGTGCTGCGCACCGAGGCCATGTACGAGCCGGGCCGCTACGACGTGATCCACTCCCATTACTGGCTCTCCGGTCAGGTGGGCTGGCTGGCCAAGGAGCGCTGGGGGGTGCCGCTGGTGCACACCATGCACACCATGGCCAAGGTGAAGAACCTCCTGCTCGCCACCGACGACCGGCCGGAGCCGCCCATCCGGGTGATGGGCGAGCAGCAGGTCGTCGAGATCGCCGACCGCCTGGTGGCCAACACCCCGACCGAGGCCAGGGAGCTCGTCGACCTGTACGGCGCGGCCCCCGGCCGCGTCGAGGTCGTCAACCCCGGGGTCAACCTCGCCGTCTTCAGACCCGGGCCCATGGGGGAGTCCCGCCGGCGGCTCAACCTGCCGCAGGACGCCCGCGTGCTGCTGTTCGTGGGACGTGTGCAGCCGCTCAAGGCCCCCGACGTACTGCTGCGCGCCGCGGCCCGGATGCTCATCGACGATCCGTCGCTCCGCTCCAGGCTCGTCGTCGCCTGCGTCGGCGGCCCCAGCGGCAACGGCCTGGCCCGGCCCTCCTACCTGACCGAGGTGGCCGCCTCGCTGGGCATCTCGGACGTGGTCAGGATCGTTCCCCCCGCGCCCCAGTGGGAGCTCGCCGACTGGTACCGCGCGGCCGACGTGACCGTGGTCCCCTCGCACAGCGAGTCGTTCGGCCTGGTCGCCCTGGAGTCCCAGGCGTGCGGCACCCCGGTCGCCGCGGCCTCCGTGGGAGGGTTGCGCACCGCCGTACGCGACGGTGTCTCCGGCGTGCTCGTCGAGGGGCACGACCCGCACGACTGGGCGCGGGTGCTCGGCGGGTTCGTGCGCCGGCCGGCCTGGCGCGACGCGCTGTCGGCCGGGGCGGTGACGCAGGCCGCGGCCTTCGGCTGGTCGGCCACCGCGGCCAGGCTCGCCGACGTCTACGCCGAGGCGATGGCGCACCTGCACCGCGTCCCGATCGCGGTCAGCTCGTAGGGCGGCTCGCGGGGTGGGCGGCGCTCGGCGGGTGAGCGCGTGGGAGATCCGGCTCGTAGGGTGGGCGCATGCGTGAAGTGATCGAGGCGGCGCTGAAGGGTGCCGGGGCGTCGTTCGAGGAGCCCAGGCCCGGCGCCTTCCTGGTGCGGCTGCCCGGCCTGCACAAGCTCGCGACCATGACGTGGCTGATCGTCGGGGACCAGGCCCTGCACGTGGAGGCGTTCTTCTGCCGGCAGCCCGACGAGAACCACGCCGAGTTCTACCGCTGGCTGCTCACCAGGAACGGCTCCACCTACGGCGTGCACTTCGCCCTCGACACGGTCGGCGACGTGTACCTGGTGGGCCGGGTGCCGCTGGAGGCGATCTCCGAAACGGAGATCGACCGGCTGCTCGGCTGTGTGCTGACCTACTCCGACGAGAGCTTCGACCGCGCCCTGGAGCTCGGCTTCGCCTCCTCGATCCGGCGGGAGTGGGAGTGGCGTGCCAAGCGCGGCGAGTCGCTCGCCAACCTGCGGGCGTTCGCCCGCTTCGCCGACCCCGGGCGCTGAACGGCCGCCCACTAAGCTGGTCCGTATGGCGACTTTGGTGCTGCTGCGGCATGGTGAGAGTGAGTGGAACGCTAAGGGCTTGTTCACCGGGTGGGTGGACGCCGGGCTCTCCGCCCGGGGCGAGGAGGAGGCGCGTCGCGGCGGGCGGCTGCTGCTGGACGCCGGAGTACGGCCCGACGTGGTGCACACCTCGCTGCTGACCCGGGCCATCCAGACGGCCAACCTCGCGCTGGGCGCCGCCGACCTGCTCTGGCTCCCGGTCACCCGGTCCTGGCGGCTCAACGAGCGCCACTACGG
The DNA here is from genome assembly GCF_053601935.1 of Streptosporangium sp. NPDC004631. Lineage (NCBI taxonomy): Bacteria > Bacillati > Actinomycetota > Actinomycetes > Streptosporangiales > Streptosporangiaceae > Streptosporangium > Streptosporangium sp. NPDC004631. The sequence goes on along the minus strand of NZ_JBSGCR010000020.1, from coordinate 47,642 downwards.
CGCGTTGCAGGGCAAGGACAAGGCGCAGACCCGCGCCGAGTTCGGCGACGAGCAGTTCATGCTCTGGCGCCGCTCCTACGACACCCCGCCGCCCCCCATCGCCGACGACGACGAGTTCTCGCAGGCCGGCGAGGCGCGCTACGCGCTGCTGCCCGGCGAGCTGCTGCCGAGGACCGAGTGCCTCAAGGACGTCGTCGAGCGCATGCTGCCCTACTGGTACGACGCGGTCGTGCCGGACCTGTCGGCGGGCAGGACCGTGCTGGTCGTGGCGCACGGCAACTCGCTCAGGGCGCTGGTCAAGCACCTGGACGGGATCGGCGACGACGCGATCGCCGGGCTCAACATCCCCACCGGCATCCCGCTCCTGTACGAGCTGGACGACGACTTCCACCCGATCGTCAAGGGGGGCCGCTATCTCGACCCCGAGGCGGCCGACGCGGCCATCGAGGCCGTGGCCAACCAGGGCAGGTAGCCCGAGGACGTGTGAGGGGGCCCGCCGGATCGGCGGGCCCCCTCACACTCCGCGGATCTCACAGGACGTCGGCGTCCGGTGTCCGGGAGCCGGTCACCAGATACACCACGTCGTGGGCGACGCGGACCGCGTGGTCGGCGTAACGCTCGTAGTAGCGGCCGATCAAGGTCACGTCGATGGCCGGCTCGACGCCGTACTTCCAGTCGTCGGCCATCAGGACCTTGAACAGCCTGCGGTGCAGCCTGTCCATCGCGTCGTCGTCGGAGTCCAGCTCCAGCGCCGTCTCCACGTCGCGCGAGGCGATGCAGCTGCCGGTCTTGGCGATCAGCCGCTCGGCGATCTGGCCCATCTCCACGATGGTGGAGCGGAGCTCCGGCGGGACCGCCGACTCCGGGTGGCGGAGCCGGGCGACCTTCGCCACGTGCTCGGCCAGGTCACCCATCCGTTCGAGGTCGGTGCCCATCCGCAGGGCCGCGATGATCATCCGGAGGTCGACGGCCACCGGCTGCTGCCTGGCCATCAGGTCGAAGATCGACAGTTCGATCTCCGCGAAGACCCGGTTGACCTCCTCGTCCTGCGAGATGACGCTCTCGGCGAGCTGAAGGTCGGAGTCCAAAAGTGCGGTGGTGGCCCGGGATATCGCCGATCTCACCAGTCGGGTCATCTCGACCAGCCGGCCGGTGAGGGCATCGAGGTCTTCATGGTAGGCGTCGCGCATGGGGTTCACGGTACGTGTGCGTTGGTGAACGAACCTAGACCGTAAAGTGAACTTTGTGGGAAAGGCCGTGTCGGCACCCCCTGAGCTGCCCCAACGGGAAAACCCTCGCCTACCATCGGGATGTGAAGCCTACAGGAGGATCACGTGAGTGAGCTGATGGCGATCCTGGCCGCGCTGGCCGGGTTCGTCGTGGGGGCGCTGGCGGTGATGGTCGTCCGCCGGAACGCCGGACGGCGACGGGTGGTGGCGGACGAGGTCGAGCCCGCCCCGCTGCCCCAGGGGGTCGCCTCGGTGCTGGCCGTACTGCCGTCCTCGGCGGTCGTGCTCGACAAGGAGGACCGGGTGCTGCGGGCCAGTCTGGCCGCGCGGGCGTTCGGTCTGGTGAGAGGCGACCATCTGATGGCGGCCGAGCTGCTCGCGCTGGCCAGGCAGGTGCGCAGGGACGGCGAGATCAGGGAGAGCGAGATCGAGGTGGCCGGGCACAAGTTCGGTCAGGAGTCGACCAGTTTCGCGGTCCGGGTAGCCCCCCTGGGGGCCCACGGCCAGGTGCTCGTCCTCGCCGAGGACCAGACCGAGCACCGGCGGGTCGAGGCGGTCCGCCGCGACTTCGTCGCCAACGTGAGCCACGAGCTCAAGACGCCGGTGGGGGCGCTGTCGCTGCTGGCGGAGACCATCCAGGACGCCGCCGACGACCCCGAGGCGGTCACCCGCTTCGCCGGGCGCATGCAGCACGAGGCCGCCCGGCTCACCTATCTCGTCCAGGACCTCATCACCCTCTCCCGGATCCAGGGGGCCGACCCCGTCCCCACTCCCGGCCCGGTCCCGGTCGACGAGGCCGTGCACGAGGCCATCGACCGCTGCAACACCCCGGCGGCGGCCAAGGACATAACGCTGGTGACCGGAGGAGTCGAGGGGCTGCGGATATGGGGCGACGACGAGCTTCTCGTCACCGCGCTGCGCAACCTCATCGACAACGCGATCTCCTACAGCCCCGAGCACACCCGCGTCGTGGTCAGCGCGCGCACGACGGGCCTCCACAACGAATCGGTCGAGATCAGCGTGAGCGACCAGGGGATCGGCATCCCGGAGAACGCCCAGGAACGCATCTTCGAGCGGTTCTTCCGCGCCGACGCCGCCCGCTCGCGCGCCACCGGTGGCACGGGCCTCGGCCTGGCCATCGTCAAGCACGTCGCCGCCGCCCACAACGGCGCGGTCACGGTGTGGAGCAAGGAAGGCTCGGGCTCCACCTTCACCCTCCGCCTGCCCGCCCTCGGCGGCACGGCGGTGGCCGTACCACGTACCACCACGATCCCCCAGGAGGCCGAGCGGTGACTCGCGTGCTCGTTGTCGAAGACGAGGAGTCGTTCTCCGACGCCCTGTCGTACATGCTGCGCAAGGAGGGTTTCGAGGTCGCAGTGGCGGCCACCGGGCCCGAGGCACTCGACGCCTTCGACCACAACGGCGCCGATCTGGTGCTGCTCGACCTGATGCTGCCCGGCCTGCCGGGCAGCGAGGTCTGCCGTTCGCTGCGCCAGCGTTCCAAGGTTCCCGTGATCATGCTCACCGCCAAGGACAGCGAGATCGACAAGGTCGTCGGACTGGAGCTGGGCGCCGACGACTACGTGACCAAGCCGTTCTCCTCCAGGGAACTGGTGGCCCGCATCCGCGCGGTGCTGCGCCGGCAGGGGGACGTGGAGGGGGCGGAGACGGCCGTGCTGGCCGCCGGCCCGGTCCGGATGGACGTCGACCGGCACATCGTCGCGGTGCGCGGCGCCCAGGTGCAGTTTCCGCTGAAGGAGTTCGAGCTGCTGGAGGTCCTGCTCCGCAACGCCGGCCGGGTGCTCACCCGGGGCCAGCTCATCGACCGCGTCTGGGGCGCCGACTACGTGGGCGACACCAAGACCCTGGACGTGCACGTCAAACGATTGCGCGCCAAGGTCGAGGCCGACCCGTCCACCCCCCGCCACATCCTCACCGTCCGCGGCCTGGGCTACAAGTTCGACCCCGCGGAGGATTGAGACCGCGGGCTTTCCCGGGAGCCTCCGGGGGCCCTCGGCCCGCCGTCGCCGGTCCGGCGGGGGACGCGTACGACAGGGGGGTACGGCTCGCGCGAGCCGTACCCCCCTGTCTGTCGTCTCCTACCGTCCTTCCGCGGGCGGCGCCGACGGCCCGGCCCGCGGCTTAGTGGCCGTCCCCGGCGTGCTGCTCCGTGGTGGAGGGGGTGGGTGTCGGGGTGGGCGACGCGCCGGTCTGCGGGGGCGTTCCCGCGGCGCCCCCCGGGGCCTGCGGGAGCCCGCCGAACTCGCGGCTGCGGGTGAGGACCGGGACCGCCAGGGGGACGACGCCCGCCTTGGCGAACTGCAGTCGCAGCTGGATGCTCTCACCGCCGCGGAGGGGCTTCTTCAGGCCCTCGATCACGATCGTGGGCGAGGGCCTGCCGACGCCGACCCGCTTGTGGGCGGGGAGGTCGACCGGGGCGGCGACCTTCGCCGAGCCGACGGCTGGGTCGACACCGACCCCGATGAGCGTGTCGGCGTTCTGGTTGGTGTTCACCAGCGACAGGTACAGCGGCGTCGCTCCACCGGCCGGCAGCGACGAGCCGGAGTCGGGGCCCAGGAAGAAGGCCTGGGAGATGTCGATGCCCCTCACCTTGGCGGTCGACGCCTCGGTCGGGGAGTAAGGGTGGCTGGTAATCGCGTCGAATCCGGCACCACAGCCGGTCAGGACCGGGGCTGCGGCGATGAACGCGGCGGCGGCGATCGCCCAGTGACGGCTGTTGCGGGTCACGGTGCGAGGTCTCCTTGTCACACAAGAGGTTGGGCAGAGCCCACCTTATCCATGGACTTCGCCGGGTTTTCCGGCGGCCCAACCGGTCGTCAGGAGGCGCGGAACGCAGGTCATGAAGGCTTTTCACACCCCTGATTCATAGAGTCGCGCACTTGTCAAGCCTTAAAATGCGGCTTTGACCTGCAGTTATGGGGATTTCACTGTTCCGAGAGGCTGTGGATACGTGGTACTCTTGAGTACAGCGGAAGGGGTACTTGTCACATGACTTTCCAGGTCGGCGACACTGTCGTCTACCCCCACCACGGGGCTGCTCGGATCGAGGCCATCACGACCCGAACCATCAAAGGTGAGGAAAGGACCTACCTGGTTCTCAAGGTCGACAAGGGCGACCTTACCGTCCAGGTGCCGGCTGACAACGCCGAACTCGTAGGTGTTCGCGATGTCGTCGGTCAAGAGGGTCTTGAGCGCGTCTTTGACGTGCTTCGCATGCCTCACACCGAAGAGCCCACGAACTGGTCCCGCCGCTACAAGGCCAACCTGGAGAAGTTGGCGTCCGGTGACGTCAACAAGGTGGCCGAGGTCGTTCGCGACCTGTGGCGACGAGACAGGGAGCGCGGGCTCTCCGCAGGAGAGAAGCGCATGCTTGCAAAGGCGCGGCAGATCCTGGTCAGCGAGTTGGCGCTCGCCGAGAAGACCAACGAGGACAAGGCCGAGGCGTTGCTCGACGAGGTTCTCAACTCCTGAACACGACATTTCCACGGGTGGGCGTCGGGGTCGACGTCCACCCGTTCGCATCCGGTCGCGAGCTCCGTCTCGCGGGGTTGCACTGGCCGGGCGAGACGGGCCTGGCCGGGCACTCCGACGGTGACGCCGCGGCCCACGCCGCCTGCGACGCGCTGCTCTCCGCGGCGGGTCTGGGCGATCTCGGCGGTCTCTTCGGGACCGCCGATCCCCGTTGGGCGGGTGCCTCGGGCACCGCGCTGCTTGAGGAGACCGCCAGGAAGGTGCGCGCCGCCGGTTTCGAGATCGGCAACGTGGCCGTCCAGGTGATCGGGAACCGCCCCAAGATGGCGCCCCGCCGCGCCGAGGCCGAGAAGGCGCTCAGCGCCGCCGTGGGGGCTCCGGTGAGCGTCAGCGCCACCACGACCGACGGTCTGGGCCTCACCGGGCGTGGCGAGGGTGTGGCGGCCGTCGCGACCGCGATCGTGGTGAACCTCGGTTCGCCGCCGGACGTCTCCTGACACGGGCGGAAAAGCGCTCCGATCGGCGGTGCGGCCGACGGTGTGGACACCGGCCGGGGCGGTGGCCCGTCCGCCGGCGCGGTACGGGCCGTCCGTTTTTCGGAATGACTTATGAATGTCGTGGGTAGCCCCCTATTGACCATGTCTCGTCATCGGGGGGAGCCGACATGATTGGCTCGATTATCGGCGCGATCATCATCGGCGCCATCATCGGCGCGCTGGCGCGCCTCATCGTTCCCGGACGGCAGAACTTCTCGATCGGGCTGACGCTCGTCGTGGGCATCGTGGCCGCGCTCATCGGCACGGCCATCGCGGCCGCCTTCGGGCTCGTCCACACACGGGGAATCAACTGGTGGGAGCACATCATCCAGCTCGCGCTCGCCGTGCTGGGAGTGCTGCTCGTGATCCAGATGCGCGCGAGAAAGACCCACTGAGCTGGAACTTTGCCGCTCTCAGGAATAACCCTGACGTGGAGGGTACCCGTCTCCCGTGAGCGTGAAGGACACCTCACTGGGAGGTTGATGAGTATGACTATCGAGTCCATCCTCGGGGCCATCGTCATCGGCGCCGTCGTGGGTGCCGTCGGCCGTCTCCTGCTTCCCGGCAGGCAGGCGATCGGATGGATCCTGACCATCGTCGTCGGCATCGTGGCCGCCCTCATCGGCACCGCCATCGCCCAGGTTCTCGGAGTCGCCACCACCAACGGCATCGACTGGATCGAACTCGTCATGCAGGTCGTGCTGGCCGTCATCGGTGTCGGCCTGGTCGCCGGTCTGAAGCGCTCCAGGGTCTAGACAGCGGGTGCGCGCGCCCGGTGGCCCCGTGAAAGGCCCAAGACGCCCTCCGGCCCCGCAGGTGCACGCGGTGACGCGCATGTGGTCACCGTCCGCCGGAAGACCCGCTCGGTTCCGTCCGGTGAACCGAGCGGGTCTCAGCCGTTCGGAGCCGGTTCGGGGAACACCCGAAACCGGCTTCCGGCCGCGCGGAGCGGGCCGGAGGTGAGTGAACCGCCGGCCCGCAGCGGGGCGCCGCCCACCTGATCGTGGGCGAATGGCTGCGGGCCGGTCTCCGGCCGTCGGCCGGTTGCGCGGCGGCTCCTCACCCCTCCGGGGGTGTGGGGGTGCTGCGCACACGCCCGGAGGGCGGGGCCGCCGACTCCTCCTCGGGCCGCACGATCACCTCTTCCGCCGCGTCCTCCCCGGCCGGCGGGGCACCCGGCCCCGGATCCCGGGCTGGGCCGGACGGCCTGCGGCGCGCCGGTGAGGATTTCCCGGTCACCGCCAGGATCGGCTGGGTGTCGGCGTCGCGGTTGCCCACCTCGGGCTGTCGGCTCTCCTCGGCCGAGAGGGCCTCACGGTCCCCCCGAGGGGCGGTCTCCTGACTCTCCGTTCGCTCGTCGCGCGGGGCCGGCGGAGAGTCCGCACCGGCGTCCACGGTCTCCACCCGCTCACCGGCCCGGCTCTCGGGGCGGGCCGCCCCCCGTACGGCGCCGCGGGGCGGATGAACCAGCAGGTCGCCCTGGCGCGGCCGGATCAGGTCGCCCCAGCGCACCGGTCTGCCCGGCGCGGGATCCACGGGGGCCTCCGGGGGCTCCGCGCTCCCGGGGGCATTCCCGGCGCCGGTCTCCGTGCCGGTCTCGGTACCGGTCTCCGTGAGGACCTCGGCGCCGCCCCCGGTGCCGCCGTCGGCGCCGTTCTCCACGATCTCGGGCGTCTCAGGCGCCGGAGTGGGACCGACCACCGGGAGGGCGGCCGGAAGGTCGTGACGCGGAGCCGACTCCATCGGCGGGGCGGCCGATGGGGCCGGAACCCTCTCGACCGGCAGATGATGGACAGGGGGGTGGTCCGGATGGGCGGGATGCCCCGGGTGAGCGCGCTGTTCCCGCCGGGCCGGAGGGACGGGGGAGCCGAGGGGGTCCTGCCGGGCCGGGGACTCGGCGGCCGGCGGGTCGGCCTCGGGGAACGGCACGATGTCACGCTCGTCGCCCGCCATGGCCGTGTAGGCGACGGCCCGCCGGGCGGCGGCGTGGTTGATCAGCAGCAGCCAGAGCCAGAGGGCCAGGAACAGCGCCGTCCAGGGGGCGACGGCGACCACGACGGCCGCCTGCCGTACGTCCACCGTGACCCGGACGGCGGTGGCCACCTCGGCGGCGACCGCGGCGGCGAACAGCAGGACCAGGACCACGCCCGCCTGCAGGCGCACCGTCCAGCGTCCGCCTCGGAGGAGTAACACGCTGATCAGCGCGATGGCGAGCAGCGCGTCGAAGACCGCGGGATAGAGGTAGGCGAGTCCGGGCGGAGCCTCGCCGGTGATGGCGAGACCACGCAGGTCCTCGAAGGAGAGCACGCACGCGGCGGCGGTGAGCGCGGCCACGCCGACTCCGACGAGGGCGATCCCGGCACGGCGCAGGGCAACGATCGCCCTGCTCGGCTGGGCGGGCGGTGGTGAGGACGGGCGGGAGACCATGTCTGCCGCCGCGGGGGATTTCACGTCCATGGCGCTTCGAGCCTACAGAACGGGTACCTGACATGATCGGTGGACTCGGGTGGCACGAGGAGGAGAGACGGCTGACCCGCGGGCACGGAGGCCGATCGTGCGGGTGGTCCCCGAGCGGGTCCATCCGTGAGGGTGATCCTCGAATGGGCACAGACGGCATTCGCGGTCGTTGTTATAAAAAGTGCTACTGGGCAACCTCAACGTCTCGTAACCAGGCTTGTGAGGGGATGTAAGGCGTTAGCCTTGCCTCCGTGAGCCTGCACCTATACGACACCAGCGTACGTACGGTCCGTGAATTCGTTCCGGTCGAATCCGGCCGGGCGTCGATCTACCTGTGTGGTGCCACCGTGCAGGCTCCCCCGCATATCGGCCACATTCGCTCCGGCGTCAACTTCGACGTGCTCCGCCGGTGGATGGTCCGCTCGGGTTACCAGGTGACCTTCTGCCGGAACGTCACCGACATCGACGACAAGATCATTCGGGTCGCGGCGGCCGAGGGCGTGCCGTGGTTCGTCGTCGCCGAGCGTAACCAGCGCGCCTTCACCTGGGCCTACCAGGTGCTCGGCTGCCTTCCGCCGACCGTGGAGCCCCGGGCCACCGGCCACGTGCCCGAGATGATCGAGCTGATGGAGCGGCTGATCGCGGCCGGCCACGCCTACGCCTCCGGCGGGGACGTCTACTTCGACGTGATGTCCTACGCCGACCGGTACGGCTCGCTCTCCAACCAGAGGCTGGAGAACCTCCGGGGCGCCGGTGACACCGAGAACGACTCGGCCAAGCGCGACCCGCGCGACTTCGCGCTGTGGAAGGGCGAGAAGCCCGGGGAGCCGACCTGGCCGACCCCGTGGGGCCGTGGCCGTCCCGGCTGGCACCTGGAGTGCTCCGCCATGGCGACGAAGTATCTCGGGCCGACCTTCGACATCCACGGCGGCGGCGTCGACCTGATCTTCCCGCACCACGAGAACGAGCTGACCCAGTCGCAGGCGGCCGGGGACGGCTTCGCGCGCTACTGGATGCACAACGGCATGCTCAAGATCGGCGCGGAGAAGATGAGCAAGTCGCTCGGCAACTCCCTGCTGGTCCCCGAGGTGACCAAGAAGGTCCGGCCGGTCGAGCTCCGCTACTACCTGGCGGCCCCGCACTACCGCTCGGCGATCGAGTACTCCGAGGAGGCGCTCTTCGAGGCGGCCTCGGCCTACCAGCGCATCGAGGGCTTCGTCACCAGGGCGGCCGAGGTGATCCACGACGTGGACGCGCACGCGCCGCTGCCCCAGGCGTTCGCCGACGCGCTCGACGACGACCTGGGCACCCCCCAGGCACTCGCCGTGGTGCACGAGGTGGTCCGGGAGGGCAACGTCGCGCTGGCCCAGGGCAACAAGGAACAGGTCGCCAGATTGCTGGCCGAGACGCAGAACATGCTCGACGTGCTCGGCCTGGACCCGCGCTCGGAGCAGTGGCGCTCCTCCGGCGGCGGATCCGAGCTGCACTCGACCGTGGACACGCTGGTCCGCGTGGCTCTGGAGCAGCGCCAGGCGGCACGGGCCCGTAAGGACTTCGCGGCGGCCGACGGCATCCGCGACCGGCTCGCCGAGGCCGGGATCCTGGTGGAGGACACCGCCCAGGGACCCCGTTGGGAACTTTCGCGGTAAAAGCAGGCCGTACCCTAGACAGCATGGCTGGTGGCGGTAGAGGGTCCGGGCGACCCGCGAAGAAGAAGAGTCCGACCAAGGGTACGGGCGGCAACGTCCGCCGTGGTCTGGAGGGCAAGGGGGCGACCCCCCCGGCGCACATGCGCCACTGGCACAAGGACAAGTCCCGCGCCGAGCGGATCGAGCGGGAGGAGAAGGGCGGCCGGCCCTCCTCCCCCTCCTCCGTACGCCCCGCGCCCCGCGGCAGGCGGAGCGAGGACGCCCCCGAGTACATCGGCGGACGCAACCCCGTGCTGGAGGCGCTCCGCGCCGGTGTGCCGGCCAACACGCTGTACGTGGCCCTGCGCATCGACAACGACGACCGGGTCAAAGAGGCCGTCCGGATCGCCGCCGACCGCGGCATCGCGATGCTGGAGGTCGGCAGGGAGAAGCTGGACCGCGTCACCGAGGGGGCGATCCACCAGGGCGTCGCCCTGCAGATCCCGGCGTACGAGTACGCCCACCCCGAGGATCTGATCCGCCTCGCCCAGGACGCGGCCGAGGTGCCGCTGATCGTCGCCCTCGACAGCGTCACCGACCCGCGAAACCTCGGTGCCATCGCCCGCTCCGCCACGGCCTTCGGCGCCCACGGCCTGCTTGTCCCCTCCCGTCGTTCGGCCGGGGTGACGGGCGGCGCCTGGAAGACCTCCGCCGGCACGCTGGCCACCCTCACCGTCGCCCGCGCCGTCAACCTGACCGCGACCCTGCGCGACTACCGTGAGGCCGGCCTGTTCGTGATCGGCCTGGACGGAGAGGGAACGGTCGACCTTGAGAACGCCAACCTCCTCGACGGCCCGCTGGTCGTCGTCGTAGGCTCGGAGGGCAAGGGTCTGTCCCGCCTGGTCCGCGACTCCTGTGACCTGGTCGTCCGCATCCCGATGAACGCCGCGGCCGAGTCGCTCAACGCGGGCGTCGCCGCGGGCATCGCCCTGTACGAGGTGGCCCGCCACCGCCGCCGCTAGCGTTCTGTGCTCCCAGCGGTGACGCCTGAGGCGTAAGCGGACTACACTCATCAGGCGACCGTGCCGACGTAGCTCAATCGGCAGAGCGACAGTCTTGTAAACTGTAGGTCAGGGGTTCGATTCCCCTCGTCGGCTCGTATAGCAAAGGCCAGGTCACCCGATAATCGGGGACCTGGCCTTTTGTCATTCACCGGACCTTTATGATCTTCCGTGCCCGTTGCGTGCCCGATGGCTTTCCACGCCCGTCGGCCCGTGCCTTTCCGAACGCCTTCCCGAGGGCTTGGGCGATGGCCCTGTCCCGGTCCTGACCGGCGTGCTGGTAGATCAGCGCCGCCCGCGTGGAGGAGTTCCTCATGCGGGACATCGACTCCTTGAGACTCGCTCCGGTGAAGGCCACCAGGGTGTTGCCGGTTGCGACCCCTCGTAGGGGTGATGAGGACCCCCAGGGTAAAGTCGCAGCTCAAGCGTCTTCCCGCTGAGGCGTTCCGGCGGAATTTTTCAGTAAACCCGGGAGGTCTGCTGAAAAACCCTTCGGATGACCATCATGCCACGGCCCCCGAGATCCTTGCGGGCTCTCGCTGTCCTCGCGGGGGTTGCCCCAGCTCTGGTCAACCGCGTGGGGCGTACATGATGACGAGTACGCCGAGTAGGCAGACGGTGGCTCCGATGACGTCCCAGCGGTCGGGCTGGAACCCGTCCACCGCCATGCCCCACACGAGTGAGCCCGCGACGAACACCCCGCCGTAGGCGGCGAGGACGCGGCCGAAGTCGGCGTCCGGTTGCAGGGTGGCCACGAGCCCGTACAGGCCCAGGGCGACGAATCCGGCTCCGGCCCAGAGCAGCCCGCGGTGTTCTCTCACCCCCTGCCAGACCAGCCAGGCCCCGCCGATCTCGGCGAGGGCGGCCAGCAGGAACAGCAGGAGGGAGCGTGCGACAGTCACGGCTGTGACTTTAGGGGACCGTCCCCGACCGGCCGACGTGGTGGACGGCCGGCAGACCCGCCGGGGGGCGCGGGTGGCCGGAATCACCGTCCTCGTGGGCGGTGTGGCTGTCAGAGGTCGCAGACCTGGGTGGTCAGAACGGTCTGCCAGGGTTGGCCGTCGGGCTCCCCTTCGTCTTGGTCGTTCACCGGGTTGACGGCGGTCATCGTCAGGGGGGCGTAGGCGGTTCTCTCGCCGCCGTTCGCCTTCACGCGGATGGGAATCGGCCAGTCCCCCACGGGGACGGCCCCGCATCCGGTGACCCGGTATTTCAGCTCGAAACCCGACGTCTGCTCCGGCTGGAGCGTCCGGGGCGGGCGCCTGAGGGGAGACAGGAGTCTCAGCCCCGGCCCGTTCCGGCCTATTCCGGAGATCGTCACGGGCCTGTCGTTCAGGTTCTGCACGTTCACCTTGACGGTGAACCGCCCGCGGACCCTGCGGCCGTCGTGGACGGCCTCGCTTGAGTTCTCCGCCGCCTCCAGCCGGAACTGGAGGGGCGTGGTCGAGGTGGATCGTGATCTTTGCCTGAAACGCGGAGACGCGTTCGAGGCCGGTCGCGGTTTCGAGGAACCGATCCGCGGTTTCGAGGAGTCGACCGTGGCGGAGGTACGGGGGGCCGCGAGCAGCCCGCACACGACCATGAGCGCCAGGGCAGAGGTGAGTCCGGGCGCCCCGGGACCTCGATTGCCAGTCATACCGGAGGTCTTTCACTGCATTGGGCACCGGACAAACCCATGGTGTGATCACGCTGAGCTAAACGTTCCCGGTGGGGGGCTTCCGGGCTGTCCCGTGGTCTCGTGATGACGGAGACCGCGCCGGTGAGCGCGTCCCCGCCCCCGGCTCTCCACAGCGGTGCCGAGGTCCCGTCCTTCGCGGTGGAAAGGCTCCGTGGTAGAAGCTCTATGGGGGAGCTCGACGCCTCATGGCGTGGCCCGGGTCCCCTCCAAGGTCTCGTGGAGCGGTTCCGGCGCCTCGGGGGAGGCGCCCCCGCGCCCCGTGGCGGAACCCCGGCTCCCGGTGGAGGAACGTCGATGACGCGGTCCAGAGGTGTGCTCTACATCGTCGTGTGCGCGGCGGGCGCCGCCGGTGATGTCGGCCGTCTGGTCGGGCTCGCCCAGGACGGGGGGTGGGCCGTCCAGATCGTCGCGACCCCGTCGGCCCTCGCCTTCGTCGACGTCCCGGCCCTGGAGGCGCGGACCGGCCGCCCGGTGCGCAGCCGCTACCGCACGCCGGACGAGCCCAAGCCCCCGCGGGCCGACGCGATCATCGTCGCCCCGGCCACCTACAACACCGTCAACAAGTTCGCCCGCGGCATCGCCGACACCTATGCCCTCGGACTGCTGGCCGAAGCCCCCGGCCTGGGCATCCCCGTGGTCGTGGTGCCCTTCGTCAACGACGCCCTCGCCTCTAGGGTCCCGTTCCGCCGGAGCGTCGAGACGCTCCGGGCCGAGAACGTGTGTGTTCTTCCCCGTCCGGGAGAGTCCGGCCCGCATCCGCTCGGTTCCGGAGACGACCGTTCTGACGTCTATCCGTGGCGGCGCGCGCTCACCGAGGTCGAGGCGCGGCTCGCCGCCGACGGCGGGTGATGGAAATTGTCCGCTCATATGCGACGCAATTGACGACATAAACCTATAAGTCGCCCAGCGGGGCAAGAACACGACCTCCATGGAACTTGCACTCAACGTAGTCGAATAGCTACTATCGGTGAAAAAGATCTTGGGGGGATCCTATGGCGACAGTTTCCAGAGTCAGACCGCTGCTGGTGGGCCTGCTGGTGGCGGGGGCCACGGTCGGAGGCCTCTCCGGGCGGACGGCGCCGGCCCGGGCGGACACGGACACCGGAAGCACGACGGCGAACGTCCAGGTGGGCCTGTCGATCACGTTGAGTGAGCTGAGCCCCTCGTTCACCCTGACCGGCAACCCGGGGGCCGCGGTGACGACCGGCACCCCCGTCACGATGAGGGTGACGACCAACAACTTCGCCGGTTACAACGTCACCGTCCAACCGGCCGCCGCGACCCTGGTCGGCGCGATCGTGGGAAACACCGACTCCATCCCGATGACCCTGCTGGAGGTCAACGGCCCCGCGCAGGCGGGCACGTTCGCCGCCCTGACGCCCGACACCCCGTTGGAGGTGGCGCGCAAGACGTCGGCGTCGGACCCCGACGGCGACGTCATCAACCACAACTATCGGATCACCGTTCCCTTCATCCGCCCGGACACCTACAGCGGAACGATCAACTACGTCACGACCACCCTGTGACACCCGCTCGTCTTTCATAGATCACTCGTCCAACGACCGCACGGGAGGGCCGCGCAGTGGCCGGAAGGCTTCAGCGCACGATCGCCGCGCTTCTGATGGCGGGCGGCGTGGTGCCGGCGGTGGGTCCGGGAGCATCGGGGGCGTCAGGCGTGGTCCCCGCGCCTGACTTCTCTCTGACGGTGAGCCCGACGAGGCTCATCGTGGGGCCGGACGAACTCGGCCGTGTTCAGACGTTCCAGGTCGAGAACGGGGGGCGGCTGCCGGTCGACGTCGTGGTGAACCGGGCGAGCTTCACCATGAGCGAAGACGGGAGGATGATCCTCGACGCCGGCGCCCCCCACTCGGCGGCCGAGTGGGTCGAGGTCAGTCCCGCGAAATTCCACCTGGCCCCCGGCGAGGGGCGGCCGGTCGCCGTACGGATCGACCCTCCGGTGGATCTGGACAACGGCGAGCACGAGGTCGCGGTTCTCTTCGTGGCGCCGCCGGCCCCCCGCGCCACCGCCTACAACATCAAGATCAACCGGGCTATCGGGGCGCCGGTCTACATCACCGTCCCGGGGCCGATCGACACCTCCCTGCGCCTCGGCGGCCTGCGCTCTCCCGGCTTCGTGATGAGCGGCCCCGTGGATTTCGGGGTCACCGTCGACAACGTGGGCACCGTGCACCGTGACTTCTTCGGCCGGGACGGCCTGAGCGTCGAGGTCGACGGGCGGGAGGTCCCGTTCCCCGACTTCACCGTGCTCCGCGGGACCAGCCGGAACGTCGCCGTCCGGTGGGCGGATCCGCCCCTGATGTGCGTCTGCCATCCGAAGGTGTCGATCCCGGGGCCGGGCGGGCCGTCCAGCCGGAGCGCGACCGTGGTCATCTTCCCCCTGCACCTGTTCGCGCTGATGATCGGCCTGGCGCTGGTGCTCTACCACCTCGTACGGCTGGCACGGCGGCGCTACCACACGCACGTGCTCGACGCGGCCCGGAGGCTGCGCGGCGACGGCGAGAACGACCTCCGGCCGGACGGCGAGGCGTAGCCGGGCCGGATACGGCGTTCGGCCACGCACGGGCCACCCTTCGTCACATACTGAAACGCTACATAAGCGTTTAGTGACCGACGAGGGGCACGGCGGTGACGGGGACGATGCTTCAACGAGTCCGCACGAAGCAGGGTGGCGAGGCCGCGGGGGTGGCCGGGGGAGCCGCGCCGGCCGGGGGGACCGTGGCCGAGCGGGGTGGAAGGGCCATGGGAAAGGGCGTCCGGGAGGACAGGGCGACGATGGAGGAGGCGGGCCGGGCCGACATCGACGTCAGCGTCGTCGTCCCCGTCCACAACTGCCGTCCCTATCTGGACAGGTGCCTGACCTCGCTGCTGGTCCAGCGGGTCGGCAAGGAGATCGTCGTGGTGGACGACGGCTCCACCGACGGCAGCGCCGAACTGCTCGACCTCTACGCCTCCTACCACCGAGGGGTCATCCGGGTCGTCCGGCAGGCCCACTCCGGCGGCGCGGGCCGCCCCCGCAACGTGGGGCTCGCGCACGCCCGCGGCAGATACGTGTTCTTCTGCGACGCGGACGACTATCTCGGCCCCGAGGCGCTGGAGCGGATGCTCGCGATGGCGGAGCGCAACGGCTCGGACATCGTCCTCGGAAAGGTCGTCGGGCACGACCGCAGGGCGCCGGTCTCGATGTTCCGGCAGAGCGCCGACCGGGTGGCGCTCGGCGACAGCGCGGTCTACAACAGCCTGAGCTGTTTCAAGCTGTTCCGCCGGGAGATGCTGGAGCGGCACGTCATCCGCTTCGACGAGGCGCTGCTGGTGGGGGAGGACGTCTTCTTCACCGCCCACGCCTACTGCCACGCCGCGGTGATCTCGGTGGTCGCCGACTACGACTGCTACCACCTGGTCGCCCGGCCCGACGGCAGCAGCATCATGCAGCGGCCGGGCAGTCGCGACCCGGTCTTCTGGCTGCGGATGATCAAGCAGGTGGTCGAGCTGATGGTCGCTCACGTACGGCCGGGCGCGCTCCGCGACCACCTGCTCCGGCGCCATTTCCGGCTGGACGCCTTCGGTAGCCTCGGCAGGCCCTTTCTGGAGGCGGAGGAGGTCCAGCGCAAGGAGATCGTGGCCGAGGTGACCGACATGTGCGAGCGCTGGCTGACCGACGGGGTCCGCGAGCGGCTCGGCCCCATCGACCGGAGCCGGATCACCGCGCTTCAGGACATCGACCGCCTGGTACGGCTGGCGCACATCGAGTCGGCCGTCATCCGCAGGGAGCTCACCGGAGTGCGGTGGGGGCAGGACGGCCGGCTGACCGTCTCCGGCGCGGTCGCGCTGAGTGTGCTGGAGCAGCGTGACCGCCCCGAGCTGGCGGTGGGCGGTCTGGCCCTCGTGCTGCGGCGCAGGCCGGGCGGCGCCGAGCGCTCGGGTGCCTCCCCGCGCTCAGGCGGCGCCGAGCCGTACGGCGGGGCGGCGGGGGCCGCCGAGCTCGTGGTCCCCGTCACCGGCGACGCCGGAGGGTTCACCGGCCTCGTCGACGTCGCGGGGCTGCCCTCGGGCGTGTGGGACGTTCACCTCACCGTCGAGTGCGAGGGCATCACCCGTGTCGCCCGGCTCGGCGCCGACCGCGACGGGCGGATCGCCCCGCCGGCGCCCCGCGTGATCGACGGTGTCGTCGTGCTGCCGTACTTCACCCGGCCGCACGGCAACCTCAGCCTCGACGTCGGCGGGCACGTGGTGAGCGTGCCCGGCAGCGCGCGGCTGACCCGGACGCGCTGGTCGATCGGGCACCGGCTGATGCTCGCCGGTGAGGTCGGCGTGGGCTCGGCCGTGCCGCAGGCGCACGCCGTACGGCATCTGGTGTGGCGGGAGCGGTGGTCGGGGCGGGAGCGGCGCGAGCCCGTCGAGGCCGGGGCCGGTGGCGCGTTCGCCGCCCGGCAGGCGCTGGGCCGGCTGGGGCCGGGCACGTGGGACGCCTACCTGGAGCTGGATCTGGGGGGGCCGCCCGTGCGCTTCCGGATCGACGCCGCCGCGGAGACGATTGCGCCGCCGCGCACCTGGTGGCGGGGGCCGATCCTGCGGAGCGTCAGGCCCTACGCCACGGCGGGGAAGGGGCGGCTCAGCACGGTGGTCAGGACCTACACCCCCTGGGCGCTGATCCGCCGGATGCTTCGCTAATGCCACTCCCTTGCAACTACAAGCTCATGGCCTAAAGTGGGAACGATTCCGCAATTCGGAGGCTTGTCGTGCACGTACCCGATGGCTTTTTCAATGTAGCCGTGTCGATTTCGGCCGGCGCCGTCGCGGCGGCCGGTGTCGCGGTCTGTCTGCGCGGCGCCCGCCGCGAGCTCGACGACCGGACCGCGCCCATGGCCGGGCTGGTGGCCGCCTTCATCTTCGCCGTGCAGATGCTCAACTTTCCGGTCGCCGCGGGCACGAGCGGCCACCTCCTCGGCGGCACGCTCGCCGCGATACTCGTCGGGCCGTACACGGCCGTGCTCTGCATGGCCGTGGTCCTGCTCGTCCAGGGCTTCTTCTTCGCCGACGGCGGCCTGACCGCGCTGGGGGTGAACATCACGCTCATGGGGATCGTCGCCGTCGTGGTCGGCTGGACGGTCTTCCGCCTGATCACCCGGAGCACACGGAGCAGGGGTGTTGTGGTGGCGGCCTCGTTCGTCGCGGCACTGGTCTCGGTGCCCGCCGCGGCGCTGGCCTTCACCCTGCTCTTCTGGATCGGGGGCACCGCGCCCATCGAGGTCGGCACGGTGGCCGCCGCCATGGGCGGGGTGCACGTGCTGATCGGCGTCGGAGAGGGCCTGATCACCGCGGTCACCGTCAGCACCGTCCTGGCGATCCGGCCCGACCTGGTGTACGGCGCGCGCGGCCTGGCCGCTCCGCTGGTGCTGCGCGGCGCCGACGGCGACGCCACGGTCGTCCGGCAGACCTCGGCCGGTACCCCGGCCCAGCGGACTCCGGCCCGGAGCTCGGCAGAGGTTGAGGCCGGGGCCGAGACGCGAGTGCGGGCGCAGGCCGGGCCGCGCCGCCTCGGCTGGTTCCTGCCGGTCGGCATCGCGGTGGCGGCGCTGCTGGCGGGGGCCGTCAGCTTCTACGCCTCCTCCTCGCCCGACGGCCTGGAGCGGGTCGCCGAGGACAAGGGCTTCATCGGCCACGCCACCGACCACGCCCTGGCCGGGCAGCCGCTCGCCGACTACGGCGAGGTGGGCGGCATCCCGGTCGGCGTGGCGGGCCTGATCGGCGTCGTGGTGACCCTGGTGGTCGGCGCCGCGCTGTTCTTCGCGGTCCGTCGTCTCGCCGAGAGGCACGCCTCCAAGGACGAGGTCTCCGCGTAGTGGGCGCGGGTCACCACCACCAGATCTACCGGGCGGGCGACACCCTCGTCCACCGGCTGCCGCCCCAGTGCAAGCTGGCGGCGGTGGCGGCCTTCGCACTGGTGGTGGTGGCCACGCCGCGCGAGTGGTTCTGGGCCTTCGGGCTCTACGCGCTGCTGCTGGCCGCGGTGGCGGCGGCCGCCCGGGTCCCCGCGCTCTCCGTGCTGCGCCGGATGGTGATCGAGATCCCGTTCGTGGTGTTCGCGGTGGCGCTGCCGTTCATCGGGTTCGGCGAGCGGGTCTCCCTCCTGGGCCTGTCGCTCAGCGCCGAGGGGCTCTGGTCGGCCTGGAACATCCTGGCCAAGGCCACCCTGGGTGTGGTCGCCAGCGTGCTGCTGGCGTCCACCACCGAGCCCCGGCTGATGCTGCTGGGCGCGCAACGGCTCCGGCTGCCGCCGCTGCTGGTGCAGATCGCGATGTTCATGCTCCGCTACATGGACGTGATCGTCGACGAGATGCGCCGGATGCGGGTGGCCAGGGAGTCGCGGGGGTTCACGGCCAGGGACGTGCGCCACATCCCGGTGGTCGCCAGGTCGGCCGGAGCGCTCTTCATCCGGTCCTACGAGCGGGGTGAGCGGGTGCACCTGGCCATGCTCAGCCGAGGCTACAGCGGCTCGATGCCGATCATCCAGGACCTGTCGGCGTCCGCGCGGCAGTGGCTCGTCGCGGGTATGTTGCCCGGTGCGGCGCTCGTGGCGCTGCTCGGGACCTGGGGGTTGGCATAGTGACACCGTCGCTTGAGGTGAGCCGTCTGGCGTACGCCTATCCGGACGGCACGCAGGCGCTGTTCGGCGTGGACTTCCAGATCGGGCGTGGGGAGCGGGTCGCGCTGCTCGGGCCGAACGGCGCGGGCAAGACCACGCTGGTCATGCATCTCAACGGCATCCTGACCGCCGGGCACGGCACGGTGACCGTGGCCGGGCTGCCGGTCGCCAAGGACTCGCTGAAGGAGATCCGCAGGCGGGTGGGGCTCGTTTTCCAGGACCCCGACGACCAGCTCTTCATGCCCACCGTCCGGGAGGACGTGGCCTTCGGCCCGGCCAACCTCGGGATCGGGGGAGAGGAGCTGGAGCGCCGGGTCAAGGGCGCGCTGGAGCGGGTGGGCATGCTGGAGACGATCGACCGGCCGCCGCACCACCTGTCCTTCGGCCAGCGCCGCCGGGTGGCGGTGGCCACCGTGCTGGCCATGGAGCCGGAGATCCTGGTGCTGGACGAGCCGTCGTCGAACCTGGACCCCGCCTCCCGCCGGGAGCTGGCCGACGTCCTCCGGAGCCTCGACGTGACCGTGCTCATGGTCACCCACGACCTGCCGTACGCGCTGGAGCTGTGCGACCGCGCGCTCATCCTCTCCGACGGGACGATCGCCGCGGACGGGCCGACCGGGGAGATCCTCTCCGACGCCGAGCTGCTCGCCGCCCACCGGCTGGAGCTGCCGTACGGCTTCGCACCCCCTCGCTCAGGCCACCCATCCTGAAATCGGACGTATGTCACGACACGCCGATGTGAAGGTTTATATGACCCCTTATTCGTGCTATGTATGATCTTTCAGGCGCGGGGGATGATGAGGGCGGCAGATCCGTCGGCGACGGAGGACGGATCGTGGAGTCGCGCGACCTCGCATAAGGTGACGGCGAAGTAAAGTTGGGTCTGCCTCATGGGCGGGGAGGACTGTTGAATCCTCCCCTTCGTGAACGAGGGGGATTCTCATGGGCACCCGTGAGGGGTCCTGTCTCACCGCCAGTCGCCCGTCAGAGAGGAGAGTCTCTCGTTGAGGTCTTACCCCGGCTCCACAGGCCCCGGAGGCGCTTCACCGCTCCGCACGCCTCGCGGCGAGGACACCGCGACCAACGCGCCCGGAGGCTTGGCCGTCCGCGCCACCGGACACCCTACCGAACCGCCCGGCACCGCGCCGCGTTTCCTCCCCCGCCCGAAGGCGGAGGTCTCCACGCTCAAGGAGATTTGATGAAGCTACGGCTGGCTCGTCGCGCGGTCGGTGATGCCGTGGTGGTGGCCGTCGAGGGCGAACTCGATCTGTTCACCGCCCCCTTCCTGCGAGACGAGGTCCGGGACGCCATCAAACTCGACGGCGCCAGACTGGTCCTGGATCTGACCGCCCTGTCGTTCATGGACTCCAGCGGCCTGTCCGTGCTCATCGAGGCGTGGCGACTGGCCACGGGTGAGGGGGGAGGGGTCTCCCTGGCGGCGCCGCAGGCCCCGGTGGCCCGGATCCTGCGTACCACGGGGCTCGACCGGCGGATAAAGGTCTACCCTGACGTCGGCAGCGCGGTCGGCGAGCTTTAATCCACCCTGAGGAGAACTTCATTCGGTCTCCGGGTTAAAGTCCGCTCATGGATCTGAACGGAGCAGCAGCAGTCATCTCGGGCGGTGCCAGCGGCCTCGGTGAGGCCACGGCCCGCGATCTCGCCGCGCACGGCGCGGCCGTGGTCGTCGCCGACCTCAACGAGGAGCGCGGCAAGGCACTCGCCGACGAAATCGGCGCGATCTTCGTCAAGACCGACGTCTCCGACGAGCAGCAGGTGCAGGCGGCGGTGGACGCGGCCGTGGCGACCGGCAGGCCGCTGCGCGCCGTGGTGAACAGCGCGGGCATCGGCTGGGCCGGCCGTACGGTCAACCGCGACGGCTCCCCCCATGACCTGGCGACCTACCGCAAGGTCATCGAGGTCAACCTGATCGGCACGTTCAACCTCATGCGCATCGGCGCCGCCGCCATCGCGAGGACCGAGCCGGTCGACGCGGACGGCCAGCGCGGCGTGATCGTCAACACCGCCTCCGTGGCGGCGCTGGAGGGCCAGACAGGGCAGGTCGCCTACTCGGCCTCCAAGGGCGGCATCGTCGGCATGACCCTCCCGGCCGCGCGGGACCTGGCCGCCGTCGGCGTCCGCGTCAACACGGTCTGCCCCGGCATCATCGACACCCCGATCTACGGTTTCGCGGCCGACGCCGAGGAGTTCAAGGCCAGGCTCGTGGCCCCGGTGGTGTTCCCCAAGCGGATGGGGCGCCCCGACGAGTTCGCGCACCTGGTCCGCTCACTGATCGAGAACGACTACATGAACGGCGAGGTCGTCCGTTTCGACGGCGGCATCCGCTTCCAGCCCAAGTAGCGAGGAGCCTCCACCCCGAGGGGCGGGAGGAAGCGAGAAGGAGGCAGCGGTGTCCGACGAGGTGCTGGTCGACGTCGACGGCGATGTGGCCGTCATCACGATCAACCGTCCCCAGGCGAGAAACGCCGTCAACGGCGCGGTCGCCCGGGGCGTCGCCGCGGTGCTGGACGAGATGGAGGGGCGCAGGGACGTCTCCGCCTACGTTCTCACCGGGGCGGGCGGTACGTTCTGCGCGGGCATGGACCTGAAGGGCTTTCTGAGCGGGGACCTCCCGTACATCGAGGGCCGGGGGTTCGCCGGCCTCGTCGAGGCTCCGCCGAGGAAGCCGATCGTCGCGGCGGTCGAGGGCTACGCCCTGGCCGGGGGCTTCGAGCTGGCACTGGCCTGCGACCTCGTCGTCGCCTCCGAGCAGGCCGTGTTCGGGCTGCCCGAGCCCAGACGCGGCCTGGTCGCGGCGGCGGGCGGCGCGGCGCGGCTGCCCCGGCGCATCCCGTATCACATCGCCATGGAGATCGCGCTGACCGGCGACCACTTCCCGGCCGCCCGGCTGCGGGAGGTCGGCCTGGTCAACCACGTCACGCCCCCGGGCGAGGCGCTGCCCAGGGCGCTGGAGCTGGCGAAGCGGATCGCGGCGAACGCCCCGCTGGCGGTCGCCGCGACCAAACGCGTGATCGTCGAGTCGGCCGACTGGAGCCGGGAGGAGATGTTCGCCAGGCAGCAGGAGATCATCACCCCGGTGTTCGGCTCCCAGGACGCGATGGAGGGCGCGGCGGCCTTCGCCGAGAAGCGCGCCCCCCGCTGGAAGGGCGAGTAACCCCTCCCGCGGCTCTCCGTCCCCCGCCCCCTGCCGTCCGTCGCCGGAGGGTGGGGGCGGGGCGCGCGGGAGGCCCCAGGAGCGTCCGGGGAGCGATTCAGGTGGTCACCCCGGCGCGTCCACCCCCACAAGTGCGTACGGTAAAGGTGTGGACGGGTGCGGCGGGGGCACTTGACGTCCAGGTGACCGCTCCGAGGCCAGGAGAGTGCAGTGAACGACTACGGGACCCGGATCACCCCTGCGGGCGGGGTCGTCGGCGAGCGGCTCAGACGCAGGGCGAGCACCCTGGCCGCGGGTGCCGCGGGTGCCCTGATGCTCATCGTCGTCCTGGTGGCGGCCATGTGGGTGATCGAGGTCGCCGACTACGTGCTCCCCGCCGAGTTCGACGCCTACGGCATCAGGTCGTGGGATCCGCAGGGGCTGGGCGGGATCTTCGTGGCACCGTTCCTGCACGCGGGCTTCGGCCACCTCATGGCCAACTCGCTGCCGCTGCTGATCCTCGGCTTCCTCGCCGCGCTGCGCGGGATCGGCCGGTTCCTGCTCGCCAGCCTGATCATCATCGTCGTCAGCGGCCTGGGCGTCTGGTTCGCCAGCTCGCCATCGGTGATCACGGTCGGCGCGAGCGGGCTGGTCTTCGGCTACTTCGGCCTCGTCGTCGCCCGGGGCCTGTTCGACCGCCGCGTCCTCGACGTGCTCATCGGCCTCGGCGTGGCGGCGGCGTACTACTCGATCATCTGGGGTGTGCTCCCCGGCGAGGCCGGCATCTCCTGGCAGGGGCATCTGTTCGGGCTGGTCGGCGGGGTCATGGCGGCCTGGGTGCTGCGCCGCAGGCGCCAGAGCGCGCTGCCCGCCTACTGATCCGCCCGTCCCTCGTCGCCCGGCGGCCCGCGGGGCCGGCCGAGGGCCCCGGGGCGGGGCCGGCTCTCCCCCGGGGCCGCGGCCTGTGGCCTAGAGCCGCTCGACCACGTGGTCGACGCAGTTCGTCAGGGCCTCGACGTCGTCGGGGTCGATGGCCGGGAACATCGCGATGCGCAGCTGGTTGCGGCCGAGCTTGCGGTAGGGCTCGGTGTCCACGATGCCGTTGGCGCGCAGGACCTTGGCCACCTGGGCGGCGTCCACCTCGTCGGCGAAGTCGATGGTGCCGACCACGTTGGAGCGGAACTCGGGCGCGGCGAACGGCGTGGTGTAGGAGGTCTTCTCCGCCCACGTGTAGAGCCGCCGGGCCGAGTCGGCGGTGCGGGCGGTGGTCCAGGCCAGGCCGCCGTTGCCGTTCATCCACTCGATCTGGTCGGCCAGCAGGAACAGCGTGGCGACCGAGGGCGTGTTGTAGGTCTGGTCCTTGACGGAGTTGTCGATCGCCACCGGCAGGCTGAAGAACTCGGGGACGTACCGGCCACCGCCGGAGATCTCCTCGACCCTGGCCAGCGCGGCCGGGGACATCAGGGCGATCCACAGGCCGCCGTCGGAGGCGAAGCTCTTCTGCGGGGCGAAGTAGTAGACGTCGAACTCGCTCGCCTGGACGGGCAGGCCGCCGGCGCCGGAGGTGGCGTCGACCAGGACGAGCGAACCCTCCTGGCCCACACGCCTGATCGGCATCGCCACGCCGGTCGAGGTCTCGTTGTGGGTGAGCGCGTAGACGTCCACGCCCTCCTCCAGGCGGGCCTCGGGGTGGCTGCCGACCTCGGACTTGATCACGGTCGGCTCGCCCAGCCACGGGGCCTTGGCCACCACGGAGGCGAACTTGGAGGAGAACTCGCCGAAGTGCAGGTGCTGCGACCTCTCGCGGACGAGTCCGAAGGCGGCGATGTCCCAGAACGCCGTGGTGCCGCCGTTGCCCAGGACGACCTCGTAGCCCTCGGGAAGGGAGAACAGCTCCGACAGGCCCGCGCGGACGCGCCCCACGATCGACTTGACGGGCTTCTGGCGGTGAGAGGTGCCCAGCACGCTGGATCCGGAGGCGGCCAGAGCCGAGAGCTGCTCCGGGCGCACCTTCGATGGCCCGCAGCCGAAGCGGCCGTCGGCGGGCTTGATGTCAGAGGGAATCACGATGTCAGCCACCTGACCAGCCTACTGAGCCCGCCGATCGGTACAGGCCAGGGTCCGTAATCTGAGATGGGTGTGGTGCACGCGAAAACGGTCGTCCCATGCGAAACGGCTCGCGCGGGGAAGGCCCGCCGCGGGAGAGACGCCCGCCGCCCGCGAGAACGGTCGCGGTCCGGCGGGGCGGTCGCCGTGGACGGGACGGCGCCGCGCGGAGAACGGCTGTCGCGCGAGGGGCCGCGCGACAGCCGTACGGAGTGGGACCGGACCGGCCGGGCCGGTCGGAGCGACCGGGTGGGTCAGGTCGTACGGGTCAGGTGAGGCGGATCAGAACGAGCCGACGACCGCGGCGCCGCCGGGGACGTCCTTGACCGAGCGCTGCGGCGGGCCGACATATCTGGCGCTGGGGCGGACGAGCCTGCCCGTACGCTTCTGTTCCAGGATGTGAGCGGCCCAGCCGGCGGTGCGGGCGCAGGTGAACATGGAGGTGAACATGTGCGAGGGCACCTCGGCGAAGTCCAGGATGACCGCGGCCCAGTACTCCACGTTGGTGGCCAGCACCCGGTCGGGCTTGCGGGCGTGCAGTTCCTCCAGGGCGGCCTGCTCCAGCGCCACGGCGACCTCGTACCGCGGCGTGTTCAGTTCCTTGGCGGTACGGCGGAGCACACGGGCCCGGGGGTCCTCGGCGCGGTAGACGCGGTGGCCGAAGCCCATGAGGCGCTGGCCCTTGTCCAGCTCCTGCTGGACGTACTTCTTGGCGTCGCCCAGCTTCTCGACGCCTTCGATCATGTGCAGCACGCGGGCGGGGGCGCCACCGTGCAGCGGTCCGGACATGGCCCCGATCGCGCCGCTCAGCGCCGCGGCCACGTCGGCGCCGGTGGAGGCGATGACGCGGGCGGTGAAGGTGGAGGCGTTCATGCCGTGCTCGGCCGCGGACGTCCAGTAGGCGTCGATGGCCTGCACGTGCTTGGGATCGGGTTCGCCCCGCCAGCGGGTCATGAACCGCTCGACGATGCTGTTGGCCTTGTCGATCTGGCTCTGCGGGACCATCGGCAGGCCGAGGCCGCGGGCGGACTGGGCGACGAAGCTGAGCGCGGTCACGCTGGCCCGGGCCAGGTCCTCGCGCGCCTGCTCGTCGTCGATGTCGAGCAGCTGGCGGAAGCCGTACGCGGGGGCCAGCATGGCCAGCGCGCTCTGCACGTCGACGCGGATGTCACCGGAGTGGACGGGGATGGGGTAGGGCTCGGCCGGGGGGAGCCCCGGCTGGAACTTGTTGTCGACGAGCAGGCCCCACACGTGTCCGAAGGTGACACGTCCGACCAGCTCTTCGATGTTGACGCCCCGATAGCGGAGGGCGCCCCCCTCTTTGTCCGGTTCCGCGATCTCCGTCTCGAAAGCCACTACGCCTTCGAGACCGGGTTTGAAGTCGGACATTCGCGGCCGCCTCCCTTTCTTGAAGTCAAAGCCTTGATGTCGAGATACCGGCGGGTCTTATTCAACCCTGCGAGGGGCGACGGTGTGCCGCCGGACCCTCCTGAACGGAATCGCCCCAGGTGGGGGGCGGTGCGTACTCTTTGCGTCAAGCACGGGAGAATACCTCCCTGTGGATGCCACATCGCGCCCGCCCTCGTTGGCCGGGCTTCGCCGTACCTACGAAGGTCTGCCTCTGCTGGAGGAGGACCTCGCCCCCGACCCCGTGACCCAGTTCGCCCGATGGTTCGACGACGCCGTGGCCGCCGGGCTTCCCGAGCCGAACGCGATGGTGGTCGCGACCAGCTCGGCCGGCGGGCTGCCGACGGCCAGGACCGTGCTGCTCAAGGGCTATGACGAGGAGGGGTTCGTCTTCTACACCAACTACGAGTCGCGCAAGGGCCGTGACCTGGCGGAGAACCCCCGGGCCGGCCTGCTCTTCCCCTGGCACCCCATCCGCCGCCAGGTGCGGGTGGAGGGCTCGGTGACCCGGCTGTCGCGCGCGGAGTCGGCCGCCTACTTCAGATCCCGCCCGTACGGCTCCCGCATCGGGGCCTGGGCGTCGCGGCAGTCCGCCGCCGTGCACTCCAGGCAGGAGCTGGACGACCGCTACGCGGAGCTGGCCGCCCGCTGGCCGGAGGATCCGCCGGTGCCGGACTTCTGGGGTGGTTTCCGGGTCGCTCCGCTGGAGGTGGAGTTCTGGCAGGGGCAGCTTGACCGCATGCACGACCGCCTCCGTTATCGCCGTTCCGGTGCCTCCTGGATGGTGGAACGCCTGGCCCCCTGACCGTCCTACCCGACCTTTAGTGATATATCCCCATATGTCCGGCGGGACTGAGGGGGCGGCGTGGCGTTCGGGAACTTCGTGCGGCGATTGGCGGTGGACACCCGTCCACTGGCGATCCCGGCCTACCGGCGGCTCTGGATGGGCCAGGGCGTGTCGTTCATCGGCTTCCAGCTCACCTCGGTGGCGGTCAGCGCCCAGATCTACGCCATCACCGGGTCGTCGTTCTGGGTCGGCATGCTCGGCCCGGCCAACCTGATCCCCCTGGTGGTCTTCGGGCTCTGGGGCGGGGCGGTCGCCGACGCGGTGGACCGGCGCAGACTGCTCCTGATCGGCTCGCTGATCGCCTGGACCGCGACACTCGGCCTGCTGCTCCAGGCCGCCCTGGGGGTGGCCCACGTCGGGCTGCTGCTGGCCACCGTGGCCGTGCACGCCACCGGGTTCGCCCTCACAGGGCCGACCAGAGGGGCGATCGTCCCCCGGCTGGTCCCGGTCGAACTGGTCCCGGCGGCCAACACCCTCAACTTCCTGGTGGGCAACCTCGGCACCGTGGTCGGCCCGCTGGTCGCCGGGGTGGTGCTCGCCCAGGGCGGCGTCGCCACCGCCTACCTGATCGACGCGCTGCTGTTCGGCGTCGGCTTCTACGCCGCGGTACGGCTGCCGGCGCTCGAACCGGTCGGCGAGGTGACCCGCCCCGGCCTCCGCTCCGTCGTGGACGGCCTGCGCTACATCTCCGGGCACCCGGTGGTGATGATGTCGTTCGTGGTGGACATCATCGCCATGGCGTTCGCGCTGCCCAGGGCGCTCTTCCCGGAGATCGTCGCCGAGCGGTTCGGCGGCTCGCCGATCGCGTTCGGCTGGCTGTCGGCGAGCATCTCGATCGGCTCGGTGGCCGGCGGCCTGCTGTCGGGCTGGGTGGGCCGGGTGCGGCGCCAGGGCATGGCCCTGACGTTCGTCATCGCCGCCTGGGGGCTCAGCGTCGCCGCGGCCGGGCTGGTGGGCGAGCTGTGGCTGATGGTCGCGCTGCTGGCGCTCGGCGGCGCCGCCGACCTGGTCTCCGCCGTATGGCGGCAGACGATCCTGCAGACCCACGCCCCCGACGACATGCGCGGGCGGATGCAGGGCGTGTTCACGGTCGTGGTCGCCGGCGGCCCCCGGCTGGGGGATCTGCGGGCCGGGGCGAGCGCGGTGTGGTTCGGGGCCACCGGGGCGTGGGTGGGCGGTGGGATCGCGTGCGCGGTCGTCGTGCTCGCCGTCGGGCTGGCCGTACCGGCCTTCAGGAGTTACCGGCCCGTGGCGCGGAGTGTTTGACCAGGTCGGGAAGGATTCGAGGCGTCCGGGTGTTGGCGTCCATGACCATCGTGGGCGGATCTCGCAATAGGGTCGTGGTCTGAGACTTTTCGGTCCCGCGCGGTCCCCGGGGGAGGACACCGCGCCGGGCCCGGAAACGAGTAGGGCGGGAGGAGCCTTGACCGCACACGGACTGATCGACACCACGGAGATGTACCTTCGCACGATCTTCGAGCTGGAGGAGGAGGGAATCGTCCCTCTGCGTGCGCGAATCGCCGAGCGGCTTCAGCAGAGCGGCCCCACCGTCAGCCAGACGGTGGCCCGGATGGAGCGCGACGGACTGGTCAGGGTCGAAGGTGACCGTCACCTGACCATGACCGAGCTGGGGCGCACGCTCGCGACCCGCGTCATGCGTAAGCACCGCCTCGCCGAGTGCCTGCTCACCCAGGTGATCGGGCTGCCCTGGGAGGAGGTGCACATCGAGGCGTGCCGCTGGGAGCACGTGATGTCCGAATCGGTGGAGGCGAGGCTGGTCAGCCTGCTGAACAACCCGACCGAGGACCCGCACGGCAACCCCATCCCCGGCCTTGAGGAGCTCGGTG
Source organism: Streptosporangium sp. NPDC004631 (assembly GCF_053601935.1). NCBI lineage: Bacteria > Bacillati > Actinomycetota > Actinomycetes > Streptosporangiales > Streptosporangiaceae > Streptosporangium > Streptosporangium sp. NPDC004631. The sequence continues at coordinate 19,539 of NZ_JBSGCR010000020.1, read as the reverse complement.
TGACGGACGTTCCGAGGGTGGAGTGGCAGTCCCTGCCGTCCATGGCGGCGATGGCCGGACCCAGAGATATACCCGTTGTCGTCCGTCGAATTAGCGAACAAGTGCAAAGCGATCCGGCTGTGATGCTTAAACTCAAGCAAGTTGGGATACAACCCGGACGCGAGGTAACGCTCGCGGCGAGCGACGACGGTGTGCGGGTGACAGGTGACGACGAGGCGGAGAATACTCTGGCGGATCTTCCGCGAGACATCGCCGCGCACGTTTTCGTCTCCACACGCTGACCACTGCCCCTCTGGTTGGTTGAATTCCCCTCGGGAGACCCCTTACTCCCCTGCCGAGACCGCAGCAGGAGCCACCGTGGTTCGCTTTGCGCACAGCCTTCCCCGAGAAGTGGTCACCGGATGAAACGGTGGGGGGATCTGTCACAGGATGCCGCCGACCACCTTTCGGCCGGATCCGTCCTTGACCATGCCGAGATGGCGGTGGTCGTCACCGACCGCTTCAGCAACGTCGTGTACTGGAACCCGTTCGCCGAGAGGCTGTTCGGCCACCCCGGCAATTCGAGCCGCGACCGGTCGCGCTCCCTGGGCATCATGGAGAAGGATCACCCGCTCGCCGTGGAGCTCGCCAAGCACGTGCTCAAGGGCGGCGTCTGGGAGGGCACCTTCGACGTCAGGCGCGGTGACGGGACGATCATCTACGTCCGAGCCCAGGCGGTGCCGTTGCGGCACCCGTCCGGATCGGTGACGGGGATCGTCATCACCGCCCGCGAGGCGATGCGCAGCAACGAGCGGGAGAAGGACCGGTTCGGCCTGCTGGAGCGGATCGGTGAGCGGCTGGCCGGCTCGCTGTACGTCGAGGAGACCCTCAAACGCGTCGCCGAGATGCTCGTCCCGCAGTTCGCCGATCACTGCTTCATCGAGCTGATGCAGGGCGACCGGATGACCCGCAGGGTCTCCACCCACGTGCCGGGCTGGAAGCCGCCGCCCGACACCTGGGCACCGCTCGGCGCCGAGGTCAACTACCCGGCGGGGCACTACGCCGACATCGCGCTGCGCCGTCAGGAGACCGTCCTGGTCGAGGACTTCTCCCAGACCAACTACCCCAGCACGGGCCCGGCCAAGTCCCGCCTCGCGGCCGAGGTCGGGATGACCTCGGCCATCGTGGCGCCGCTCTGCGTGCGCGGTGAGGTCCTCGGGCTGATGTACCTCGGCCTGTCCAACCTGACCGACCGGCGCAGCCCCCACTACGACGCCTTCGACCGTGACTTCGTCGGGACCATCGCCACCCGGGTCGCGCTGGCCGTGGACAACGCGCTGCTGTTCGAGGAGGAGCGGCACACCGCGGAGTCCTTCCAGAAGCACCTGCTGCCCGCCGAGCTGCCCGAGCTCGACGGGCTGGAGATCGCGGTCCGCTACTGCCCGGCGGCCCCGCTCGCCTCGCACGGCCAGGGCATTCAGACCCAGGTCGGCGGCGACTGGTACGACGTCATCCCGCTGTCGGCGGGCCGGGTCGGCATCGTCATCGGCGACGTCGAGGGCCGCGGCGCCAAGGCCGCCGCCGTCATGGGCCAGCTCCGGGCCGCGCTGCGCGCCTTCGCCCAGGACGACAAGCCCCCCGCGGAGATCCTCGCCAAGCTCGACGAGTGGACGAACATCGTCGCGATCCCCGAAAGGGACGACAGCGGCGCCGACGTCAGCGTCCCGCCCATCGTCACCTGCCAGTACCTCGTCTACGACGCCTGGTCGCGGCAGCTGTCGTTCGCCAACGCCGGGCACTCCCCGCCGCTGCTCCTCGTCGACGGCACCTGCACCGAGCTGCACATCGAGGAGGTCGGCCAGCCGCTCGGCGTCCGCGCCACCGGCCTCCACGCCGACCTGGTCTACAAGGAGGAGACGCGGATGCTGCCTCCCGGGGCCGCGCTGCTTCTCTACACCGACGGCCTGGTGGACCGCCGTCCCAGCCGCGACGCCGACGGCCGGCCGCTCAGCGCCGAGGAGAACCTCGACATCCTCTGCGAGAGACTCGCCGACACCTGCGACGCCTCGGCGGAGCACATCGCCCAGGCCGCGACGGACGCGGTGCCCGGCGACATCGACGACGACATGGCGATCCTGGTGGTCAGGTCCTCCCGCGACGACCTCGACATGGAGGAGCGCACCTTCCCGGCCCAGCCGATCATGGTCGGCGAGGCCCGCCGGATGGCGGCGGAGGCGTTCACCGGGTGGAACGTCCCCGAGGAGCCGGCCGAGCTGGCCTGCCTGCTGGTCTCGGAGGTGGTCACCAACGTCGTGCTGCACGCCGCCAACTCCAGTGTCCCGCGCCGAGGGCTCGTGGTGGGCGCCGCCGCGCCGATCCCGTTCGAGGAGTCCTGGGACGTCTCCGGCTTCGACAGCCTCGACGAGGAGATCGTCAACGAGAAGGAGTTCACGCTCCGCCTCCGCCGGGGCGGCGAGTCTGTCTGGGTCGAGGTCTTCGACCAGGACCTGCGCCTGCCCCGCATCCGCAGCGCCGGAGAGAACGACGAGGGCGGCCGAGGGCTCTACCTCGTCGACCAGCTCGCCAAGCGCTGGGGCTCACGCCCCACCAAGGAGGGCAAGGCCGTCTGGTTCGAGATCCCCACCAAGACCCGCTGAGCCCTCCGAGCCCTCCTGGACGTGAGGACAGGCCGTCCCCTAGCGGAACGTCTGCCCCCACAGGGCGAGCATCACCAGGATGAACACCACCATGATGCCCGCGTAGGCGATCGGGCCGAGCCGTACGGCACGCCGTACCCGGTTGAGCCCCCAGGCGAACAGGAACGCCAGGAAGATCAGCAAGGTCAGTCCGCTGTCCATCAACACCGCCTCTGGGGAGCCTACGCTGACCAGTATGCGTCGGCGGCGAGGATCTTGTGATGATTAACCACGACGACGATCGGATGACGGCCGGGCACGGATTAACCACGGCACGGGGTCCCGTGGCATGGTTGCCCACTGTGACCAGAGCGAAGATGACACGTGTGCTGCCGGTCCTGCTGGGGGCCGTGCTGGCCGCGGGGCTGTCCGCCTGTTCGGGCGGGGACGGTTCGCCTGTCGAGGCTTCCGGTTCACCGGCGGCCTCCGCCCCCGTGACGCCTCCGGGGGCCGCGTCCCCCGGCGAGGCCGTGACCCCGGACGCCGTGACGCCGGGCGGGATCACGACCCCGGGCGGGACCGCGACGCCCTCGCAGGAGACGCCGCTCGGCGAGGGGAACGTCTCCGGGATCAGGGAGATCGACGCCGAGGAGACCGGGCAGCTCAGCCTGCTGGGCACCGGGTCGATCGTGGTGGACACCGGCCGGGGCGTGAAGGAGGCGCTGCTCACCGGCGACACGGTGGTGCTCGACACGCAGGGGAGCGTCTGCGCCGAGGGGGCGATCCCGCACCGGTGCTCCTCGAAGCAACTGGCGAAGGCGCTCAAGGCGGGCGTCTCGTTCTACGCCAAGGTAATGGTCTCGGACGGTATGGCCGTGCGGATCGAGGAGATCGTCAAAGAGTGACTTCCGAGGTCCCGATCTCCCCGGAGTCTGGAGGGGTGTCCGGATCCCGATCTCTCTGAAGGGATGTCCGGGGCCTACCCCTGAGGGACGCCGGAATCCCGATCCCCCCGGAGGGCACGGTGCGGAAATCGGGTGCGGAAGCCGGGTTCAGAAGTTGGGTTCAGAAGTCGAACGAGCGGCCGATGATCTCTTTCATGATCTCGGTCGTGCCGCCGTAGATCGTCTGAACGCGGCTGTCGACCCAGGCCTTGGCCACGGGATACTCCATCATGTAGCCGTAGCCGCCGTGCAACTGGAGGCAGCGGTCGATCACCTTGTGCTGCAGTTCGGTGGTCCACCACTTCGCCTTGGCCGCGTCCACCGCGTTCAACCGGCCGGCGTTGAGCGCCAGGATGCACCTGTCCACGTAGTGCCGGGCGATCTCGACCTCGGTGTCCAGCTCGGCGAGCACGAACCGGGTGTTCTGGAAGCCGCCGATGGCGCGGCCGAACGCCCTCCGGGTCCTGCAGTATTCGATGGTCTCCCGCAGGACGGTCTCGGCGGCGGCCACGGCCATCACGGCGATCGACAGGCGCTCCTGCGGCAGGTTGGCCATGAGCTGGAAGAAGCCCCGGCCCTCCTCCTCACCCAGCAGGTTGGCCCTGGGCACCCGGACGTTCTCGAAGAACAGCTCCGCGGTGTCCTGGGCGTGCATGCCGATCTTGTCGAGGTTGCGACCCCGGCCGAAGCCCTCCATGCCCCGCTCGACCACGAACAGCGAGATGCCCCGGGCGCCCGCCTCCGGGTCGGTCTTGGCGACCGCGACGACCAGGTCGGAGTTGATGCCGTTAGTGATGAAGGTCTTCTGGCCGTTGAGGAGGTAGCCGTCCCTCTCGCGCACCGCGGTGGTCCGGATGCCCTGAAGGTCGCTGCCCGCCCCGGGCTCGGTCATCGCGACGGCCGTGATCAGCTCGCCGCTCACGAACCCGGGCAGCCAGCGGGCCTTCTGCTCGTCGTTGGTGAGATCGACGAAGTACGGGGCCATCACGTCGTTGTGCAGGGAGTACCCCAGACCGGTCGCCCCGATCGCCATGATCTCCTCCACGATCACGGCGTTGTAGCGGAAGTCCTTGACCCCCGCCCCGCCGTACTCCTCCGGCACCCCGAAACCGAACATCCCGATCTTTCCGGCCTTCTTCCACACCTCGCGCGGGACGATGCCGTCCTTCTCCCACCGAGCGTGGTGGGGCACCACCTCGCGGGCCAGGAACTCGCGCACGGTCTCACGGAAGAGCCGGTGCTCCTCTTCGAAAAGGTCTCGTTCCATTGACTGCCTCCTCAGGGGCCCGTAGTAACAGAATACAATTCTGTTACTTTCAGGTACAGGCGGGCGCGCTTCTGGATATGCCCAGTTGGTGAGGGTCGTGTACCGTTTTCGTCCGCAGCCCGGTCAGATCACAGGTTTGCCACAGTCTCCTGGGGGACTTGTCATCCCCCTGCGGGGGGACATCTGAGGGCAGTACGATCCGGGCCTAGTTTGTGATCAGATGACCACTTTGTAACCAGGTGCCGACGATCGGAGTGCGCGATGTTTCGCTGGGGAACGAGGCTCCGTGGGACGGTTTTAGCCTCCGCCCTTGGGGTGACGCTCGGTGGTCTGGTGGTTCTGGCTCCAGCGCGCGCTGCTGTGGATACCGAGTACTACATCTACGATTACAGCTGCATCGGAAGGCTTGCACCTGGTGCTGCGCCGGGAAAGACCGTCGAGGTTCAGTTGTCGGTTCCGAGGACGGTTTACCACGGCCAGCCTCTTCAATTTAACTGGACCCTCGCTGACTCGGCCGATAAGCCCACTTTTGTTGCGCCTGCCGACTTCCCTGCCGGAGGCAGAATCTCTGCTACCGGGACGGTGTCTGTCTCTGGGGCGCTTAACGGGACGATTCAATCTCTTGGTGCCAAAGACCTCGGTGTGCTTACAAGCGGAAAGCAGCTTCAGCTGCCGGAGAAGCTTCTCGGTGAGTCCGGTGTTGTTAAGGGTGAAGAAATAAAGGTCACTCCGGGTCAGTTGAAGGTTTTCTTCACGCCGTCTAAATCAGCCATTGAGATCAATGACGCAAACGGCCACACTGTTGATGCCGCAGGCGAGCTTAGTCACAGGCAAGGGCCGATCAGTTACAGCGATGGCTGGAACTATTCGCGCGACCTGGTCGCTAAGCCTCCGCCTGGTGAGTGGGAGCCTGGAAGTCTCAAGGATCGCGAAGCGGACGTTCATTGGGCTGCTGGGCCTACGGTGTGGGCTGAGATGGAGTTTTTGGGATCGGGAGTCGAATATATCGCTGAACGCTATGAGCTTCACGGAGACATGAAAGTGGAGGTCTTCAAGGAGGGGGAAGCGCAGCCTGTCGATGAGGGTGTGGTTCACCCTTCGAAAGTTTCTGAGGCTCAGGGGGCTGATGTTGCTAAGAAGCGGCGAGGCCAACTAGCGCTATGGAAGTCGAAGGTTCTTCAGTACGGCAAATACAGGGTGAGGGTGACAAGCCTTGCCTTGGAGTCCCAGTACGCTCTGATTGACGGCTTCAATGTGATTCCCGGCGAACACGCCACTCCTCCAGAGTATTTCGAGACCACTTGCACTCCACCGCTCAACGCAAAGACCGCGACGGTTAAGGTGGAGAAGGCTCCGGTCACCACGTCTCCCACTCCGAGTCCGACGGTCACGGTCACGAAGACGCCGACCCCCGGGGTCACCTACACGACCACCCCACCGGCCTCCACCGCCACCCCCAAGCCCACGCTGACCGTGACGGCGACCGTGACCCCCACCCGGCCCACCCCGACCGCTCCCCAGGTGTTCGTGACGCCCACGGGAGGCGCCCATACCGGTGAGGCCCCCGATGAGGGCCGTCCCTCCGGGATGGGGCTGATCAGCGGGGGAACTGCCATGCTTCTCGGCAGCGTGTTCGGTGGAGTGGCCTTGAAGAGGCGCCGGGCGGCGCATGTGCGTGGTCGAAGATAGGTAAGGAGGGGCCGGGATGTATCCAGGGCCTTCGCAGGACGGTCCGGACGCTTATTACGGCGACAGCCGGGCGGCCAGGAGCAGGGGAAGCATCCTGCTCCCCACTCTGCTCGTGGTCGGATCGCTCGGCGGAGTGGCCGCGATCATGGCGGGGCTGCTCACCTACCTGTCGCCGGCGACCGAGGACGAGGCGTACGGACCTCCGGTGCCGCAGGCGGCGAACACCCTGTTCCTGGAGAATGTTCCGGAGCCGGGGGAGCAGGTGACCTCGGAGCGGCAGGAGCAGCGGCCGGAGCCCGCGGAGACCCTGCCGTCGAGTGTGGGGCCGGGCGGGCTGGACGTACCGTTGACGGCCGCGGCCCCCACCGCGCCCCCGCCGCTGCCCGTCGTCAAGCCACCGGCGCCGCTCAAGAGCGAGGGCGTACAGCCGAACCGGCTGGCCATCCCGAAGATCGGTGTCCTGGCTCCGCTGATGCCGCTCGGCGTGGACGCCAAGAAGGAGATCGAGACCCCTCCGCTGAGCAAGCCGAACCAGGCTGGCTGGTACAAACTCGGCCCGATCCCCGGACAGCAGGGCCCCTCGGTGCTGCTGGGGCACGTGAACACCCGCGCCGGAGCCGCAGTCTTCAGCCGCCTCAAGGAGATCCGGCGCGGAGACAAGATCAGGGTGTCCCGGTCGGACGGGACCGTCGCGGAGTTCACGGTGGACGGGGTGGAACAGGTCAGTAAGAAGACGTTCCCGTCGAGGCGGGTCTACGGGAACACGGGTGAGGCGACCCTGCGGCTGATCACCTGCGGCGGCGTCTACAACCGTGAGACCCATCACTACACCGACAACATCATCGTCTACGCGACCCTGTCGAAGACCGGGCGCGCCTGACCACGTTTGACCACATGGCCGGCCTGTCGTACGGCTTGGCGGCGGCTCCGTCATCTGGAGGGCCGAGGGTGGCGACCACACCTACCGGGAGCTGACGGCCCTCCTGCGTTCCGCCCTTCCGACGAGGTACGGTGACCGGCCAGTCGAGCTCCTGCCGTTACCGGAGATCATCCACCATCCTGCCTGGGACCTTTGGAACTAATGGCGGCCCTGGTTGCCTGGGCGCCCTCTCCCCGCTCCGTTTAGGCCCGCTTCATGCGGTCGGCCACTGGTTGTGCTGGTAGGGGGGTGGGTAGCGGTCGCCGGGTGGTGGGTGATGGAGTTCGGTCTGTTGGATGAGGTTGATGAGGTCGTGGGGGTTTCGGGTTTCGATGGGTTCGGGGTGGGTGGTGATCCAGCAGGGGAAGGCCCAGTAGCGGCGGGCCCAGGGGCGCCAGAGGATGGCCCAGCCGGGGTTGCGGGCCTCCAGGTCGCGGGCGGTGTCGGCCGAGCCGGGGCCAAGGCTCGAAGCGGGGCTGAAGCCGGGGTTGAGATCAAGGCCCGCACCAGAGCCGAGGCCCGAACTGGGATCGGAGCCGGGGACAGGGCTGGGAACGGGGCTGGGGCTGGGAACGGGGCGGTGATCGCGTACCTCCGCCGGGTCTGGTGCTTTCCACAGCGCCGGTATGGCGGGTGGTGTCGGGAACCTGTCCGGCGCCGACGCGTGGTGTGTGGTCGGGTGAGTGTTCCCGGCCACGGTCTTGGGGCCGTGACCGGGGGTGGGGGTGTCGGGGGCGGGCATGGCGTCTCCGGTGGTGTGTGGTGGGGGCTGGTCTGGTGGAGTTGTGAGGGGGGTGGTGCGGGCCGGTCGAGTGCCACCCCGGACCGGCCCGCACCTGCCTTTCCGCGCGTTCTCTCCCTCTGTCCCCGGGAGGCGCGGAAAGGGGGCGCGGCGGTGGTGGGAGGCGGCCCCCCACTGGGCTGCTTCCCTGTCCGGCCGCCGCGCCGGTCTCAGTCCGCCGGGTCCGTCTCGGCCTCCGGTTTCGCCGTCGTGCCGGTCGTGGTGAGGCGGTTGGCGATGTGGACGGCGATCTGGTCGATCTGGGTGGTGGGGGCGTGTTCGGCGCGTTCGCCGGGGTGGGCGGACCAGAAGAAGGTGTGGCCGGTGGGGTCGGTCCAGATGGTGAGGTCGTTTTTGACGTGCAGGCGGGGCAGGCCGTCGTCGTAGGCGGTGGAGGTGTGGACGCCGTTGTGGTGCAGGGCCTGTTGCAGGCGGACGACGGCTGCGACGGCGGTGGCGCGCGGCCGGTGGAGGGCCGCGTCCGGGGGTGGGGCTGCCGGGGGGAGCGGGAAGGGGATCACGGTCGGCTCCTTTGCCGATGCGATGGAGGTCGGGGGGATGGTGTCGATGACGGTGGTGGGTAGCGGCCGGCTTCGTTGCCGGCGGTGGTGAGGGTGCGTCGGATCCTTGCGGGCGGTGATGGTGTGGCCCCGGGAGCACCTGCCTGATGCCCCCTGTGTCCGGCGGCGGGACGGGGGATCGGGGTGTTCCCGGGGCCACCGGGAGCGGCGGGCCTCCGCTGTGGCCTCCTGCCTTCGTGCCGGGGAAGCGGGCAGGGGTCACGACGGCGGATGGGGCCCGCCGCAGGTTTTTGGCAGGGGTACGGAAGTCGGCGGTCTGAGGCGGGGCGCCGGGTGATCGGGGGGTGTGGGTCGTGTGCACCAGGCCGCCGGGGGTGAGGCGGCGGCCGTACGGCTGTCACCTCACCGGCCGGTCACCGTGGTCCGGGGCCTGGATCCGTTCGGGGGTGGCGACGGGCGACGGGGTCACTGGGGAAGTGCGTCGCGATACTCCGGGGCCTCGTCCGGGGGCGGCTGGGCGGCCAGCTGCCTGGCGAGCCGCTCGGCGGCCAGGTGCGGGGTGCGGTACAGCGCCAGCCGGGGCCTGCCGCGGCGGCCTGCTCCCTGGATCGTCCACCAGATGAACTCGCCGTCGGTACGGACGACCACGTCACGAGCGACCGAGACCGCGACACGGCCCGACGCAAGGAGAAACATGTCGGTGGCCAAGTCATATCTCTCCCATAACGCGCTTTGAAGCCATTCGGCTACCTGTGTGGCTTGCCTACGACAAGGACCGGTGGCGAGAACTTCACCAGCTGAGCTGAGTAGAGCCATGTCTTGAACGCTAGGAATTGACGGACAGCTCCAAAAGGTCGCGGACGCGTCACGGTGTGTCGTACCTGTTCCATCACTGCGTCGCGGGCGACGGAGTATCGCGAGCAAGGGGCATGAAAGGAACAAGTCATCTAGGCTTGAAGGCATCGTGAAAACACGAGGTCGGCTCGTCGATCCGAAGAGGAGCGGGGGTCATCCATGCCAAACGGTGAGAGTCTTCTCAAAGTACTCTTAGTGAAACGACATCTGAAGTCACGTGCGGCGTTCGCCGCCGAGTACGAAAAGGTCGCTCGACAGCTCGATAAGAACCTGATCGGAACTGCTCCGAGTCGGGAGCAGTTCACTCGATGGCTGTCATGTGGGGTTAAGACACTGCCTCGTGCTGATCACTGTCGCGTACTCGAACGGATGTTTCCCGGCCATAGCGCCGCAGAGCTTTTGTCCCCATATGGTCAAATTGCGGTTACTTCGAGCATTGACAGTAGTCCGCGCGAACGAGGGGAGGCGGACACGAACCGGCGAGAGGCGTTTCGACTGGGTGCGGCGGCGATGGCTGCTGGGATGGTCGAAAGCATATGGAATGGCCCGGATCTGCTTGAACAGGTCTTGGACTCAAGTAGCGTCAGCGAAGGCCGATTGCTATTAATGGAGCGAGAAGCCGAACGGCTGGGACAGAGAGTCGTGAAGGTTCCTCCGACGACCGTGTTGCAGGAAACGCTGTTGCACCTATCAAGCGTGCGGGACCTACTTGGACAAAGACAGCCATTCTGCGTTCAACAACGTCTGGCGCGCATCGGGGCCAGACTCGCCACTGTGGTCGGTGAGATCCTGTTTAACTCCAACCAGTTCCCACTTGCCCGCCGTTGGTATTTTGCCGCAGCGCGAGCAGCGCACGAGGCAGGAGACCACTACCTCAGTGACATCGTCTTGGCGGGCGCAGCCTACTTGCCCACCTATGCTGGAGAACCGCGAGAAGTGCTCGCCCATGTTCTCCCCCGACTGGAACAAAGGCCGTCACCCAGTCCGGCGATCGCCTGGCTGTGGGGGTTCGCCGCCAAGGCATATGCGGCTCTTGGAGATCGAGCCGCATTCGAGCGGGCTATCGAGGCGTCCCGGATTGCCCTGGAACAATCTTTGCCGGGCACCGTCCAACCAGGTATCTTTTCTTTTCTACCGGAGAAGCATGCGTTCTACGAAGCACGGGGTCGGGTGGATCTGCGAGATACCGAAGGGGCGGTAGATGCGGTTGCCAGAGCACTGGCAACCTACGATCTAACCGACACCACTGAGCCGGCACTGGTGCGGTTCGAGCATGCCTCGGCGCTTGCCCAGGCCGGGGAGGCCGAGGAGGCGTATCGGGTCGCTGTCGGCGCCGTCACCGACCGACACACCTTCCACAGCGTCAGCGTGGTGACCCGTGCCCGCGAATTCGGAGCACTCCTTGACCCGGTAGGCCAGGTCGCGCGTGAATGGCGGGAGGTCCTTGCCCACCTTCAGCCACCCGATCCCTCCCTCCCTTCACCGGCACCGAGGAGGTGACCATGGCGGAAGCCCGAGTGCTGCTGGAGGAGTACGTCAGAGGTGGGAAGCTCATGCAGCTCGCCACCCTTGGAGACGACGGGGCGCCGCGGGTATGCAGTGTCTGGTACGACGCGCACTTCGCGCCCGACGTGCTGCGGTGGATCTCCCGTCAGGACCGCGTCCACAGTCTCAACGCCCGTAGCGACTCACGGGTCGCCGGTGCGATCGTGGCGATCCCTCTGAAGGACCTGGGGCAGACGGTGCGCGGGGTGTCCTTCGCCGGACATGCCCGCGAGCTTTCCACGGTGGGCATCGATCGGCAGGTCGCCGCTTTCGTCGCACGCTGGCCCGCTGCCTCGGGTGTGCTGGGTTCGGCGGAGTTCGCGGCCGGTCGGTCCCCGATGCGGCTGTATGAGGTCAGGGTTGCCGAGTGGGTCCTGTTCGATGAGGAGAACCTCCCCGACGATCCCCGCCGGGTGATTCTCCCGCCGAGCGCCTGAACCCGGCCTGCTACTCCTCGCCATGTCCGACCTCCCGGTTTCGGGGCCGTGTCCGGGCCTTTTCCAGGGGAGGGGCCGTCATGTAGGCCGCTTCGGCCAGGAGTTCCAGGCCGGACAGGGGTGGTGGGTGGGATGGTCGCCGGTAGGCCACGGGCGCACATGTCCTTCTCGTCCATACTCTTCCGCACCGCGACCGGTTTCCCTGGTCAGGTGGACTCAGCTACGTGTGAATTGGGGTGGGCATCACGGGCATCACCGAAGCGCCTGTCTCACGGGTGGACTGGAACCGCCCCATCCGGTGCGGCTCGTTCTTCCCAGCTCAGCTCCGCGGACGGCGTACCGTGCTGGCGTGACCGGACACCAGTGGGCCGACCTTCCTGCCGCTATGCGTGCTCAGGTGGAGACCTTCTGCGGTTTCATCCGTGAGGTCACCGCCGTGCCCGCAGGGTTGACCGCGGGCATCGCCGTACGGCTGGACACCGAACGAGGCCCCCTCTTCCTCAAGGCACTGCCCGCCGACTCCCCCTCGGCTGTGCTCTACCAGCGCGAACGGCACGTCAACGCCGTACTGCCCGCCGAGGTGCCCACGCCCCGTCTGTGCTGGAGCGGGCAGAACGCGGGATGGCTCACCCTGCTGTTCGACCACGTGACCGCACATCACGCCGCCGATCTGGGGCCGCCCTCCCCTGACGTGGTCGCTCTTCTTGACGTCGTCGCGCTCCTGGGGGAGAGGCTCACCCCCAACCCGGGCGCCGATGTGCCGCCCCTCGCCGACAACGTGGCCTTTCTCGTCCGCCGCGCCGACGCGCTGCTCGCCGCCCCTCCGCCCGACCTGGAGAGCCTGGCTCAGTACCGCAGCGCCCGCCGGGGCTTGGAGGTGGACGCGCTCACCGGGACCTCCCTGCTCCACGCTGACCTGCACGAGGGCAACCTCCTGGCCGGGACGGACCACCTTCACGTTATCGACTGGGGCCTGGCCTGCCAGGGACCGGCATGGGCGGAGGTCGCGCTGCTGATCCCCCGCCTCATCGCCGCCGGGCACACTCCGGCGGAGGCCGAGGCGCTAGCGGCGAGGCTCCCGGTGTGGAAAGTCGCCCCGGAAACTGTGGTGACCGGTCTTGCGGCCGTGTGGAGCCTGTTCCGGGAGTTCGTCGCCCGCAACGGCCCTCAGCGCATCCGGGCGTCACGTGCTCGCGCGGCCGACGCCGGCCGTGCCTGGGTGGAGCACCGCACCCGCTAGCCGCCTCGCTTGCTGAGAATCGAGCACCCGGGCGGCGATCATTCCGCTGGTGGTCTCGTAACCGCGTATACCCAGCTCAACTAACGAATGGCGGCTGCCGTGCCAGTCACCGCCTCAGCCTGCGGAATCAGGGCGGACGGATCGCCCAGCCACACACGCTGTCGCCCGTCGGCGGTGACGGTGAGGCCGAACTCCTCGTGTCCCGGCCGCCCCCGCGCGCTCCACCACCGGTGAGCGGCCTCGGCCTCGTCCCACAGGCTGCGCGGTCCCCCCTGGGAGACGCGCGAGGCCGAGGGGTCGTCCTCGTTGAAGTACACCGCCGCCCACGACAGGTCACCCAGGCCGTACAGCCATACCGTCATGGTGCCGCGCGGAGAGCGCCCGTGGGTGTAGACGCACTCGGGCATCAGCAGGCCGAGCACGAAGTCCACCGCGGCGTAGGAATCGTCGGACAGGACGTCGGCCGCGGTGAGCGAGGTGGTGGACTCGCGGGTGTCGGCGGGCCAGCCGTTGGGCAGGTAGTCCCGATGCCGGGGCCATTCGCCGCGCTGGGAACGCACGTGCATGAACCGGGTGGGGCCGACGAAACGCCCGCCGGCGGCGCCGTCGACGTCGACGGCCAGTCGCACGAGGGCGTTCTGATCGGTGAAGGCCGGCCCCCATGGCATTACCAGCACGCCGCCGGGCCGGGTCTGCTCGATCCAGGACCGCGGAACCTCCCGCACCCCCGCCGTCACGAGGATCCGGTCGTACGGCGCCCGCTCCGGCCAGCCGAGCAGGCCGTCACCGACGACGAGCCGCGGATGCCACCCGGCGGCGGCCAGCGCCGTACGCGCCGTCTTGGCCACCGCCTCGTCGATCTCGATCGACGCCACGCTGTCCTCACCCAGCCGGGCCGACAACAGGGCCGCGCACCAACCGGTTCCCGTACCGACCTCCAGCACCCTCGCCCCGTCGAACACCGACAGCTCCCGGAGCATGTCGAACACCACACCGGGCATCGAACTGGAGCTGGTCGCCAGCTCGCCGCGCTCGGGGCCGTCGTGACGGCCGTCGTCCCACTGCGTGGTGATGGGCACATCCGCGTCAGCCCACCGCAGCCATTCGGCGGGGTCGTCGGCCCTGGAGACCACGATGCGCCGTCCCTCGACGGAGGGCCACATCACCTCGGGCAGGAACAACTCGCGGGGGACGGCGTCGTAGGCGGGTGCCCAGTCCGGGGACATCGCGCCGGAGGCCAGCAGGTGCTCACGCAGACGCCGCCGTCCCGGCCCCACGCCGGTGGTCACTTCGCGCTGGGCTTCGCATGCCTGCCGTCGTCGGGACGGCCGTCGGACTTCTCCTTCGTCTGCGGTGGCGGCACGAAGTCCTCCTCCTTTTCGCGGGGCTTCCCTTGGTGCTCTCCCATGCGTCTTCTTCCCTCCCTCGCCGGGCTCCTGACGCGGAGCGTTCGCCCGTAAGCGTAGAGTCCGGAAAGCGGGCCTGGTATGCGTTTCCGCGACAGGTTCACGTATCGCCGAGCTTGAGCGGGCAGAACGCGGGACGGCTCACAACCGGTAACACCCGCTGCTGAATCCCTCCAGGGGGTCGAGACCGACAGCTCAGGTGACCCCGCTCGTGCGGGCATGACGGAGGTACGCGCGAACCCGGCGCGGACCAGGGCGGTCCCGTCCGTGTGGTCCCGGGGCTCAGCCGGATCAGCGGGGGTGGGCCCAGATCACACCGCTGCGGCCAGAGGGTGCCGCGCCGACCGCCCAGACGGAACCGCTCTCCGGCTGGATGGCGAGGTCGCGGACGGAGGCGTTCTGGTTCGGCGGAGCCGGAAAGGCGCCCGGCTCGACGCCATCGGTGCCGATGTGCAGAAACCCGCTGCCTCCGCCCTTGGCGTCGTAGACGACCCAGGCCCCGCCTCTGCCGTCGGGCTCCGCCTGGGCGCGCGGCTGGATACCCGGTTCACCACGGACCTCGAAGTTCCAGTCGCCCGGATAGCCGGACAGCAGCAGGGTCTCACCGCAGAAGGAGGGTTTCGCGCCGCCGCACGGCCAGGCGGCCCAGCCGACGGCCATCACCCGGCCGGTCTCACCGTCGACCGCGACATCCGTCAGCTCCGAGATCTGGCCCGGATGCGCGGACGGAATCGCCGGAAGCGCGACCGCGCGCCAGGCCGTGCCGGTCCAGCGGGCCAGAGCCGCCGTGCCTCGCACCGAGCCCGCCGCCCACTTGCCGTCGAGTCCTTTGACCACGATCGGCGTGGGGACCTTGCGCCACACCGGCCCGACCAGGCGCCGCAGCGTGGAGTGCGCCTTCCACCCGGCCTTACCGGTCGACGGGAACGCGTTGGCGTTCTCGATGACCCACAGGTTTTTGCCGATGGAGTGCGCCCGGTCCACCCGGCCGTGGCTCCATCGCTTGACCTGCCAGTGCTTGCCGTCCCACTGGGCGTATCGCGACGTGCCGAACGCCCAGACCCTGGTGTCGGACGCCGACGTCAGCCGCTTCACCCGGAAGCCCGGCCCGGTGACACGCTTGAAGGTGGACCGGCCGCCCTTCAACAGGAGCGACTCGGCGCCGGTCGATCCGCGATCCGGGTGCCTCGTCCCAGCGACCCAGACCGCCCCACCCGGCGTCACCGTCACCGCGTCGTAGGAGTCGCGGCGGTCGTTATGGACGACACTCCACTGACCGGCCGGCGCCACGGCGTGGGCGGCGGTCGGCCCCGTGGTGACGAAGAAGGCGACGGCCGCAACGGTGCCGCGAAACAACAATCCCATAAAGGGTAGACGCGCATTTCGGGAGAAAAGTTGACACGTCGGCGGGGCATGGCCGGCGAGATCCGGACCTGTCGCGCGCCATCGGGTGAGCCGGGGCGGGCAACACGTGCGGGATCGGCGGCGGTATGCCGCCGCCGATCCCGTGGGGTTACCGCTGGACCGGGGCTGGGACCGGGGCCGGGGGCGCGGCGCGGAACCGGGCGATGTTCTCCTCAGAGCTCCATCGCTGGAAGCCGGCTTTCTCCAGCACGCGGATCGAGGGCGGGTTCGACAGTTCCACGTTGGCATAGACCGTGCGGACGCCCGGGGCGGTAAAGGCGAACTCCGTCAGAGCCCGGGTGGCCTCGGGAGCATAGCCGCGGCCCCGCCGGGAGGGCACGATGCCATATCCGATTTCGAGGATGCCGTCGCTGGGCGGCCAGAACAGGCCGATCGCCCCGACCACCAGGCCGCTGTCACGTTCGACGATCTGCCGGTGGCCGTACTCGCCCAGCCACGCGGGGTGCTCGGTGAACAGACCCGCGATGACCTGGTCGCCCTCGGCGGGGAAGTCCTCGGCCCAGTGCGCGGGCCGGGCACCGTTCAGGACGGCGTCGGCCTCGTCGGTGGTCCAGGTCCGCAGGATGAGGCGGTCGGTGGTCAGATCGGTATCGGTCGGTGATGAGAAGAGAGAAGACACGTGACGCTCCTGGTCGTTCGAACGACCGGGCCGCGCTCCAGCCTCGCGCGGACCGGACAAGGGCACGATGAACAGAGCCGGTGGCGGTCATATTCATTCACCCCATCCGTATGGGCGTTCGTGAAAATGTCGTAGGCGTTTGGCAGCATGCGGTCATGCTTGAAGGACTCGATGTCGTCGACTGGGCCGGCCTGACCCACGCCTACGGCCGCGCGGGCGATGTGCCGGGCCAGATTCGTGGACTGCGCTCCCCGGACCCCGACGTCCGGAGCAAGGCGCTGAACAGTCTGTACGGGAACGTCTTTCACCAGGGCACCCGTTACGAGGCCAGCGCGTACGCGGTGCCGTTCCTGCTGGAACTGCTCGCGGACCCCGCCACGCCGGACCGTGCGGCGGTCCTGGGACTGCTGACCCATCTGGCCGTCGGTTACGCCGAGGGGCATCTGCCGTCCGGTTATCCCGTTGCCGACCATCGTGCGCAGGCCGCGAGGGGAGACGTCCTGCTGGCCGTCGGCAAGGGGTTCGTGGACGAGGAGGCCGAGGAGGACGGGTGCGACGAGCCCGGCCTGTTCCAGTACATGGGGACGCTCGACGACGCAGACAACGGCCGGCTCGACGCCCACCTCGCACTGGCGGCGTACGACGCGGTCCGCTCCGGGCTGCCGTTGGTTCGCGAGCTGCTCACCGACGACGACGTCCCGGTACGGATCGCCGCCGCCTATGCGCTGGCGTGGTATCCGGAGGAGGCGGAGGCCGTTCTGCCGGCGCTGGTCCGGGCGGCGGCCGACCCCGAGCCCGCGGTGGCCGCCACCGTCCTGGTCGCGATCGGCCTGCTCGGCGCCGCCTCCGGCGGGGTGTCGACGCCGGAGGTGACGGCCACGCTGGACGTCGCACTGGACGATCCGCGAGACGTCGTGCGCTGGGGTGCGGCCATCGGGCAGGCGCGGCTCCGCGGTCCGGCCGCCGGTGGGCGCGTCGCCGACGAGCTGCTCGGCTGGGTCGGTCACGCCGGCAGAGCGCACGAGGCGATCCCCTTCCTCGACGGTGACCTCCGTGGATACGCCGCGCAGGCGCTGCACGAGCTCGGAGACGTCTACGCCGACGCCCTGTTCGCGGAACTGCTGGCCCGGCTGCCGTCCGTCTCTGGGACCGAGGCGCTTCTGGTGGCGGACGCCGCCCTGCCGATGGCCTTCCCCGAGCCGCTTCCGGCGGGCACGACCTTCACGGCGCTCGACGAGCGCCAGCGGCGGATCGTCCGCGTTCTCGCGGACTCCCCCGACACCTGGCGGTTCGGCAGTCACCCGTTCGGCAACTTCTCCACGCTCGTCACGGATTACGGGCTGCCGAGATCCGCGCAGGAGATGGCCGAGTACGCCTCCGAACTGCTCTCCGGCTCACCCGGCGCTCAGGCGTAGCGGAGGAGCCGCTCGGCCGCACCGGGCGGGACCGTCCACGAGGCGACGGAGACGAGGTAACGCGTCCACCGGAATATGTCCTCAAGCCATTCGAGCTCATCTCCGGCCCGCCTACGTCGAACGCATTGGATCCGGCTACGACTGGTTGATGTCGAGGCGGGCCCCGGCAAGTTAGGGGTTTATCCCAATTCGCGTGTCAAACGCCTGATCCGCCGCGACCCCGACGGCAGCGCAACCCTCTACCTCGGGACAACGGAACTCAAACTGGCGGCCGGGGCGGTCGCCGCCAAGCGCTACTACAGCGCGGCCGACGGCTCCACCGTCGCGATGCGCACCTCCGCCGGTGTCACCTGGATGCTGTCGGGCCTGCACGGCAGCAGCCAGATCGCCGTCAACGACACCACCGGCCAGGTCAGCCGGGAGCGCTACCTGCCGTTCGGCAAACGCCGCGGCACAGACGACCTGCCCTTCACCGACCGGGGCTTCCTCGGCAAGATCGAGGACGACTCCACCGGCCTGACCTACCTGTCGGCCCGCTACTACGACCCCGCCATCGCAAAGTTCATCTCCACCGACCCGCTGCTGGACCTGCGCACCCCGCAGTTCGCCAACCCCTACAGCTACTGACGGAGAAAGTTGGGTGTCACGGACTGTCAGGGGGTGGCTGTCCGCACTGTTTGCCTGGAGGTATGAGGTACTCAGACAGAAGCGGGGGATTGTCCGGCACGGAGTGCGAACGGCGTGAGGCGCTGCGGCTTCGGACGGCGGACATGTTCTGCGGAGGAATCACTCCGCCTCGGGTGGCCCAGCTGCCGGGTGTGACACGCAAGTCCGCCTGTGAGTGGCATCCGGCCTGGATGAAGGGCGACAAGGCCACGCTGGTCTCCAAGGGGACCGCCGGGACCGGTTGCAAGCTCACCGAGGCGCAGCTGACCCGGCTGAAGGCGTTCTTGGACGAGGGTGCGATCGCGCACGGGTGGGACGATCAGCGCTGGACGAGCGCGCGTATCGCCGCCCTGATCGCCGAGAGGTTCCACATCCGCTACACGCCGAGTGGGGTGGCCTATCTGATGGAGCGGCTGGGGTGGTCGTTTCAGGTGCCGGCGCATCGGGCGGCCCGGCGCGACGAGGAGGAGGAGATCGCCAGTTGGAGGCGGCAGGTGTGGCTGGCTTCAAAAGCACCTGGGCGGCCTGGGGCTCCTGGCTCGTCTTCGCCGATGAGTCCGGCCAGAACCTGGGCTCTGGCAAGGTTTTCGTGATGAGGTGACGGTGCGTGTTCCTGCTCATCCGAGCAGGACGCGTTTTCGGAGCAGGGCGAAGCCGGCACGGCCATACATTTGCCGCTTGAGCGTCTTG
The DNA here is from genome assembly GCF_053601935.1 of Streptosporangium sp. NPDC004631. Lineage (NCBI taxonomy): Bacteria > Bacillati > Actinomycetota > Actinomycetes > Streptosporangiales > Streptosporangiaceae > Streptosporangium > Streptosporangium sp. NPDC004631. The sequence goes on along the minus strand of NZ_JBSGCR010000020.1, from coordinate 505 downwards.
ATCCGGTTGACCTGACCTTCGGTGGGACCGGAGCTCCATACCTGGGTCAGGCCTGCGGTGATGGCGGCGCGGTCGTTGTGCAGGTTGCCGGCGAAGGAGCGCAACGCGGGAAGGTCGTCGGCGTGTACGGCGTCGATCCACGCGGTGAGGTTCTCCCCTTCGAGGTTGCGGACCATCTGAGCGAAGGCCCGCACGTGGCGGTGAACGGCATTCAACTGCGGGCAGCGCGCCAGGATGTCCTTGAGCTGGGACTCCTCGTCGGCGTGCAGGTGATCGGGGTGCCGCATGATTCAGTGTGCCACCCGGTGAGGTTTGGGCACCGGCGGCGGTGCCGGGACGGGGGCAGTGTCCGTTCGCAGGGGCCGCAGGTATCTGCGGACGGCCTGCGGTGTGCGGCCGGGGTAGCCTCTGGCGCGGATTTCACGAAATAGGCGGGCGGCGTCGGTGCAGCCGTCGTTCCAGCGCTGGATCAGGTACGGCTTGTAGTCGTCCAGCCGGGTGGCGC